>DASPXM010000158.1:0-33128 GCA_035637295.1 Verrucomicrobiia bacterium
CCAAAACGTTCACGCAGTCCGCCCGGCGGGAGCGAAAGCAAAGCGCCGACGGTTTTGATACCGAGCTTCAAAAGCGTGTCACGGAACTCGGGCTCGATGTTCAATCGACTCAGCGGCACTTCGCGCGCGACGCTCTGCTCCTCGGCGGAATCGCGAAAGACCGTGATGCCTTCTCTCGCTTTAGCGCCGGCATAGCTGCCGAAGCGCGTGAAGCCGACCGCCAGATTTACTGTGAATCCTTGCGCGCGCAGATTTTTGTGAATGATGTAGGCCCATTGTCGCGGCGAATCATAGAGACGCTGCAAGCCGGCGCCGTTGAGCCAGAAAACACCGGGCTCGTCAGCCGACGGCTCGACTTCGGGAGTAAAGCGCATCAGCCGCTGAGCTAATTCTGCAATCGCTTTTTTACTGTCGGCCGGAGAGACTTCGCCGGCGCGCAGTCCATTGGCCAGAGAAAACGCCGCAGCATAACGGAAGCCAGGGAGCACGCCCTGTTGCCGGGCTTTTTCGTTGACCCACAGAACCAATCCTTGCGGCTTGTCTTCGGCCACCACCGCCGCGGGATAAGCGCGCCACTCGGGATGGCATTGAAGTAAGAGCTGGAGCGGAAAAGCCGGTAAATCAACACAAGCCAGCCGGCCCGGTGTAGAGTTCTTCATAATTCCAGGTGGGGCCGCGCCGTTTGTCTTTGACAATGCGCAAAGCGCAAGTAAAGCGATTTTCCGCCGCCCGTTTCTTTTCAGCGTGAGCCCTGAGCGAAACCAATGAGCCCAAAGAAAAGGCCGCGCTTTCTTTTTTGGTGAGACAAACCAGCGCCGTATGATGGCGATGGGCAAGACCGGTCAAGCGAGTCTGCAGCGGCATGGGAATATCTGCAGTGCCGAGATCGAGCACGATCACGCCGAATCCGCCGGAGCGCAAAAGCTTTTCGCCGGCCCGCGCGATGCTTTTAGCATCGGCGAGACGCACGACAACGAGAGCCGCTAAATCGGCGCCGCCCCGAGCCGCATCGGGCGGATAGAAAAAACTCGCCGTCGACGTCACCCAGCCCACTGGCTCGCCGCATTCTTGAGCTTGCTGCACCAAAGTAAAAGTAATTGTCAGCGCGGCCGAGGCCGTCGAGCTCGAAATTTCCACCAGCCGGCCGGCGACTTCGGTCAGTATCAACCGAGGCGGCAGCTCTAGAGTGTTCCGTCTGAATTCTGGCGCCGACGAAGGAGACATGCGATTGATCGTTCCAAACGTTCCAGTCGTTCCAATAGTTCCAATCGTCAAGACGCATCGGATGGGCGCGGTTGACTCGAGTTACCGTACTTCGGTCCACGCAGTCCACTACGTTTGAGATGATCGATTAAATGTTTGATCATCACCGAAAGACGCTTCAGAATGATTAACAAACTTTCCACTTTATTTTGCTCCAGATATTTTTGATCGAGCGCCACATAAAGTTGCGAACGGATCTCGCCGCACGAGCCCTTGGCAATGTAGAGATGTTGGATGAACTCTTGATTGCCGCCACGCTCGAATCCTTCGGCGATGTTCGACATAATTGAGACCGCGGCACGGCGCATTTGATCTCCTAAGCCAAAGTCTTTAAAAAACTTCGCCTCTTTGGAAAGATCATAAACATCTCGGGTTAAACGACGCGATTCCTTCCAGATTTCCAGGTCTTCAAAGTTTTTATCTGCATCGATCCCTCCTAACGATTGGAACAATTGGAACCTCTGGAACGATTGGAACCCCCCGCGTTAAAACTTTCTTAATAATCCGACCACCCGCCCGGCGATCCGAAACTCCCCTTCTGAAACGGCGATCGGGGCATATTGCTCATTCTCTGCTTTAAGAGTAATGACGCCGTCTTTCTTAAAGAATCGCTTTAAGGTTGCCTCGCCATTGATCACGGCGCAGACGATCTCGCCGTTTTCCGCCGTTCCCTGCTGCTTCACGATCACTTTGTCACCGTCCAAAATGCCGGCGCCGATCATGCTGTCGCCTTTGACTTGCAAGGCAAAAAGTTTCCCGCTGCCCATGTCGTCGGGGATGCTTAAAATCCCTTCGATATTTTCTTCGCTGAGTAATGGTTTGCCCGCCGGTACTTTTCCCAAAATCGGCACATCGCGGGTGGCGGTCAAAACCGTCTTGCCCAAAGCATTAACCACCTCGATCGCCCGCTTGCCGACCCGGCGGATATAACCCTTTTTCTCCAGGGCCTTCAGGTGATCGGAAACACCGTTGGTCGAGGCAATCTTAAACTGCTTACCGATCTCGGGGATCGACGGAGCAAAGCCCTTTTCTCGAATGGTCTTGAGCAGGAAATCGTAGATCGCTTTTTGCCGGACAGTCAGCGAGGGAAGCATAGATCACTATATACTGAAATTATTTTCAGTAGTCAACAGAGCGGCCAACAAGGCTCATCTGCTTCGTTGCGCTCGCCCGACTCGCTCCGACGTACTACAAACGTACGCCTCCGCTCATCGACCGTCGCGCGCCTCGCAGCTGAACCTTCTTGACCGCTCTGTGGAATAGAGTTGCGAGGAATAAAAACAAAAAGAAACCCCGGATTACGTTTCACTTCATCCGGGCTAACGGCTGGAACGATTGGAACTACTGGAACGTTTGGAACGGGTTTAATGCACTAGGCATTAAACCTTCTTCCGCTGATGCGAGAGATAGTCGACGAGCAAATACTCGCCGAGTCGATCGGGACGGGTGTAAAAAGCGCGGCCCCTGTTGATGCGGGTAAGGTCATCGACGAAGCCGCGCAGCACCGGGCTATCGTCGAGCATGAAGGTATTGATGGTGATACCTTTACGCGTGATGCGCTCGACTTCTTTCAAAGTTTCCTCCGCAGCGCGCTGGCTGATGCCGCCGAAGCTCAGCGGCCATTCACAGTAAAGCCTTCCCTGACGGCAGTATGCGGTCGGCTGACCATCGGTAATCACGATCATCTGCTGGTTGGCGCTGGGCTTTTTGCCGAGCATTTCCGTCGCCAGGTGCAAGCCATCCTGCAAGTTAGTGAACGGGTCACCCATGTTCCAGGTCGCCTGCGGCAGGTCTTTGGCCTTGAGCTCGACCGCGCGGGTGAAAAAACCGACGATGCCGAAGTAATCGCGCGGGTGAAGCGAGCGCACCAGGCTCTCCATCGCCAGGGCGACTTTCTTCGCCGCGGCAAAGCGCCCCTCCCAGCTCATCGACCAGCTCATATCCAATAACAGCACCGTCGCCGCGCGGGTGTTGTATTCCGATTCGTAGACGGCGAAGTCTCCCGGACCAATGCGCACGGGCACACCGCCGCCGTGAAGCAGCGCATTCTTGAGGGTTTGAATCATGTTGATGTGCAGCGGGTCGCCTTGCACGTAGGGCCGGCTGGTTTCGAGGACCATCTCCTGGTTGCCGCGGTTGCGGGTCGTGTGGCGACCCATGCCGTCGCGCCGAAGCTGTTTGTAGATATCCCGCAGCGCCAGTTGGCCGACCCGGCGCACGCCTTTGGCACTCAGCTCGAAACGCTCGCCCTGCTCCAGGACATAGCCGCCCTCTTCGAGCAGTGATTGCATGCGCATGACCCCTTCAAAGTCTTGCTTCGGGTCACCGCCGAGAAGTTTTTCCAGCAACTCTTGATCGACGTCTTTGAGCTGCATGCCGGAAAGCTGCGCTTCGAGCTTGCGCAAGTCCTCCATGCGCTCCATCAGTTCCTGCGACTGCTGAAATTGCATGGGCGTCTGGCCGCGAAACAGACTGCCTTCGCGGCGCAGCCAGTTTTCGAGCTTGCGGATTTGCTCGAGTTGCATCACCAGCTGTTGAAACTCTTTTTCAGCGTCGGAATTTTCGAAACGGTACGAAGTGAGCTTCTCGATCGCCTCACTGGTTTTCCCGGGAAGATCGTGGAGGAACTGCTTCTTGTCCCGCGTGTCCTGCCCGGCTTGGTCCAATTCTTCAAGAGTTTGGCGCTCTTGATCGACAACGGAGTCGAGCTTGTCCTGCACCTCATCCATCGCCGATTGCAGGCGGTACTCGTCGTAGAGTTTGCGCATCTCGCGCGCCACCTGCGCGAGCAGATCTTCGAGACCTTTGGTCTGCTTTTCGCCTTGCTTGATGCCCTTCTGCATCAGGCGGCGCATCGCCTGCTGCAGATCGCCGGTTTCGTTCATGTAGTCGTTCAACTGATCGAACACGGATTCCGTGTCGAGGGAATTGCGACCGTCGGCATTCCAGCGGCTATAGCGGACATGTACCATGAAGGGGTGGCTTAGAGATTTTGTCTGGCGGCGGCTGAATTTGGCTACTTGCCGTAGGTCACCCGGCCACCCTCTATCTCCTTGTTGAGCTTTTGGTGCAGATGAAGCCCTTCGAGGACAAATTCCGTCGCCGAAGCCATCAGGGTGGGCGACTCGTGAATCCCCAGGGATTTGATCGCTTCTTTTAATCCGGGGATTTCCTTGATGCCTTCTAGATAATCTTGCGCAGGCATTTGATCGGATACTTCGACGCCCCATCCCGAATTGAAGTACTCGACGACTTTCTGCAGCGAGTTGAGGCTGAAGTATTGATCGAAGACTTTGACGATCGAACGATTGATCAGCTTTTCGACCAACTCGTTTTCTTTCTTGTCCTCGCCGACGTATTCCATTTCGATTTTTCCACTGGTCGAGGCCAATAGCGCGTGAAAATCGCTGATCCGCGGCACGATTTCGTTCTCCTTGCAGCGCAGCGCACGCTTCTCGGCGTTGCTGATCAGGCTTTCGTAGTTGTTGATCGTGACCCGCACGCTCACGCCGGAGGACTGGTTGATCTCGTTGGACTTGCGCGCCTCGAAGGTCAGATGACCGAGGACTTCCTTCAGGAAACGCGGCACGTCGACTTTGCGGCTGCGGTGGCTCACCGGCGCAGCTTCCTGTTCCATGATAGTGAGCTCATCCTCGATCTTCTTAGGATAATGCGTGCGGATCTGCACGTCGAAGCGGTCCTTGAGTGGCGTGATGATGCGTCCGCGGCTGGTGTAGTCCTCCGGATTGGCGCTGGCGACGATGACCACGTCGAGCGGCAGGCGGATCTTGTAGCCTTTGATTTGGACGTCCTTTTCTTCCATCAGGTTGAACAGACCGACTTGAACTTTTTCTGTTAGATCGGGGAGCTCGTTGATGGCGAAAATGCCTCGGTTGGTGCGCGGCACCAAACCATAGTGGATGGTTTCTTCGTCGGCGAGATAGCGCCCCTCGGCGACTTTGATCGGATCGATCTCACCGACCAAATCGGCGATGGAGACATCCGGAGTCGCTAGTTTCTCGCCATAGCGAAAATCGCGATCGATCCACTGAAGCGGCAACGCGTCACCCATTTCCGCGGCCCTCTTGCGACAGACGCGACAGATCGGATGGTACGGATTGTCACTGATCTCACACCCCTGAATGATGGGAATTCTTTCGTCAAGCAGACCGATCAGGCTGCGAATAATGCGCGACTTTCCCTGACCACGTTCGCCGAGAAAAACCATGTGATGGCCGGAGAGAATGGCGTTTTCGATTTCCGGGATGACCGTCTCGTCGTAGCCGACGATGCCCGGCAAAATACGTTGGCCACTCTCGAGATGGCGCACGAGATTCTTGCGCATTTCCTCGCGCACCGTCAAAACCGCAACGCCGCTTTTTTTGAGTTCTCCTAATGTTTTCGCCTCAGTCACTTCCGTAGGCCTCCCCCGTGAAGAGTAGTTTTTGCTAATGTGTTCAGGTTTACGCTGATTCACTGGTTTTTATTTTACACTAGATGCCGTGTACGACCAACCCATCAAGCAAAAAGATTCTGAAAAAAGGGTTGCAGACGGTCGTAACTGTCGAGCAAATGCTGCGGCATCACGCGGGTCTCCGCGACCACCGGCATGAAATTAGTGTCACCCTCCCAGCGCGGCACGACATGCCAGTGAAGATGATCTTCGATGCCTGCGCCGGCGCATTTGCCGAGATTCATGCCCAAATTGACGCCGGCCGGGTGGACCGCCTCGCGCACGATCTCAACCGAGTGGCGCAGCGCTTCGTTGAGATCGATAAATTCCTCGCTCGACAAGTTGGCGAGAGTATTTTCATGGCGCTTCGGAGCCAATAGCAAATGACCATTGTTGTAGGGATACTTATTCAACATTACGACCGTGTGACGGGTGTGCGCCAAAACCAGTCCGGCTCGCAGATCGCCATCGCGAAACTTGGTGCAGAAGATACAGCCCTGTTCCTTGGAGCCCTCGTCTATATAAGCCATGCGCCAAGGAGCCCAAAGCTGCTTCACTCATCCTCTCCTTCATCGTCGGCGGGGTTATATGGTTGGCCGTCAACCCGCAGTCGCAGCTCTTTGCCGACCTTGAAAAAGGGCACTCGTTTGGCGGCTACCGACACTAGAGCACCGCTCTTGGGATTACGCCCTTGCCTGGCGCGCCGGTGTTTCACGACGAAGCTGCCAAAGCCGCGAATTTCGATCCGATCGCCCTGGGCCAGAGCATCCACCATGGAATCGAAAATAGCATTGATAATGACTTCCGAATCCCGCCGCGACAGATGAGGAAATCTTTTATTCACCTCATCGATCAAATCCCTTTTTGTCATAGCATCCCCCTCACAACGCAAGAAGTTATTGTCAATGTTGTTGCTTACCACTCTTCGCCGCCGCCAGTCACTGGAGCAGCGACGGCGACCATTCGTAGCGCAGCCAGCCACGCTCAGTTCCCGGCAGCCGGCGACCGAAAATCCCCATGAACATTCGTTCCCACCATCGTTCTTGTTCCGGGCGCGAGTAATAAACCGCCGGCTCGGTTTCGATGCCCGCGCGTCTCGCCGCCAGTTCGATCGCTTCTTCCAGAGTGCCGAATTGATCGATCAATCCCAATTCCTTGGCTTGTGCTCCAGAGTAGACGCGGCCGTCGGCGAGCTTACGAACCTGCGCTTCGTCCATGCTTCTGCCCTTCGCCACGGCCGCGACGAATTGGCCGTGCACGTTATCGACCAACGACTGAAGAATCTGTTTTCCCTCCGGGGATAACGGTTGAAACGGCGAGCCGATGTCTTTGTTCGCACCGCTCTTGACGTTGATCCCCTTGACACCGATTTTCTTCATCAAGTCTTCGAGGTTACTCAGTTGCATGATCACGCCGATGGATCCGGTTAGTGTCCCAGGGTTAGCGACGATCTTGTCGCAGGCGGCGGCGATGTAATAGCCCCCGGACGTCGCCATGCCGCCCATGGAAGCGATAAACGGTTTTTGCTTTTTGGATTTCTGGATTTCCTCGAAGATCTCCTGAGTCGGCGCCACGGCGCCGCCCGGCGAGTCGATGCGCACGACGACCGCTTTCACCCACGGCATTTCCTTAAATCGTTTTAGCTCCGTCAGCACGTTGCGCGAGTCATCGATGGCGCCTTCAATCTGCAGGACGCCGATACCGTCGCCGGCGAACATCGACAAAACCTTGGCATCGCCGCCCGTGATGTAAGCGTAAAAAAATGCTCCGGTGAAGACGACCAAAATAAATACAAACAGCAGGCCGAGGCCGCGTAAAATAGAATGTGTTCTAGCCATATCAATTCCGGGAAGTCTATCTGCTCGGGATTACCCTCGCCCTTTGCGCCCGCCCTGTGAATCTTCGTCCCTATCCAAGCGAAGCTCATCGCCAAGCAGAGACTCGAAAGAGAAACGGCCGCCCTCTTTTTCGCGTTTTAGATAATTTTCCATCTCTTGGCGCTCTTCCGTGCGACGCAAGGCTTTGATGCTGAGACCGATCTTGCGATCGGCAAGATCGATGCTGAGAACTTCGGCTTCGACTTCATCACCGACCTTGAATAGGTTCGACGGTTTGTCGACCCGTTCCGAACTCAACTGAGAAACATGAATAAGCCCTTCGACGCCCTCGTCGATGCGGACGAACACGCCAAACTCCGGCACGCTGGTGACTTGGCCTTTGATTTTGGAGCCCACCGGGTGACGATCGGCAACTACTTTCCAGGGATCGGGCGCCAGCTGCTTGATACCGAGGGAGAAACGCTCGTTTTCGACGTTTATCCCAAGCACCTTCGCTTCGATGATATCTCCTTTTTTAAATAATTCCGACGGATGCTTGACCTTCTTGGTCCAGTGCAGATCGGAGATATGCACGAGGCCGTCGATACCTTCTTCGATACCGACAAATATGCCGAAGTCCGTAACATTCCGCACCGGGCCTTTAATGATGCTGCCGATCGGATATTTTTCCTTCGCCGCTTCCCAGGGATTGGCCATCACCTGCTTGAGCCCGAGCGAGATCCTGCGGTGTCCGGGATCGACGTTGAGCACGACAACCTCGACCTGCTGGCCAACCTGGAGGATTTTTGACGGATGAGCGACCTTGCGGGTCCATGACATTTCCGAAATATGGACCAGCCCCTCGATACCGCTTTCCAATTCGACGAACGCGCCGTAATCCATCAAACTGATGACCTTGCCTTGCACTCGTGAACCGACGGGATATTTTTCCGCCACGATGTGCCACGGATCAGGCGTCAATTGTTTCATGCCCAGGGAAATGCGCTCCTTCTCGCTGTCGAACTTGAGCACGACGACTTTGATTTTTTCGCCGACTCGAACGATCTCCGAAGGATGATTGATGCGCCCCCAGGACATGTCGCTGATGTGGAGAATGCCGTCGATGCCGCCGAGATCGACGAAGGCGCCATAGCCGGTAATATTCTTCACTGTACCTTCGAGGATCACGCCCTCTTCGAGAATTTTTAAGACCTCTTGTTTCAGTGTGTCGCGTTCCTTTTCCAAAAGCGCGCGACGCGAAACCACGACGTTGCCCCGCGGCCGGTTAAACTTGAGAATCGCAAAGCGATCGGTGGTGCCGATAAACCGGTCCAAGTTGCGGTTTGGGCGAATATCGACGTGAGAGCCCGGTAGGAATGCCGGAACTCCAACGTCCACCTTGAAACCGCCTTTGACCTTACCGATGATATGCCCCTCGACGCCGCGGCCTTCGTTAAAGGCTTTTTCCAGCTCTTCCCAAAGTTTCAGATTTTCCGCCCGTTGCCGCGATAGTACAATGCCCCCGCCCTCGCCTTCCGAGGAGTCGAAGAACACGTCAACATCGTCACCTACCTTGACTTGTACATGGCCTTCCCGATCGGTGAACTCTTGGATGGGAATCTGTCCCTCGGATTTGTAACCGACGTCGATCAGCACATGGGTTGCCGTGATACCAACCACCCTGCCTTTGACCACGCCGCCGGGTTTGACGGTGCGCAGGCTCTCCTCAAACATTGCTTCAAACTCGCTAGGGCCCCCTGCGGGCGCGCCTTTAATCTGTTCGTCCTGTTCAGCCATGCAAACCAACTCCGATCTATTTAATTAATTTGACTCGCGCTCTGTTTCTAATTTTCGCTAAAACCTTGGCGGCCACGCTGTCAGCGCTGGCATTCGAGGAATCGATCCTGAGCGCGTCGTCCGCCATCCGTAGCGGCGCCAAATCTCTTTCGCTGTCCCGCTTGTCGCGTTCTTCCATTTCTCGTAATGTCTCGCTCAAATCGGCCGGACGGCCGGCAGCCCGAAGCTCCGCATAACGCCGGCGAGCTCGCTCCTCCGCCGAGGCATCGAGAAAGATCTTTACCTCGGCGCTGGGAAAAACTACGGTGCCGATATCCCGTCCCTCGGCGACGATGCTGCCGTGTTCACCCATGCGGCGTTGCAAATCGAGCATCCGCGCGCGCACGATTTTTAACGCGGAGACCTTCGACGCCAATTGGCTCACTTCCGGTGTGCGAATCTCGTCAGCGACATTGATACCGTCCAGAAGCACCTCCAGCGTGCCGTTATCCTCGTGCAGGTCAATCTCGGTCGATTCGACCAACCGAGCCAATCGGGCATCATCCGCTAAATCGACTCCCTGACGCAAGACCTTCAGGGCGAGCGCCCGATACATCGCCCCGGTATCCAAATAGCTAAAGCTAAGCTCTCTCGCCAGCCGTTTCGCCAAGGTGCTTTTGCCGGCCCCCGACGGTCCGTCAATCGCAATAATCAACCAGCCCTCCCGACACCGCGCCGACTATCCCCTCTCTCATAAGCTAATGCAAACAAATTTTCCCCAACAAATCAAAAAAGCCCGGGAACGATATATCGACACAGCCTACGTCGTCAATTTCCACACCACCCTCACTGCATAATCCGGCGATCGCAAACGACATGGCGACCCGATGATCGGCATAGCTTTTAATTGCGCCCGCCTTGAATCTCTGTCCGCCTTGAATAGTCATGCGGTCTTCGCCCGCTTCGACTTCGATGCCCAGCTGGCGCAATCCCTCGGCCATGGAGGCAATCCGATCGGACTCCTTATAGCGTAATTCTTTAACCTCGGAGAAGGTCGTCACGCCTTTGGCGATCGCGGCAACGATCGAAAGAATCGGATATTCATCAATGGTTCGTGCCACCGACTCGGGCCCAATATCGACGCCCTTTAGCGGGCCGCCGGTGACGTGAATATCGGCCACCCTCTCACCGGCTTCGGCGCGTTCGTTTAGTAGCTCGATCGACGTCCCCATGCGCCGCAGCACTTCGATCACGCCATCGCGGGTCGGATTACATCCGACGTTACGGATGAAAAGATCCGAGCCAGGTATCATCGCGGCCGCCGCCAGGAAGAATGCCGCTGACGAAATATCACCCGGGATGCGTACTTCTTGAGCGCTCAGTGACTGGCCGCCATTTATGGTTATAGTCGCACAGTCACGCGAGATCGCCGCGCCAAAACCGCGGAGCATCACTTCCGTGTGATCGCGCGATTTTTGCGGCTCTTCCAGAGTCGTCGTTCCCTCCGCCTGCAGCGCCGCCAATAAGATTGCCGATTTCACCTGGGCGCTAGCGATTGGCATGTGATAATCAATGCCATGGAGGTCGCCGCCGTCGATCTCCAACGGCGCCAAACCGTCGCCGTTTTTGCTGCGAATCTTGGCGCCCATCACACCCAACGGATCGATGACCCGCCGCATCGGCCGTTGGCGTAACGATGCATCGCCATCGAGCTCGCTGTGAAATGGCCGCCCGGCCAACAGACCGGACATTAGCCGCATGGTCGTACCCGAATTGCCGCAATTTATCGCGTCGGCCGGCTGATGGATTCCAGCCCAGCCGTTGCCGTCAACGCAGAGAGCATCACCGTCGCGATAGATTTCTACGCCCATTTGGCGAAACGCCTTGACGGTGCGCGAGTTGTCGTCGCCGCCGGACAAATTAAGGATCCGGCTACGCCCGTTCGCGACGCCGCCGAGAATCACCGCGCGGTGCGCGATCGACTTGTCGCCGGGTACGCTGATATCGCCGCGTAGCGGTTTCTTGATCGCCTCAATCCGTTTCATTTCGCCATCATTACGGAATCTGCCCGCGAATATCGTAGGCGCGGGCAAATTCTTTTTCCAAAAGCGTACCCTTGCCATCGCGAATCCAGCGATGGAGCCGTTCCAAGTACTTGATGTAATCGCCCAAGGAACGGCCCAACGCGTGACGATTCATCAGACAGATGTCGCGCCAAAGCTCAGGCCGGCTGGAAGCGATTCGAGTGAAATCTTTAAAGCCGCCGGCACAGTACTTTTTCAAATCCACCCCCGGCAGCGGCGTGCGCTCGAGCGCGTTCACCAGCGCATACACCAGGACGTGCGGCAGATGACTAATCACCCCGAGGAGCCGATCGTGGATGTCGGGTTGCATGATTTCCACGTCAGCGCCGACTTTACGCCATAGATCGGCTATTTTGTTGAGGGCCTGCTGATTGGTCCGCTTAGTCGGGGTCAGAATGCAGCGATGCCGGACGAACAGATCTCGGCGCGCCGCCTGGGCACCCCATTGTTCGCTGCCAGCAATCGGATGGCCGGCAACGAAATGAATATGCCTTGGCAAAAGGCGCTCCATGCCGCGCACGATCTCGCCTTTAACGCTCCCCACATCGCTGACAATGCAGCCGGCTTTGAGCTTGCGTAGAAATCTCTTGGTCAGCGGCACGATCGTTTCCACCGGAGTGCCCATCATGAGAAAATCCACGTCGTCGGGGAATTGATCTTCATCCAAGAAGTAACTGTCGACAATGCCCTCTCGCTTCGCCAGCCTGAGATTGGCTTCGCCGCGGCCGTAGCCGACGATTTCCCTTGCCAGTCGATGACGGCGCATGTCCAACGCGAGCGACCCGCAGATCAACCCCACTCCAGCCATCACGACCTTTTGAAACATCACCGCCATTAGAAATTTCACCGCTTTGGTCTTACCAAAAGTCGCTATAATGCCCTGATCACCTTCTGCAGCGCGTCAATGAATTCTCGATTCTCATCCATCGTGCCGATGGTGACGCGCACATGCTCGGGAAACTGATAGCCAGCCATCGGCCGGACAATGAAGCCTTTACTTAGCAACTGTTTAAATACTTCCTGCCCTTTGCCAACGCGCACCAGGATAAAGTTGGCGTCGCTAGGGACAAATTCCAGCCCTAACCTGGTGAACTCGGCTTGCAGGTATTCCATGCCCAGGCGATTCACCTCGAGGCTTCGCTTCACATGATCGACATCCTCGAGCGCCGCCAATGCCGCCCACTGCGCCGCCGCGTTAACGTTGAATGGCTGGCGCACCCGCTGCATCATGTCGACGAGCTTTTTTGGACCGACACCGTAGCCGATGCGCAATCCCGCCAAGCCGTACAATTTAGAGAACGTCCGCAGCGTCAGAATCGCGCGATCTTCGGCATGGTAGCGCAGTGAGTCGGGATAGGCCGGGTCTTGAACGTATTCGAAGTAAGCCTCGTCGACAATGAGCAGCAAGTTCGACGACACTTTGCCAAGAAAGCGCTCCCATTCGTCGCGCTGGTAAATGGTCGCCGTCGGATTGTTGGGATTGGCCAAGATCACGACCCGCGTTTGCGCCGTGATGGCATCGGCAATCGCTGCCAGATCATGGGTGAAGTTACGCAGCGGCACCGCCTTTTTCTTGCCGCCAACGGCTTGGACGATGAGCGGATAGACGACGAACGCTTGTTCGGCCATCACCGCTTCATCCCCGGGGCGCATGAAAGTTCTCACGGCGAGTTCGATGATTTCATTGGAGCCGTTGCCAAAGATCAGGTTTTCCGGCTCTACGCCAATTTTCTGCGCCATGCCCCGCTTCAGATAAAAACAGTCGCCGTCCGGATAAAGGTGCAGCTGATCCAATTTTTCGCGGATCGCCGTCAAGGCCTTCGGTGAAGGCCCCAAGGGATTCTCGTTGGACGCGAGCTTGATCGAGTTCGAGATGCCGTACTCGCGCTCCACTTCCTCGATCGGCTTGCCCGGCTCGTACGGAATCAACGTACGAATATATTCGGGAACTTGTTCGACGGCTTTCATCTTCCGCTCGGATAGGAGCCCAAAATTTTCAAAAACAAACAGTTCTTTTGCAAATTGGCCACGGCATTTCTTATCGAGCCGTGCTGCTGATGGCCGCGCAGGTCGAGAAAGAACATATACTCCCAGGGTTTGTTCTTGATGGGGCGCGACTCGATTTTGGTCAGGTTGATACGGCTTCGGGCAAAGGGCTGCAGCATGCGGTGCAACACGCCCGCTTTGTCTTGCACGGAAAACACCAGCGAGGTCTTGTCATCGCCGCTCGCCGGGGCGTCCGTCTTGCCGATGACCAAAAACCGGGTAATGTTCGTGCTCTGGTCTTCAATATTGGCTGCAATCACTTGGAGATCGTAAACCTCTTTGGCCATGGCACTGGAAATTGCTGCCAACGAGCCATCGCCGGCCACTTTCATCGCTGCATGCGCCGTGCTCGCTACCTCTTCTACCGGCACAGACGGAAAATGGCGCGCCAGCCAGCCGCGGCACTGTGCCAAGGCTTGGGGATGAGAGATGATGCGTTGAACGTCGCTTTCCTTGCCAGACCTCGAGAGAAGATTGTGATGAATGTCCAGGAAAATCTCCGCGCAGATCTTCAGCTCGGACTCGACCAGCGAATCGAGCGTGTGCGCCACTACGCCTTCCGTTGAATTCTCGATCGGCACCACGCCGAATTCCGCTCTTCCCTGACTCACTTCCTGAAACACCTCGGTGATGCTCGTCGTCGGGCGCAGGTTCGCCGAAGAACCGAATTTCTCGCGGGCGGCGAGATGCGTATAGGTCGCCGCAGCTCCGAAAAATGCCACATTCACCGGGCCTTCAAGCGCCCGGCAACCCGAAATGATCTCGCGAAAAACGGCCCGAACGGCTTGTCCGGAAAGCGGCCCGCGATTCAGATCAGCGACCCGCTGGAGAATTTCTTTCTCGCGGTGGGGAACGTAAACCTCTTGGTTGCTTTGGCTCTTGGAGCGGCCAATCCTCTGTGCCAGAGAAGCGCGATCGTTTAGCAGGTTAACGACTTTTGCATCAATTTGATCGATTTTTTGTCTTAGGACATCGACCGGCTCATTACGGCTCAATGACTACCTCGCCCGGCGCAAACCAAGCAGCCTGCGCCACCCACGTAACCTATCTTAATGCTTGAAGAATAGCAAATATTGATAGCGCCCCAGCTTGACTCGTGGCGGCTTCTGCCATTATCTGATTGGCGACATGCATGAAATCGTTCTGCCCGCCGGTGAAACGCCCAAGAAGCTTGAGAAATTTCTTACAAGGAATTTCCCCATCGGTTACGTTAGAAAAGTCTTTCGCAAGAACGGCGTACGGATCAATGGCCAACGGGCTAAATCGGATGATCTCATCCGCGCCGGCGACCGCATCCAACTTTACATCCCCTTTGAGCGGGACACTGCAGCAACAAAGCCGGTCAAATCTTTTCCAAAAATCGACGTCGTTTTCGAAAACGATGCGCTGCTGCTGATCAATAAACCCGCGGGTCTGGCCGTGCACGAAGGAAGAACCGTCAGTAAACCCCACTCGGTTCTGGGTATCTTGGAAACGCAATATCGTGATAGGGGCATAAAGCCTCAACTCGTCCACCGCCTCGATAAAGACACCTCCGGATTGCTTCTTGTCGCAAAGAACCAGCAAACAGCAAGTGAATTGGAAAGTTGCTTTGAAACCGACAAGGTCGACAAAGAATATCTGTGCCTGGTTGCCGGCCGGCTACAAACAAACGAAGGCAAGATCGACTTTCCACTGCCCGGCCGAGATGACAAGCCGGTCCGCGCGCTCACCCGCTTTCGAGTCTTGAAGCGATTTTCCGAAGTCACGCTCGTACGCGTGGCGATCGAGACCGGCAGGCTGCATCAGATCCGGTTACACTTCGCAAAGCTAGGATATCCGGTAGTGATGGACGACCAGCACGGCGACTTCGGTTTCAACAAACGATTTCGGAAAGAATATGGCTTGAAGCGGCAGTTTCTTCACGCGGAGAAATTGAAACTCAATTACGCCGGCAAACAGCGAGAATGGACAGCGCCGCTGGCAAAAGAGTTAGACGAGACCCTGCGAGTGTTGTCCGGCGAGAAGTCTTAGCCGCGTCATTTACGGCGACAATTTGTCGGATGCGGTGACCATCGGGAACCGCATCGCCCGTCTTTTCACAGCTGTTGTCAAACCGAAATGATGCGGTTCCTTTCAGTCACCGCATCCTACGTGCCTGTCGTAAACGTCACGAGAGCAACTTCCCAAAATTTGTTGCCGCAGTTATCAAAGGCGTGTTTCGCGTCATTGTGGATCTTTCGCGGGTCAATGCCTACGCAACGTGCTCGCGCGTGTCCCGAAGTCAAACCATCATCTATTTTGCGTCCTTGGGTTCCTTCGACGGAGTTAAGCTGAGCCCTTCGGCTATGCTCAGGGTAGACTCCGTCGAAGGGCTCGGGAGATGCCTTTGCGGCTAAATTCCAAACCCGAATGTGCCCCATTACAACTTCCTCACCAACATGATCCCATCTCGCACCGGCAGCAGCACATTCTCCACCCGCTCGTCTTCGCGGATGCGCTTATTAAGTGCGTCGACAGTTTTGGTCGCTTCATCGTGAGGATCCAAAACTCTGCCGCTGCGCAGCATGTTGTCCAGAACAATTAGCCCTTTGGGTCGAACGAGCTCCATACAGCGGTCATAGTAGGCGCCGTAATTTTCTTTATCCGCGTCGATGAAACACAAATCGAAAGGACCGGGAATGAGTTTTAGCGACTCAAGCGCCGGGCCAAGCTTGATTTCGATCTTATGCCCATGGGGACTTTCGGCGAAGTAGCGCTTGGCGATCTTAGTTGTTTGCGGGTTGACATCACAGGTGACGATACGTCCGTCCTTCGGTAAGGCCTCGGCCCAGGCCAAGGTGCTGTAGCCAGTGAACATGCCGATTTCGAGAATCCGTCTCGCGCCCGTCATCGTGGCGAGCATCTTTAGGAACTGTCCTTCGAGAGGTCCGACCATCATCGCCGGACTGTGGGTTTTCGCATAGGTTTCCACCCAGAGCTTGTCATGCAGCCCGGACAGCGGCTTGCTGTGTCGCTCCGCATAGTCTTCGATACCAATGGGTCTTAGGTCGAGCATGTCTGCATCCTTTATTCGAGGTATAGAAAATTTGAGATATTGGTATTCCCTCTAGCGTTATTTCCGCGGAAGCGGGAATCCAGACCCCCACTAAATCTCCCCCTTTGCTAAGGGGGAGACAAAGAGGGGGTTCTGGATTCCGGCACGCGCCGGCTATTGCCAGCTTGGCCGGAATGACGTTCAAAAAATTCCACTCACTCATAAAAAAACCGTGCTGCACATCACGGCCCCGTGAGCCGCATGCCTCCGTCGACCGGAAGGATCGCCGCTGTCACCATCGATGCTTCGTCGGAAGCTAAATATAAAGCAGCATAAGCAACGTCTTCCGGCTCGCCGATGCGTCCGAGCGGTACCCTGGTTGTATAGCGCGCGAGTTTCTCCGGAGTCGAGGTATCGACCATCGGCGTCCGCGTCGGTCCCGGGCAAATGCAATTGACGCGAATCTTGTCCTTCGCATGGTCCATCGCCATGGCTTCGGTCAGGCGAACCATCCCGCCTTTCGAGGCGCAATAAGCCGCGCGGCCGGACTGGCCGAGCATCCCCGAGCGCGCGGCGATATGTAGAATGACGCCGCCGCCGCGCTTTTTCATTTCAGGAATCGCCAACCGCGAGACAACGAATGCGCCCTTCAAATTTGCATCCAAGGTCCGATCCCAATCCTCTTCCGTGATCTCCGTTATGCTGCCGTTGGTGCGAACGCCAGCGCTATTGACAACGATATCGAGGCCGTCGAATTGTTTCACGGTTTCGTCGATCAGCGTTTTCATCTGCGCCGAATTCCCGACATCGCCTTGTCGAAAAAGCGCCTTGCCGCCGACTTTCTCAATCATGGCAACGGTCTCTCGCCCCTTCGATTCCGTCATCGAGGTACCCGCCACTGCGGCGCCCTCTTTCGCGAACATCACCGCAATCGCCTGCCCCAGTCCCGAACCAAATCCGGTGATGAAGGCGACTTTGCCTTTAAGTTTCATATGACCATCCTTGGAAGTTTTCGCGCGTGCGCAAAGGCCTTGTCGCAGTTACTGCGAAATTCTATTTCACCAGGAAGTGCACGAAGGACACGAAGGCTTTGGAAATTTATTATTAACTTCTATCAACTTCGTGCTCCTCGTGTCTTTCGTGGTAGAATCCCCAATTGAACCAGATATACAATTGCTTCACGGTTGACTCAACTCTACCCCACTGTTATTTTTTGCAGACCACTTAAAGAAAAATGTTCACGCGATGGCAGAGAACAACGACCATAGAATTCCCGTGACCGTTCTTACCGGCTTTCTCGGCGCCGGCAAGACGACACTGCTCAATCGAATTCTTACGGCCAATCACGGACGCCGTGTCGCCGTCATCGTCAACGAATTCGGCGAAGTCGGCATCGATCATCATCTGCTGATTTCCTCCGACCAGGAAGTCGTTGAAATGAGCAATGGCTGCATTTGCTGCACGGTACGCGGCGACCTGTTGCGGAGCTTATTTCAGCTCTTGGAGCACCGCGACAAGTTCGACACGCTGATGATCGAAACCACCGGCCTCGCCGATCCGGCACCCGTCGTGCAGAGTTTTTTTATCGACGACCGCATCAAGAGCGAATACCAACTAAACGGCGTCGTCACGGTCGTCGACGCCAAGCACATTCATCAACAGTTGGGTCGATCTCCGGAGGCGAAAGAACAGATTGCCTTCGCCGACATGGTGCTGCTCAACAAGATCGATCTGATCAATCCTGAAGACTTGCCCGACCTGGAATTTAAGCTGCGCAATCTGAACGGCGCGGCGCGCGTCTGCCAAACGACGAATTCTGATGTCGATATCGGCACCGTGTTGGATCTGCGCAGCCTCGACATCGAAGTCAAGGCGAATAGGCACGACGATCATCACAGCCACACCGAGGACATCGATACGGTCGCCATTACAACGGCCGGCGACCTCGACGGACTAAAGCTGAGTCAGTGGTTCCGTGAATTGCTTGCCGAGTCCGGCGAAAAGATCATGCGCATGAAAGGGATTCTCAACCTGCGTAAAGATCCCGATCAGTTCGTCTTCCAAGGTGTCCATCTTCTGTTCGAAGGGCGTCCGGGGCGAGCATGGGCGGCCGAGGAAGAACGGTTGAATCGGCTGGTGTTCATCGGCCGGGATCTGAACAAGGAAAAAATTACCGACGGTTTCATGACCTGCATTACCACGGAGAACGGCAACGCTTCGTCCGAGGACGTGGATCCGTTTGGACGGAAACAAGATGTGTCTTCGTTCACTCTCGATCAAATTCGCTATTGGGTTCAGACGATCTTAACCTTCCCTCCCGATGCGCCGATCGTCGTTAAAGAGGTTCCGTGCGTAAAGGCTGGTTGTCCGCCGGTGGAAACGGCCATCCTGGTATTTCTCAAGAACGAGCCGCCGCGCACTTTCAAAATCCTCGCGCGCATCAATGAGGTGACTTTCGATCATGTTTACAATTTGATCGAGAACCCGCTCCCTTGCTGCTGAATTTGGTTTAGAGTTTCGAATCCGCTCAAATATCCTCGCCTCTCCCTCTGGGAGAGGCCGCCGCGCAGCGGCGGGTGAGGGCGAAAGCTGCGCCGTGCCTTCCCTGATCTTGCCCTCTCCCATAAGACGAGGGTTATACGGAATTCGCTTTCCAGTAGGCGGACCTCGTGAATTGCGCGCTATTCAGCCACTAGCTTGCTGACGATCTCATACAGGGCGCGAACACCGAATTTTAGGCTCTCCACCGACACGCGCTCATCGATACCGTGGACCAAACCTTCACTACTCGGTGTACTGCGATGGGGTATGAATCCTAAACATGGAATGCCCTTTTCACGAAAGAAATGACAATCGGTAAAGCCTCGCACCAAAGGCGCGACTACGGGGGCGCCGGGGTCATGAGCCTTAGCGAATTCAGCGATCACTTTCATCGCCTCTGGATGAGCCGGTGATGTGGCGGCGGGAAACGACAGCAGGATTTCAATTTTGATCGAATCGTCGGCGATAATCTTGCGTAATTCCTCGATGAATGCCTTAGGGCCCTCTCCGGGAAGCAGCCGGACATCGAGCTCCGCGGTTGCGACCGCAGGAATAACGTTGACCTTGTCGGAGCCCTTGATGCCGGTGATCGCGATCGTGTTGCGTACGCTCGCGCTATTGCGCGGGTCCTTGAGGAATTCGGATCGGAACTCCGAATCTTGCAACGCTTTGTGTAAATCCCGGTAATGGTGTCGCCGCCCTTCCGGTTCAGAAGCCGCCGTATCGGCGTAGTATTTCTGGATTGCCGGCACAACCTTGATCGGGCTCTGATAGCTCATGATCCGATTCAACGCGGCAAGCAGCTTGTTGACGGCAAGATTGTTCCCAGGCGTCGAACCGTGTCCGGGAATCCCAGCTGCCACGAGTTTCAACCACAGCGGAGTTTTCTCCGCCACGCTGACGTTGTAGACACGAGCGCGGTCATCCTCGCCAACGCGAATGCCGCCGCCTTCATTAAGCACCAACCCGACGTTCTTGAATAGCTCGGGTTGTTTTTCCACCAAGTAACCGGCGCCGAGCGCGCTACCGGCCTCTTCGTCGGCCGTGCCTAGAAATATCACATCACCTTTCAGCGGAATGTTTTGTCGCTTGAGCGCCAGGATCGCCATCAATTCCAAAATCGCGGAACCTTTCATATCCAGCGCACCACGTCCCCAGATGATGCCGTCCTTGATCGCGCCGCTGAACGGCGGCTCTTTCCAGAGCTTCACTTCCGCGGGAACCACGTCCATGTGATTTAGCAGAACGATTCCTTTTTTGGTTCCATTACCGCGAAGCCGCGCGAAAATATTCCCCCTGCCGGGCGCTGACTCGATGACTTTAGCTTCGATACCCTCGCGATCGAAGATTTCCTTTAAGAACTGTGCCGCCCTGATTTCGTTGCCGGGCGGGTTGGTCGTATCGATTTGTATGTAACGGCTGAGGAGGGCGACAGCCTCCTCTTCCAGCGCTTTCCAGTCAATCGTTGAATCCGCGGCATGACCGCCGTTCGATGAGCCGAGACATACCATAACCAACAGAGTTGAAATCACGAAATAAGCGCTTGGCCTTGCCCTAGTCATGTTCACCCCACTATTCCGCGTTGTTCGCCGCTCCGACGACGTTGCTAAAGAAAGTTCTCAGCCGATTGCAAGATCTCCCGCTGCTGCTTTTCAGGATGATACCACTGGATTTCCTCGTCGCGTCGAAACCAGGTCAGCTGCCGTTTAGCGAGATGACGCGTCTCCCGTTTCATTTCTTCGAGAGCATCTTCCAGGCTTTGCAGGCCTCGAAGTACCTGCCCCATCTGCCGATAACCGACGCTGCGGAGCGGTTTGAGAGTCAGGTCAAAACCGCGCGCAACCAAGCCGCGAACCTCTTCCAAAAAACCATCCTTGATCATCCGCTCGCTCCGCAAATTGATCAAGTCATACAGCTCGGCACGTTCCCGCAGCAACCCTATTTTGAGAATATCAAATGGCTCTTCCTGAAAGCCGTGTTCCTTCTGCCATTCGCTCAGCGGCCTACCGGTGACCTGATAGACCTCTAGGGCGCGAATAATTCGTTGGCGATCGTTTCGGTGAATCGTCGCGCCGACCGTCGGATCGATCTTTTCTAAACGTTCATACAAAACAGCCAGTCCGCTGTTTGCAATCTCTTGTTCCAACGCATGGCGAACAGCCGGATCCTGTCCGGGTCCTTCGAATAATCCATGCGTCAACGCTCTTAGGTAAAGCCCCGTTCCACCGCAGACGATCACATTTCGTTGCCTGGCATGAATCTGCCCGATGCTGTCCGATGCCAAGCGGCGAAATAGGGCGGCGTTAAATTCCTCATTCGGGGCGACGATGTCAATTAGATGATGGCGAACGCGCTCGCGATCGGCTTTTGACGGCTTGCCCGTGCCGATATCCATGTGGCGATAAACTTGCTGTGAATCGGCATTGACGATTTCGCCGTTTACAGTCTCGGCCAGACGCAAACCGACCGCACTTTTACCTACCGCCGTGGCGCCGAGAATAATAACGATCTTGGGTCTCATGAGCACAACGGGAACTGACGGCACTCCGGCAAATCGAGTGCTGCTTCACACGACGCGTTTGAACATTCTGTCGAGCTCGTCGCGGCTGATCTCGATCAGCACCGGACGGCCGTGCGGGCATTGGGTGGCAAATTCGATTCGATCCAAATCTCCGAGCAAGGCGCGCATTTCGTCGATCTCGAGCGCGCGATTGGCGCGAATCACGCTGTGACAGGCGATGGTGGCCAGGCGGTCTTCGAGATGCTGGCGCAGCTTCGCCGAGGTTTCCACTTCCGCGAGTTCAGTTACCATCTGCCGCACCACCAGACTGTAGTCGCCTTCCGGAAGAAGCGCCGGCGCGGCCGTAATCGCGTAGGCGTTGGGTCCGAAGGGTTCGAGCAAGAAACCCAAACGCTCGAGCACTTCGAGCTTTTGCTCCAGGAGCATTACCTCCCCGGCGGTCAGCTCAACCGTCTGCGGTATCAAGAGGCCTTGTGTTTCCACCTTCCCGTCTTCCATTTGGCGGCGCAATTTTTCGAAAGCGACCCGCTCATGGGCAGCATGTTGGTCAATGAGCACCAATCCTCGGGACCAAGAACAAACCAGGTAGCAGCCGAGAATCTGTCCTAAAACGTTAAGCGAGGAGAAGAACCCCGTGTGCGTTGATGGCCCCGACGACGGCATGACAAAAGCTGCTTCACGAGGCCACGAAGAATCCACACCGCCGAAGGCGGGACCGCCATAGGGCAAAGCTGATTCACGGACGACGGAGAACGGCGCATTTGGAATCGGGCTCATTCGCAGTACCGGCTCTTTCGCTTCCTGCCTTAGCGCCTGTCGAACCCCCCGCGAGACGGCTTCGTGAATATCCGATTGACGGCGAAAGCGCACTTCATACTTGGCCGGATGAACGTTGACGTCGACGTCGGCGAAAGGAACGTCGAGAAATAACAGGACAATGGGATACTGGCCTTTCATCAGCAAGGTTTCGTACCCGTGCAGCACTGCATGGGTCAAAACCTTGTCGCGCACGTAGCGGTGGTTGACAAAAGTATAAAGATAGCGCGCGTTGGGAAAAGAAGCGGGTGCAGAGCTCAAATAGCCGTGAACCGTGATTTCTCCTCCAGCAAAGCGAAATGGCACCAACTCCTTGGCAATCTCGCCTCCCAACACTTGATGCAAACGATCCTTACCGTCGCTCACGGCCACGTAGTCGGCAACCGTGCGGCCGTCATGTTGCAAGCGGAAATGAACGCTCGGATGCGCCAGTGCCATGCGGTTGACGGCGTCGCAAATATGGCTCAACTCGGTGGCCGGAGACTTGAGAAACTTTTTTCGTGCCGGCGTGTTGAAAAAAATCTCCTTGATCTCGACGGTTGTGCCGATGGGAACTGCCGCCGGAGCAACCTCGTCCTTCTTTCCGCCATCGACCCGCAGGCGATATCCCATTGGCGCGCTCGCTACACGAGACAGAATCTCCACCTTGGATACCGAACCGATGCTCGGCAACGCCTCGCCGCGAAATCCCAGGGTGGCGATGCGAAACAAATCGTCATCGTTCTTGAGCTTGCTCGTCGCATGACGCTCAACTGCAAGATACAGGTCCTCTGCTCCCATTCCTTCGCCGTTGTCGGCGACGCGAATCAACGATGTGCCGCTTCTTTCAATCCAAATAAAAATCTCCGTTGCGCCGGCGTCGAGCGAGTTCTCGATCAGCTCTTTGACCACCGACGCCGGGCGCTCGACCACTTCACCGGCAGCGATGCGGCTTGCTATTGCTTCGGACAGGATTTGAATTTTCACTTGACGTGTCGCTCCCGATTCGACAATAACGTAGCTCAATTCACCCGGTCAAGATAAGTCGCGTAATTGACATGAACTAACGGGGGTGGATAACCTGCAGATGACTTTTGCGAGGCACATCCAGCGGGTTCAGGAGGTCTTATGAAATTGGACATCTGGCTGCTTCTGCCATTCTTAACTCTCGGCTACGCCAGCGAGCTTCATGCGGCGCAGGGATCGACTACCGTGGAGACGAAGGTCAAAACCGTGATGGTCGATCCCAGTTCCCAATCTCCCGTCGTCGTATTGGAGACGGTTGCCGATAAAAAACTGCTGCCGATTTGGATCGATGTCCCGGAAGCCCGAGCCATCGCGATCGAGATCGAGCAAATCAAAGTTCCGCGGCCGCTGACCCACGATCTGATTCGCAATATCCTTCAAGGGCTCGGCGCGACCTTGCAACGCGCGACCATCACCGACCTGCGCAATAGCACCTACTTTGCGATTCTATCTCTAGGGGTCAAAGGCCAGGAACTGCAGATCGACTGCCGGCCGAGCGATGCCATCGCCGTCGCGCTGCGCATGAAAGCTCCAATCTTCGCTTCGACCCAAGTGCTGGCGAAATCGAAGCCCGTGCCGTCGCAGCCAACCCGCGGCGAGCAAACCCAAAAGAGATTGGGCATTCAGGCGCAGGATCTGACCGCTGAACTGGCGAATCTTCTGGAGAGCCAACAGCAGAAGGGTGTCCTGGTCACCGAAGTGGCGCTCGGCGGCTCGGCAATGAAAGCCGGTCTTCAGCGCGGCGATATCATCACCAAAGCAAATGAGCAGGTCATAAGCTCCGCGACCGACCTCGAGTCGTTGATCCAAAGCATGAAATCGTCGAGTCAAATCAAGCTCGAAGTGATAAAAAAGGGCAAGCCGACCACGCTCGTGATCGACTTGCCCTCGTAGTTGCGATTAGACCGTCTTAGGTTTTACTTCTTGCCGTTGCCCCCGAAAAGCTCGGCGCCCCATTTCTTTGCGGTGGCGTCCAACACTTCTTTGCTGGATTCGGCGACCGGCGGGAAATCTTTCATCCACTCGTAGGGCCGCGTGGCGTCGATAATGGCGCGCGAGTTAAAACCCTTCTTGGTCGGATGAATGATCGGATCGAGCGGACCGCTCCAGCAGCGACGCAGAATGTCGATGTCTTCAGCGGGATCGCAGCGACTGGCCATTGCCCAGATCATGTCATCGGTGTTTGACGGATCGATGTCGTCATCGACGACGATGACGAAGCGGCCGAGGTACGCCCCTGCATGGCACTGCGAAGCGACAACCGCCGCCTGCTTGGCATGTCCGGGATACCGCTGTTTAATCGCCACGCACATGATCAATCGGCTGCCGCCGGAAACCGTGAGCCAGACGCCCTTGACATCCGGCACGCCGGCTTTTTCCATCTCGTCCCAAATCAGCGCGGAGCGAAGATAAGAACGGTACCAGCCTAATTCTGCGGGGGGTCTACCCGGAGGAGAGCCTAAGATAATCGGATCGCTACGGTGATAGAGCCGTTTGACTTCGACCCAGGGTTCCGCGCGCTCGGCGCTGGCATAATATCCCGTCCATTCACCGAACGGTCCTTCGACCTTGGGATTATCGAAATGGACGTCGCCTTCAATGACGATCTCAGCGTTGGCAGGAATCGGCAAACCGGAGTATTCGCCTTCGATCATCTCAAAGGGCTCGCCGCGGATACCGCCAATGAACTCATATTCCGGCACGCCATACGGGACTTCGATGCTGCCGGCTAGAAAGGTTAAGGGATCATGGCCAAAGGACATGGCAATTTTAAATGGCTGCCCGCTGGCGGCGTATTTTTCCCGCTGAATGCGGCCGTGTTTGCCCGGCGAAATATAAAATCCCAACTTGTTCTTGTCATGGATCATGACGCGGTACGTACCGTAGTTGACCCACCCTTCGTCGGGATCACGGGTAATATCGACGCTGCCGGTGCCGATGTAGCGGCCGCCGTCCTTGTCGTGCCAGAGCGGCGTGGGAAACTTGAACATGTCGATATCGCCATCTTTGTACACGTTTTCCAGTAACGGTGTCTTCTTGACGAATTTCGCCGGAACCGGCTTAATCTTTTTGTAGTTTTCTTTCCAGATTCTTACGAAATCCATCTTGGTATCGCCCGGCGGAAGCCCGAGAGTCAGGGCCAGGCGCTTGCGCGACGACAATGAGTTGGACAGAACTCGGTAACCCTTTGGATAGCCCTTGATGTCTTCAAACAGGACTGCTGGACCGTCTTCCTTGTGATGAACCAATTCGGTGATTGCACCAATCTCCAGATTCCAATCGCAGCCCTTTAACGTTTTGAGTTCGCCCATTTCATCGGCGATTTGGATCCAGTCTCGCAGATCCTGATATTCCATTTATTGCCTCCCGATTTGTTTGGAAACGATTTGCCAAGAAGTGGAATTGTTGCAGTTCCAAACCTTAGCGAAATTCATTTGCAAGGTCAAGCTGGAGAAAGCGAACGTCGACTTGAAAAATTAATTGAAAACAACGAGTTATCATGCTAACCGAAGATTGTGTCCGGCAAGCTCAAAACTCTCGATGAGCTGATTAAGATCGCCGCTCAAGCGCGCAGGAGCGGTAAATCAGTTGTTTTCACCAATGGCTGTTTTGACCTTCTCCATCGCGGCCACGTACACGTCCTGCGGCAAGCGAAAGCCGCCGGTGATCTACTCATTGTCGCCATCAACAGTGACCAATCGGTCAAGGCGATTAAGGGTTCGACGCGACCGGTCGCCGCCGAAATGGACCGGCTTGAGTTGATCGCGGCGATGGAGATGGTAGATTACGTCATTCTTTTTGACGAGCCTGATCCTTCCAAGTTGATCACTGCGATAAAGCCCAACGTGTTGGCCAAAGGCGGGGACTGGGGCACAGACGGGGTCGTCGGCGCGGACATCGTCGAACGGGAGGGCGGCCGGGTGCTTCTCGTGCCGTACTTGAAAGGATATTCAACAAGCGAAATTATCGAAAGGATACGAAACTAAGATGGCGAGAGTTTGTTCAATTTGCGGCAAGGGCCGATCCATTGGCTACAACGTCAGTCATGCCAACAACAAAACCAAACGCTCCTGGCGACCGAATCTCCAACGCGTCAAGGGCAACTTCAACGGACAAGTAAAACGCGCCTTGGTCTGTACGGATTGTATTCATTCGGGCCGCGTTCAGAAAGTCGCCTAGTTGTTTGGCGCTTCGGTCTCAGTGCAACTCCTCTTTCGGCACTTGGTCTAACTCTACTTTGCCGCCGGCTCTACCGCGCGCGCGAACGGCCTTATAGACTCCTTTTACCTTGGAAATATTCTGCAAGACTTGTTTGAGGTGTTCGGAATTCTTGATCATCACTTCAAACGTGTTGATCGCTCGTTGGCTGGAATAGGTTCTCACTTGAGCGCGGGCGATATTCGCCTCGGCACTGGTAATCGCCGAGCTGATCGCGGCCAGTAAGCCGGGTTGATCAACGCAGGTCACTTCGATCTTCACCGGTCGCGGCGACTGACCGTTTTCTTCCCAACTGACATCGATCTTGCGATGCGGATCGCTTTCCAGTACGGTAGGACAGCCGACGGTATGGACGGTCACGCCTCGGCCACGAGTAATGAATCCCACGATATGTTCTCCCGGCAGCGGATGGCAACAAAGGGCAAATCGCACCAAGACGTCGTCGACGCCTTTGACGCGAATCCCAAAGCCGCGTTTCTGCTTTGCTACCAAGCGAAACAGTGACTCCAGCGAGCCACCGGTTTTTTTTAGGCCGGGATCCAACTTATCGGCAGGAACGAGCTTGGTAAGAACATGCCGGGTGGTAATGCGGCCGTAGCCGACGGCCGCGAGCAACGCTTCTTCGTCCTTCATGCCGAGTTCTTTGGTGAGCCAGGCAATCTTCCCGTCGTTGCGCAACGTCGCAAGATCGAGCTGATAGCGATGGAGATCACCTTCAAGAATCTCCCGTCCGAGGACCACGCTTCGGTCCCGCTGCTGCGTCTTGAGCCAGTTGCGAATTTTCGATTTCGCCCTAGGTGTTTTTACCCATTTGAGCCAGTCGCGTGCCGGCGTTTGTTGCTGCGTCGTGATGATTTCCACCGTATCGCCGCTGCGCAATAAGTATTTCAGCGACACCAACTGGCCGTTAACGCGCGCGCCGGAGCAGTGATGCCCGACTTCGGAATGAATGCGATAGGCGAAATCGATAACGGTCGAGCCCTTCGGGAAATTCAAAAGATCTCCCTTCGGCGTGAACACGTACATCGAAGTGGAGAACAAGTCTTCTTTTAAACTGTGCAAGAATTCCTGCGGATCTTGCAGATTTTCCTGCCATTCGAGCAACTGCCGGAGCCAGGAGAATCGCTGGATGTCGCTGACTTGAAAATCTTCCCCTTCCTTATAGCGCCAGTGGGCGGCAATCCCTTCTTCGGCCACTCGGTGCATTTCATGAGTCCGGATCTGAATTTCGATTCGCTCACCGTAGGGACCGATCACGCTCGTATGCAGCGATTGATACATGTTGGTTTTGGGGATCGCGATGTAGTCTTTGAACCGTCCCGCAACCGGGCGCCATTGGGAATGAACCACGCCGAGGGCTTCGTAACACTCGCGCTGGGTATCGACCAAAATGCGAAACGCTACCAGATCATAGATCTGATCGTAAAGCAGATTTTGGCTCTCCATCTTTTGATAAATGCTATAGAAATGCTTCGGCCTGCCGCTGACTTCGGCGTCGATACCTTCGGCGTCGAGCTTTTTGGTGATGACTGAGATCACCTCTTCAATGTACTTTTCTCGATCGCTTCTTTTCTTGGCAACGTTGCGTTTGAGCTGATAGTAAATTTCCGGATGAAGGTATTTAAGAGCTAAATCTTCCAACTCGCTCTTGATCCAAGCAATGCCGAGGCGGTGCGACAGCGGTGCATAAATATCCAAAGTCTCCTGCGCCGTGAGGATCTGTTTTTCCATCGGCATATGATCGAGCGTACGCATATTGTGAACGCGGTCGGCGAGCTTGATGAGAATGACGCGCACGTCCTTGCCCATGGCCAGGAGCATTTTGCGAAAGTTCTCCGCCTGCTTTTCCTCTCGACTGCTAAAATTGGCCCGCCCCAACTTGGTCACTCCGTCGACCAAGGCGGCAATCTCACGGCCAAAGAGATCCCGGAGCTCGTCCAAGGACGTCAGCGTGTCTTCGACCGTATCGTGTAAAAGCCCGGCGACGACGCTGGGCACATCGAGCTTCAATTCCGCAATAATGCGGGCGACCGCCATTGGATGGATCAGGTAGGGCTCGCCGCTCAGGCGTTTTTGGCCTTGGTGCACTCTGGCAGAGAAGTCGTACGCTCGGCGGATCAGCGCGCTATCCGCGGCGGGAAAGTAGGACTGAACTTTCTCAACCAGATCGCTGACTTTGATGTCCTTAGTCATGGCTTTGTTTACTACGCCAATGGCGCAGCGGCTCGAGCCGCCACTGGCTGACCCGAGAGGTTCTCGCCCGTTCAGCTTTGACGATCGAACTCAGAAGTTGAACGGCCTCGCTCACGTCACGATTAACTACATAGTAATCATAATGCATAATTTCGCCGATTTCACCCCGGGCATTAGCCAGGCGACGGCGAATCGTATCGTTGCCATCGGTTCCTCGCGCCGCCAATCTTCTCTGGAGTTCGCCAAGGGAAGGGGGCAAAAGAAATATGGAAACTGCCTGAGGGTAGGCTTTTTTTATTTTCCGGGCGCCTTGAACGTCGATATCAAGGAGAACGTCCTGTCCCGCCCGGATGTTGCGGTCCAGGGGTTTTTTCGGCGTGCCATAAAAATAATCGTGCACTTTGGCCCATTCGGCGAATTGCCCTCGGGACTTTAGCGTCTTGAACTGGCGCTCGGTTAGAAAGCGATAGTCACGGCCGTTCAACTCCCCGGACCGTTGCGCCCGGGTGGTACAAGACACCGATAGCTTGATCTCCGGGTAAATTTCCTTCAGCCCGTTGTACAGAGTCGTTTTGCCGGCGCCGGACGGCGCGGATAAGATAAAGATGATACCTTGCCGCTTGGCAAGGGCAATGGACCGCTTCATTCGATATTCTGGGTTTGCTCACGGATCTTTTCGACGCGCTCTTTTCCTTGGAGCACGCGCTGCACGATTGACAATTGCGGCACTTTCGAGCTGATCGTATTGAGTTCGCGGTTGACTTCTTGCAGCATGAAATCGATTTTCTTCCCCACCGGCTCGCGCTCGCGGATAACTTTAGCTAACGCCGCCACGTGAGTCTTGAGCCGGACAATTTCCTCATTGACGTCGCCTTTGAGTAACGTGTTGGTCACGTCGACTAGTTCTCTATCTGCACGCAAGCCGTTATCGCCTTCCACCACCGATGCCTTTTGAAACCGCACAGCGATCTCAAGTGCCCCTTCTTCCAGGGCGCCAGTGATCCGCTTCAGGTGCCCGATCTGAGTTTCCATGTCGGCTTTGAGATGACCACCTTCCCGTTCCCGGGATCGCTCCAGCTTCTTGAGCGCGCTGCCGAGCGCCTTCAATACCGCGCTCCGCTCATCGGCGGCATTCACTTCGCGCTCGCGCACATGAAACAGATCCGGGATGTTGGAAAGCAACGACACGCCGATCTCTCCAGCTAAACGATATTTCTTCTTTAGCTGCATGATGCCGGCGATATATTGTCCGACCAAGGCTTCGTCCACATCGAGTTTTCGCGACTGTGCTTTGGCTGCGTATCGATTGATAAACAGATCGACCCTGCCGCGCGAGATCCTTTCCCGGAGAGATTTGCGAATCTCTTCTTCGAAAGACAGATATTCTCTGGGGACTCGCAACTGCAGGTCTAGGTGGCGATGGTTGAGACTTCGTATTTGGACGGTCACCCTGGTGCCGTGAACGTTTTGTGATGCCTCACCGTATCCTGTCATGCTTTTCATGTTCTGTCCTCGATGACTCGTAGCAATTTTTCGACCGGTACGGCCACGGTTCCGACCTCATCGCCGACGAACCCGGCGGCGATATTCGCCAACACCGCAGCTTCCTCGTAGCGCGCGCCGCTCGCCAGCGCCAACGCGCAAACCGCGACGACGGTATCTCCCGCTCCAGTGACTTCGAAAACATCCCGCGACTCAGTTGGAAAGTGCTGAACGGGAAGGCGCGGACGGAATAGGCTCATCCCCTCCGGACCACGGGTAATGAGCACCGCATTAGCGCGCCACTTGCGCAGCAGTTTCGTTCCTGCGGCACGCAAGGACCGGTCATCGGAGATTGAAATCCCTGAAGCCTCGCCGGCTTCGCGTTGGTTCGGGGTAATCAATGTCGGAAAGCGGTATTGCTCATAGTTTTCTTTTTTGGGATCGATCACACAGACGATCTTGTGCTTGCCGACAAGCCGTGCAATCGAAGTGAGGAGCTCTTGGTGGATCACCCCCTTGCCATAGTCGGAAATGACGATCCCGCGAAAGCGCGCCGCGCAGGTGGAGATGAACTGGCGCAATTTCTTCAGCGTGGCCTCGCCGATCGGTTCCAGGGTCTCGCGGTCGAGGCGAACTATTTGTTGATGGTGCGGGCTGGCAACGATCCGGCTTTTTTGAATCGTTTGAAATTTTGCGTCGGGGAATACTCCGGCAGTCGACGCGCCCACTTTGCGCAATGCCGCCATGATCCGTTCGCCCGCATCGTCTTTGCCGACGATGCCGCAAGCCGTAACGCGTCCTCCCAGGGTGCGCACGTTGTGAATCACGTTAGCGGCGCCACCGAGACTTGCATTCTCGGATACCACGCGCAACACCGGAACGGGCGCCTCCGGAGAGAGTCGCTCCACTTCACCCCAAATGAACCGGTCCAGCATCAGGTCACCGACCACGAGCAAATGCACGTCGCGAAATTTTTCGAGAATTGACGGGAGTCTGTTCATGAGGCGGAACGCTCGCCGCGATTATCGAACCGCACCAAGTAATTCGTAATAGAAGGATTCGTTATGCTGCGCCATCTCCGCCAACGTAAAGTGCTGCATCACGCGCTCGCGCCCCCGCCTGCCCATCTCGCCGGCAAGCGACGGCGTTCGGACTAACTTGGCGATCGCCTCGGCAAGCGCCGTCGGCTCGCCGGGCGGAACCAATATGCCGGTGATACCGTCTAGCACAGACTCCACCAGACCTCCGGCGCTCGCGGCAATGACGGCTTTACCGGCGGCCATCGCCTCGAGAGCGGCTACACCCAGCCCTTCGAACAAGGACGGCATGACAAACAGGTCGATTTTGGCGAGAAACTCTGCCGTGTCACCAACAAACCCCAGGAAGCGTACCTCTTCGCGCAATCCCAGCTGACGGGTCAGCTGCTCCAGCTGAGCGCGACAAGGGCCATCGCCGGCGATTTGATACTTCAAATTAAGCCCGCGTGCCTTAAGGCACGCGGCCGCCTCGAGCAAAAATCGATGCCCTTTTCGTTCCTCGAGCCCTGCCAAGCATCCTACTACGGTAACGGCAGCGGCGCCCATAGGCTTATCGGGCTGCCGATCATATCGTTGAGGATCAATGCCGCTGTGAATGAGGCGAATTCGCCGCGGCGTCACGCCGGCCCTTATCAACAGATCTCTAATGGTCAGTGAAATCGCTACGACTCCATCCACTCGCCGATTATAGAGGTAACCGGTAAGCCAGCTCTTCGCTTCCGGATAATCCATTCTACGAGTAACGACCCATTTGGGACGATTCCCGGAACCTGGCAACCACAATGACAGCACATGGGCTCGCTTAGTGTGAAGGTGCACGACGTCGTAATTGCCGTTCTTAATGAGTCGGCGTAGCGCCGGGACACATGTCAAATCGAGGTCGTTGCGTACCTTCAATGGAAGCGTCGTAACATGGAGATGCTGGCACCGCGCGAACAGCGGTCCAGAAGGATGGGTTAGAAGATCGTTTTGATGTCCTTTAGCTGCGAGATAGGTTAGCAGCCCGAATACTTGCGCTTCCCCACCACCCCAATTTCTCTCAGGATCGATGTGCAGAATCTTTAGGAGGCGGCTATGACCGCTTCCGCTCAATTTTTTTCTTCTCCTCCAATTCCAACTCCCAAAGCTTAGCATACTTGAGAAAAACATAAACGGCAGCGCTAATCGCGACATAGAACCCGGCGAATCCATCCATAAAACCTCGCTTCAAAATGTATGAACGGATGAATCGTCCAACCGGGCGCAACAACGCGTCGCTGAGTCGCCACCGGACACCGTCTTTTCTAAGTTCATGCGATGAAATCGATGTGAAACGGTTGATGCGTCTGAGGTGATCTTCGATATTTCGGTAAGAAAAATGATGCAACGGATTTTGCAAGCGCCGCAGTTCACCGTCCACAAGAATTTTCTCGTGCGGATCGCTCCCGCCCCACGTCGCTTTTTCGCGCCGAAAGAGCCGAACATCGTAGTCGGGATACCACCCACCACGCCACCACCAACGCTCCAAATAATGCATCAATCGAGGAATCGAATAGCCGGCGAATTGTCCCTTGTCGCCTGTCACGGCGTGCAGAATTTCATCGCGAAGCCGAGGCGTAACGCGTTCGTCCGAATCGACCAACAGAACCCAATCCTTCGTCGTCTGGGAATGAGCGTAGGCCTTTTGATCCCGATAGCCGGCCCAGCGCCGTTGAATGACGTGCTCCGTGTAGCGCCGGCAAATTTCCGGCGTTCGGTCCGTGCTAAACGCATCTACTACGACGATTTCGTCGCACCATCGCAGGCTCTCCAGACAGTCTTCGATGCGGTCCTCTTCGTTATAGCAAACGACGATAGCGGACACCGTCGGACGGATTTCC
>DASPXM010000159.1:0-3367 GCA_035637295.1 Verrucomicrobiia bacterium
TGATCGAGGAGTACGGGGAGGCTCCGATCAGGCGCAAGATCGCCGAGATCGACGCCAAAGCGCTCAACAGCAACTCCCGGACCATCTTTGATCCACCGCGGCGAGATTTTCTGCGCAAGCACTTCAACGTCCCAGTCGAGAGCGTGCGCAAGTTTCCTGATTGGCGCGAGTACCTCTACTTAAATGTTCTTGGCTTTCCCCCCGAACCGGTTTTCATCGATGCTTGGCCCGAGGAAATTCCTCAGCCCAAAGCGGCTTGAAAAGGTTCCCCGGTTTATTCTTTCTTCTCCCACGTTGAACGGGAAAGGAAAAACCGCGAGAAGATGAGTGAAGCAAGGACCATGAAACCGCGACAATTAGGGATTCTTTCTTCCTTCTTAGTTGTGGCCGCGGCCGCCGCTTTTATCGGAAGTCTGTACTTACCCGTCCCGCCAGCATGCGCGGCCTCTCCGACTCCCGAACGCTTCGGCAAAACCTTTGCCGAGATAGTTAGTCTGGCAAAAAAGGAAGGCAAGGTGAGATTCACCTCCGGTACACCGGATGAACGACAGGCAAAGAGTTTCTTCAAGGGCTTTCGCGAGAAGTACCCAGAAATCAACGTCGAATACACTCGCGCCACTCCACGCACCGCTTCAGAGACCATCCTAGCAGAGCTCTTGTCGGGTCAAATCGAATACGACCTTGTGACGCTCCTGGATACTCTGATCCCCAAATACAAAAAGACGGGCGTCCTAGCAGGTCCCTTTGACTGGTCGGGCCTCTTTGGAATAAGGGGTGTGTACATAAGTCCAGACCGATACTTCGTGGGTGCCGGAGCCTCTACAGACGTACTTGTCTACAATACAAAACTGGTTCCTGCGGAGCGCGTTCCGCGTCGCTGGGAAGATTGTCTCGATCCGTATTGGCGAGGGAAGCTTGTCGTCGACAGCCGGGGCGGCAGTTTTGTTCGTCTGTACCCCTCATGGGGAAAAGAAAAACTTCTCGATTTCGCCCGGCGGCTGGCGGCCAACAAGCCGGTTTGGATCGCCGGTAATTCTGACGCCGTGATGCTGATTGCCAACGGCGAGTACCCAATGATGTGCGGCGCCTTTTACTCGTCGAGCATCAGGATCGTATCGCGCGGGGGAGATACGCCCATAGGACTCGTTATACCCAAGGAGGTCGGCGCAAACCTTTACGCGACAATGGCGGTTGTGAAAAATGCTCGCTACCCTAATGCGGCGCTGCTGCTGGCCGGCTATCTCGCTTCCGATGAGGGCCAAAAGGCGTACCGAGGCGTTTCCCGGGACTCTCCCTTTGACGAAGGCAGTGAGTTTGGCAAGAGAATCAAAGAAGCCGGCGCAAAAGTCATTTTTTCCGGATGGGAATTTACTCCCGAGCAGGAAAATGAAGTCGTGAACTTGGTGCTCCAGGCTTGGGGGTTTCGCAAATGAACGGTGATATAAGTGGTTTCGTTAATTGGTTATTGCGGGTTTCTTGTGAAGAAGATTTTACCACAGAGGCACAGAGTTCGCAGAGTTCGGAGAATTTTTTTAATCAAAAACTCTTTACTCCGCGCCCTCCTCGCCTCCGCGGTGCAATCTCCGAGCCGTGTTTCACACGAAAGCCTGAAGACCCCATTAATTCATTAATTAAGGAAGAACGGTTATGGCAGACATCAGAGGGGTGGGTAAACGTATCACCTACAGCGACGATAATCCGATCTCCAATTGGATAGAAGAGCTGCGTGACAAACAAAAGCCGCGCAAGCGCGAGCCGCGAGATGACGCTGAACGTAAACTCTTGGCGCGCTGGTTGGGCTTTCGGGGACGAGGCGAGCTCGAGAGCATTGTGGGAGCGGCCTGCTATGCTTATTCCCACTTCGAAATGGACCCTGAGTGGCGTTATCTGCTCGCCGACCATATTCGTACCGAGGCCGGTCACGGATGGGGTTATATCAAACAAGCCGACCTAGTGGACCCGAGTTGCGATCACTCCAAGCCCGATCCAGAGTTTGCCCGGGAGTTCGGACTCATACCGCGCGCCGAACATGATCAGTTACTCAGGCGCGACTTCCTGAGCTACCTGATCGCGGGGAATCTTTGGCCCTACGGCCACTGCACGGCGGCAACGCGCGGCATCCAGATCACCAACCCGCGCGTGCTGGAATTCGAGCGCACGGTGGTCCACGCGGAAGAACGCGACCATCACGGGAAAATTTTGCAGAAGATCCATAATCACGTGTGGCAGTTAATCGAAGAATACGGCGAGGGTCCAATTCGGCGCAAGATCGCCGAGATCGACGCCCAGTCTCTCAACACTCGCTCGCGCGCGGTCTTTGACCCTCCAATGCGGGAATTCTTGCGCAAGTTTTTTGACACGACCATTGAGAACGTAAAAAAATTCCACGAGTGGAGAGCGTATCTCTATCTGAGCGTGTTGGGGTTTCCGCCAGAACCGGTGACGATCAAGGACTGGCCCGCGGAAATCCCGCAGTCGCAAGCAGCCTAAGCTTCACGACTCTGAGGAGTGACGATGAGAGGGGAATTATTCGGCGTCGTTAGATTCTTCCTTTGAGAAAAGGGGGATTAAGGCCGGATCAAGGGGGATTTTTGGTACGTATGGTCAGCCCAATGGCGAACTTTTTAGCAGGCTAACCACGATGCAAATTTTTTTCCGGAAAATGACGCTGCTCGTTGTTCTCGCTTTTGGTGCATTTGCCACGGGCGCTCCGGCTGCTCAACCAAGCGCCGCTCTGTTGAAAGCGAAGAAAGAGGCTGAGACGAAAGGTTATGCCTTTGCGACCAGCCGCGATGAGATCCTGGCCGGCGCCAAAAAGGAAGGCTCGCTGCGCGCGCTGCTGGGCTTTGACACGCCGACGATCAGAGCCTTGCACGACGGATTCAGAAAGAAATATCCGTTCATCAATGCCCATTTTGAAGAGCACGGAAATCCGGCGGCGTCCCAGCGTTTCTTGCTGGAGCTCAAGACCGGCAGGATTTCCGACTGGGATATCGCCAACGTGCTCAGCGAAGCTCAGCATGAGTTTGTGCCCTACCTGGAAAAGGTCGATTTGCGCGCGATGGCCGAGTTCGGTGTCCTGCAAATTCCGCCGAAGATGATCAGCCCGGAGAGCCGTAACATCATCGCTTTGTCATCGACCGTCGACGCGTCGGCATACAATAAGAAGCTGCTGCCACCGGATTTGGTGCCAAAGACTTGGGAAGATTTTCTCAAGCCGGAGCATAGCGGGCGAAAAATGCTCGCTGACATTCGCCCCAACAGCATCGCCGGCTTGGTGCCGGCGATGGGGCTGGAATGGGTGGAATCCTTCGCACGCAAGCTCGCCGCGCAGCAGCCGGTCTGGGTGCGCGGCCACACGGTCTAT
>DASPXM010000160.1:0-12470 GCA_035637295.1 Verrucomicrobiia bacterium
AGAAGAACACCGTTGGTTGCTGTCGGAAATTGCTCGACTCAAGAAAGAGCGCAACGCTTACATCCTGGCCCATAATTATTCGCCGCGGGATATTCAGGACGTCGCCGATGCGGTCGGCGATTCGCTCTATCTAGCGCAGAAGGGCGCGGAATCGGAGGCCGAAATTCTGTTAGAAGCCTCGGTGCTGTTCATGAATCAGATTCTTGCGATCATGAAAAAGCCGCATCAGCGGGTGCTCGCGCCGGATCTTGGTGCGCTGTGCTCGTTGGCTGCGCACGCTGATGCGAAAAAGGTTCGCCAGTGGAAAAGCGAGCAGCCGGGCGGAATCGTGATCAGCTACGTCAATACATATTTGGACGTCAAAGCCGAGAGCGACTATTGCTGCGCATCGGCAAATGCCGCGAAAGTCATCCTGCACGTGCTTGACAATTCCCATCCGGCACAGCCAATCCTCTTTCTCCCGGACGTCTATCTAGGCTTCTACGCGGCAAAGCTCCTCGAGCAGCAGAATCAATCCGTCGATCGCTTGTGGCTCATGATGGGCGCGTGCCACGTCCATGACCGAATTCGACCCTATCACGTCGAAAAACAGCGACAGCTGTATCCGGAGGCGGCCGTCGTCGTCCATCCGGAATGTGGCTGCACGAGCGCTTGTATGCGTCAGATGTCTCAAGGTGCGGCGCCGGCCAACATGATGCAGTTTCGTTCCACGCAAGGGATGGCCCAGTTCGTCCGTGAAACTCCGCATAAGATTGTAATCATGGCGACTGAGGTCGGTAACATCTATCCACTGTCGAAAGCCGCGCCCGACAAGACCGTGATTCCCGCCAGCCCAGAGGCCGTGTGCGCCTACATGAAACAAAACACGCTGCGCAAACTTTATCACTCATTGCGCGACGGTATTTACGAGATCAGCGTTGATTCCGAGCTGGCGGCCAGGGCGAGGGTTCCGATCGAGCGGATGCTCAGCATCGTTTAATCCGGCAGCACCGGACTACGTTGTTTTTCACTCACCACTGGCACATGCCATTAATATTGTTTGGCAAACTCCAAAACTCATTGAATATGAAGGTGGCACGATGGTTAATGCCAAGAGGCATCCTCAAGTTTTCAAGCTATAATGCCGGAAATATCGGCAAATTTTGCCATCGGACCCGAGTCGGCGCACCAATTGCGCAACACAGGCAGCAGTCCACTGCGTTATCTTTGCTTCTCGACGCTTCACACCGCTGAGATTGTTGCTTACCCGGATTCGAAAAAAGTAGGGGCAATGGCTGCTCCCAGCACGGAAGCGGCACTTAGAGGCGGTGATTGGGTTCGATTCCTCGCCTTTGAGGGAGGCGAGGTTGGCTACTATGATGGTGCGGACGTTGGCTGAACAGAAGATGAACGCGCTGAGCTCGAAATAGTTTGGCTTAACTCGATTCTTCTTGGAAGCGGCCGATCACCTGCCGCCAAATTTTGCTGTCGGTGACCGATGGCGCTTTCTTGGGTTCCAGCTGGGCCGGTAAGCGGCTCTTTTCTTGGAGTTCTGTGTTGAGTTTGTCACACTCGGTGGATAGCCGCTTGATCAATTTGCCGATCTCTGCTTCTTTGCCGGCGGTGGCCTGAATCAGGGCGTCTTTTTCTTTTATTGTTGTTTGGAGTTCGTGTAGTGTAGTTTCGCTGTCACGCAGGCGCTGTTCGAGCTCGACGATCTTGGCGCGAAAGTCGAGCTCGATCGTCTTGATCATGTTGTTTTTGGTCTGGATCGTCTTGTCTCGGTTTGCGAGCTGGAGTCTAAGCTCGGCGACTTCTCGATTGAGCGGTGTGAGTTGTTCGTGAATGCGTGTCTCGGCCTGCTTTGCGATTTCCTCAGCTTCGTCGAGGCGAGAAATGAGACCGACATTTTTGCGGCGCAATATTCTTAATTCTTTCTCCTCGTTTCGCTGAATTTCGGCCTGGCGCAACTGAATCTCGAGCGCTGTGATTTGTGCTTTTGACCCCTCCTCAAGACGGACCATAGCGAGCTGCTGTTCACGAAATTGCGCGCTCTGCTGCTCCAGTTGATTACGTAAGTTGGTGATCTCAGCGTTTCGATTCTCTTCGATGAGCTGAACTGTCTCCGTCTGGAGGATCGCCGTGTTGCAGGCTCGATCGGCGAGCGAAGTGAGCTTGTTAATGTAATCGAGAAGTTGGTTTGCCTGGACTTCAATGTCGACTATCGTATTGGCTTCGGCAAGGGAGAACGATGGAGTCGCAGGAAGCGCCATTAACTCCGTCCGGTTCTTGTAGGTGTTGTTTAGTGGCGTAGGAACCCGTGCTGATCGATCATTTTGCATTAAGCTGAGACTCCCCGTTTATATATCACCGCGCCGAAGCGCCCCCCGATCGTTCTGTTGGAGCAATTCGTATTCCATTGGGCAAGCCCTTCCGTATTTTCCATAAGTGGTTGAAAACATTCGATTATATTCTGACGAGATCAGGCGCTGGGACAGCCCTTACCCACAAAGTGGCCAATAGTGTTCAGTTCGACGCGGGTTATGGAAGTCAATCTTGTAAGCCTGCATGCGATTTTTCTGTGAGGAGGCGGCGAAGCGATAGCTTGAAGTGCAGAGCGTGCTGGAGGGATCGCACGATTGGTCGAGCAAACTATCAATAATGAAACCTTTGAATGTTGCTGGCCGGCCACGACATCGAGAAGAAAATCGACCGCGCGGCTGATAAGAATCGCGGACATAACTTTGGCATCATGTGACTTGCATAAATTGCTTTTAGGCGGGTATCAAAGCGCCATGGCCCCTTTACCCATCTCCGTAGATCGTGTTAGGTTTCCGCTCGGACAATCAATATTTCGAGGAGTCATTAATGCGCATCATTGAAAAATCATTCGCGGCTAAAGAGCATGGCATCGCTGGATTCTTATCCTATCCGGAGCGCCCCGAGTCCGGTCCAGCGCTATTCTTGATTCACCCTAAGGGCGGCCTTGGCGAGTACATTAAAACCGAGACGCGGAAATTCGCCAAACTCGGTTACACGACTTTCGCCATTAACGTGTTCGAACAGCTGGGTTATCCCGAGCCGACCCACATTGTTACGGGGTCGCAAATTCAAGCCAAGACCGCAGACCCAGAATTTACCCGTGTGCTAACGGATGGCTGGAGGTTCTTGCTCAAGCAACCGACCGTCAACCAAAATCGTGTGGCAGTTTGCGGCTATTGCATGGGCGGGCGCATTGCCATTCATTTCGTCGCGGCAACTCCGGAAGTGCGCGCCTTCGTGGGCTATTATCCTACCGTCCGCGCGGAACCGGATTCACCTCTCAGACCGGTCCATCCTTCGGTCAGTGCGAGGAAGATTCGCTGCCCTTCAATCAATCTGTACGGCGCCGACGATGTGACCACCGTGGTGCCGGTGCAGGAACAGATGTGGCAAGCATTCAAAGAGAACGGCCAGCCGCTGGAATGGCATTTCTTCCCGTTCGGGGGGCACGGCTATGTTGACCCAGGAGCGCCGGGGTATAATGCTCACGCTGCTGATCTTTCGTGGCCCTTGGTTGCGGATTTTTTGGAGCGCCACCTGAAGTGGAGCTCGGCGGAAGTCAAAAACCCGAACTTACCTGCTTAAACAGGTTGACTGTCCAAGAACAAAATCGCCACCTGCGGCTGCGGCTGTGGGTGGCGATTGTTTTGTCGAATACTAGGTTTGTTCTATGCCAGCAAGTTTAAATTCCTAAAGCTTCAATTTGGGCGCGGACACTTGAAGAAATCCGCCGATCTTCTAGTGCTTATTCTCGTCCGCGCAGTGTACTTTTGAAGCCATCCATGGTCAGCTTCCCGGTCACTATGCGCTCGAAATCCGAACCGCTTACGTAATGATTCAGGTCAGCCATCTCGAGATCCCAGTGAAAAATCTCGCCGATTGACGGCAAAGCGTTGGAAAGTTGGGTATCCTTGTGCGAAATAGAAATATCTTTGCCGCGGTAAACGCCGCGAACGTCGGCGTGGTTTTTTCGGCACCAATCCAGCACGTCTGCAAAAGTCATGAGCGCTCTACTTTGGTATCGACCGGATTGAGGAGATGCTCTTTCAGACCGGTGTGGACGCCATAAATCACTTTGCCTATCTTCGGTCTGGGATTAGGTTCGGTGCTAACCTGATACAGAATTAAGCGCTCACTGCCGGTATTGTTGAGCTGATAAAAGAAGCCGGGGGGAACATGCACCGCCTGATGCTGCTTCAAATGATACTCCTCGCCCTCTTTGAGGCCCTTCATCGTGCACTCGCCCTGGACCACAAAAAACGTGTGATCGGAGCCGGGATGACAATGCAACTCATCGTTGACCCCTGGCTCGTAGCAGTTCAACGCGATGTGGCAACGATCGGTTTGCGTCGGACGAACGTAGTTACGTCCAGTAGGCTTTCCCCACTGGGCCTGTTTTTCGGCGTCCACAACGGTAATTTTGGTAATTTTCCCCATCTGTACCTCCTCAAAAGTAGTGCCGAGCAATGAGCGTGGCTCGTTGCTGAATTTACAGGATGCAAGCCGCGTAGCGCAAGCGCTCTCGCGCCTGTGCAACTGTCTTGACATATTTGCTAATGTTGGAGGCACCCGGTCGGTTCACGAAGCATCCCGATGAATAGAATACCGTAATCGTTCACGCTCCACTAGAACTGACGAGAGCAGCACCTGTTTCGTCGTGGGCGAAATCCCGCGATTTCTGGGACATACCGTAGGGTTTCTAAATTTGTCGTTCAAACATATCTCACTAACTGTGATGTTTAGCCTGCAAATATTTTTTTAACTAGCTGAAGATATTGAGAAAAATCCCTGGTTTTCGACCGTACAGGCAATCTGCTTCGGTTGACGTCTAATTAGTGCGTGATATGCATGAGCATCCTAAATGGAGGATGAGATGGCTGCGAAAATTGACTGCTTGACTTGCCGAAAACGGCCAAAAAAGAAACAGAACAATAAATAATCGGATTTGGGGGGCCGATTAGGCGAATGAAAACACGGAGGGCCTGCTTTAACGCAGGCCTTTTTCGTTTCTGCAGAGTAATGAACTCTAGAAGAACGCTAACGTCCGCATTTCGATACTTTCGCGCGGCGGTGCGTCCGGTGGGCTGGTGGGATCCTCGAAAGCGGTGTGAGCAGTCCAACGCGCCCGGCCATCTTTGCTTGAGTCAAAAGTTTTGAAAACCACCGCCTCGTTGCGCTGCATGTGCGGAAAGTAATACCAACGATGCTGAGGATTGAAGCCGCAGTGATATACTTCACCGACGCGGTCCGGGTAAACGCGCGAGCTGGGAAAAAGCTCGCGCGTGCCAATGCTCCTTGCATCGGCAATCGCCAATGGCTCTCGTTGGACCGGATGGCGAATGGGACGCCACACCTGAACGACAGCGAACCGGCGCTTGAGCAACTCTTCGGCCTCGTTGGGTAGCAAATCGCGCACGCGCTGCGGCCCGGACCATTCCGTGTAATCATTGTGCGCGTTGCGCACTGGACCGCTAATTTGTTTCGCTTCGCGCATCGCGCTATCCGCGGAACGGAGCGTGTGATCAAAGACCAGAACGCGCTTGGCGCCGGAAGTTTCCTTTACGAGCTGCTCGATTTCAGGATAGTAAACCGAGCGTACCTCGGTCTCGTCGTAGAAATCTTTAACTTTGGTTTCATGGCGAACCAAGATAAACCCCTCTCTCTCTAGCGAGAGTTTGTCGGCGACGGCCCGGCCATCATGTATCGCCATCTTATGTTCTTGGTATTTTCCCGTGCGCTTTTTGTCGGCTTCGGCGGAGCTGATGCCGCCGTAGCTTGCGGGTTTCTCGCCCGTATCGACCGAATAGTTAAGGAAGGCTTCGAAGGCTGGCAAGGATTCGTCGACTCGCTCGGGTCGTGACATAGAAATTCTCCGTAGCTTTAGTTAGCGCTTCTCGATCCCAAATTTTACCTCTTCGGAAGCATTTCACAAGGCGTCTGTCGCGGTCCTAAGCTCTCGTAGTACTCGTTCTTCTCGGGGATGTAGCGGCCCTGGTTGAATTCGCCGCCCTTCTGACTGCGGATGATCACGGCGACGGTCCGTTGACCGACGGTAAGTTCCGTATGAATCTCATACGGTTTTACCAGATCGATTTCCCCAGGACCGACGAGTACGTCGCTACTCTCGCGGATTTCCGCGTAGTCAGGTTTTGAGCGATCATCCAGACGATCATAGCGCACGACCCGTTCACGGCCGTCGAGCACGCCGTAGAGTGTATAGATATGCGCGTGATCGTGAATTCGCGCGCGCTGACCTTGGCGGGCTTCGCCTTTGGTAAGTCCATTGATTGCGAAGCCATAATCCGGATCTTCGTAAAAAAGTAGATTTTCCGCTCGTCCGTCAGCGGGTACGCAATCGGGCCACTGCTTCGATGCTGCGATGACGTCCGGATCAGCCAGCAATTCCGCCAGAATCGGCCGCAAGGAATTCCAGCGCTTGTCGAGGTCGGTTTCTTTAGCAAAAAGCGCGCGCGTCTTGCGGACGAAGCGCTCCATAGCATTCTCACTTAGCGTCTGTGTCTCTGGCTGCGTCTCAGTGGGAGTTTCCATATTCCTCCTTATTGGTGCAGCGGTTGCACTATGTTTTTATCGTTTTCGGATTGACTTTTATCCGACGTGTCGGCGGCGCCGTAAAAACGCGCGCAATTCTCCCAAAGTATTTTACGCTTGTTATTATCGGACAAATTCAGTTTGAGGAAACTTTCCACCGCGTGGGGATATTTGGAATCGCCATGCGGATAGTCCGTGGAAAATACTAATTGATCGCAGCCGAATTCTTCGATCGTATAGCGCGCCGGTGCTTCGTCGGGCTCGATGGAAATATAGCATTGGCGCTTGAAATAATCGCTCGGCGCCATCGTCAAGTCTTGCATGAAAATATCGCCTTCGCGCTCGTAGCCCTCATCTAGTCGCCACAGGAGCCAAGGAAGCCAGGAGCAGTTGGCTTCGAGAAAGGCGACTTTCATTTTTGGATGACGCTCGAGGATACCGCCGCCGAGAAAGCTGCCCAACCCAAGCATTTGTTCGAAGGGCTGGGCGTAGACGCGGCGCAAGCCGAAGTTGGGCTCAAAATTTTCCGCGCACTGGCGCGAGCGCGACGCCGAGGCTTCATGAAAGCCCAGCGGCAAGTTGAGCTCTTCGAGCAAGTTCCACAAAGGCTCGTAGTAGGGATCATACCAATTTTTGCCGTTGACGATATTCGAGCGCAGGAACACCGAGCGGAAGCCATATTCTTCCGCCACCCGGCGTGTCTCGCTCAGAGCATCGTCGATGTCGTAGACCGAAATCATGCCGGCGCCGAGCAAGCGATTGGGTTCGGCTTTGCAGAAATCGTGCAGCCAGTCATTGTAGGCGCGCGCCAACGCGGCGGCGAAGCGCGGGTCTTGATTCGGAAATGTGAGGATGCCCAAGCCGCGGGTCGGAAACAGCACCGCGGTGTCGATGCCTTCGGTGTCCATCGCTTCGAGCTGCACCTCGCCGGTCCAACCACGCTCGGCGTGGTTTCGGTAAATTTCTTGGTTCTTGTTAAAGTTCCGGCCGCGATGGGGTGTGCCGCCGGTGCGCCGCGTGTCCTGCGGCACGTTCGGAAAAATTGTGCCGAGATCGCGCACGTTCTCCGAGGTCTTGCCGCGCGGCGCTTGGGAACGAAACTCGGGATCGATATAACGCTCCCAGAGATCGGGCGGCTCCATGATATGCATGTCGCTGTCGAAAACTTTAAATCCGCTTTTCGCCATGACAACTCCTGATTATAATGGGAGCGTAATGCCGCTGAAGGCATGATGTCAAGCTGATTCAAACGAATTGACAACTTGATCCCTCCGGAATTAAATTCGGTGATCGAGCTGAATCGTCGCTGGCTTTCGTATGCAACTTATACTTGCCATTCATCCGATCACGGAAATTCGATTTGGCGAGAACACGCGATTGGACGGAACCGTTCTCGTAACCGCCAGAGACGAGTTGCGCCGGCTCGCTTCGCAACTTCCCGGTATCGAGTCTGTCGATTTCGAGATCGTACATCCCGGCGAAAGCTGTCGAGCCGGTCCGATCTTCGACATCGTCGAGCCGCGCGCCAAGGCACCGGGCGGAAGTCCCGATTGGCCGGGTATTCTTGGCGCACCTCAGACTGCCGGCGGCGGCACGACTCACGTTCTCAATGGCGCAGCGGTGACTTTACTACGAGAGGAATCGCCCAGGGAATCGCGCGGTGTGACAGGTTTTGTCTTGGAAATGAGCGGCGAGGCCGCATCAGCTTCGCATTACGCAAAGCTCAGTCACTTAATTGTCATTCCGCATAGCAAACCGAGCCTACCCGTGCACGCGCAGCAAAAGGCTTATCGGTCGGCACAATTGCAAATCGCCGTACATTTGGCACGTGCGGCGCTGGATGTAACACCTGACTGGACACAAAAATTGGATCTCTCTGCGGCTGAAAGCCGCACCGCATTGCCGCGCGTCGCCTACGTCGGGCAAATTTTTTCACGGCAAAGAAGGCCCGAAGCCGAGGAACAGATACTCTACGGCACCGACACAGAAGGTATGCTACCCACCTTGCTTCATCCCAACGAGTGGCTAGACGGTGCGCTCGTGCCTTCGTACCACACGTCTCTCGGTGGAGCGGAGACTTACTTCTATCAAAATCACCCGGTCATCGCTGAGCTTTACCGGCGTCATCAGGCGCGCGAGTTGAACTTTGCCGGCACCGTGGCGACGATTGCTTCGGCCGATAATTTCGATCGAGAACGCAGTACTCATTTTGCCGCTCATCTCGTCAAGTGGGCGCTGAAGGCCGATGCAGCCGTGCTCACTAAGTTTGGCGGCGGGGTGCCGCACACGGATTTGTCGGAAACCGCACGCTTATTGGAATGCGAAGGCATTAAAACCGCAGTGCAGGTTACCGATCTCGCGCGCGATCGGCGGGTCGAATCGGCGCTGCTGTTTAATTTGCCCGAGGTCAACGCTATTATTTGCATCGGCGGGAACAGTACAAAATGGAAAGTCCCTCCGGTTGCGCGGGTGATCGCTGCGAACAGTGGCTTGGCGGAAATGCTCGCCGGTCCATTCGAGATCGAATCGCTCAACGTGGTCGGCGTGGCGAATCAGCAGGGAGCCTCGCGTTTGCGTTCAATGGTTTATTAGGCGGTAATCGTAGAGGCACGGCATGCCGTGCCCCTACCCACGCCGGCTACCACAAGGAGCTTGATTATGCGAGTCGTTCACTACCTGAATCAGTTCTTCGCCGGATTGGGGGGCGAGGAAAAGGCGGGCGCATTATTCGAAACGCGTGAGGGCGCCGTTGGTCCCGGCAAGCTGCTCGAGCAATTGCTCGGTGACGGCGCACAGGTCGTGATGACGTTGGTGAGCGGCGATAACTATGCCGTGGAGAATCAGCAATCGATCATCGCGGCGGTTTTAGAAAAAGTTCGTGAGGCCAACGCTGATTTGTTCGTAGCGGGTCCGTGCTTTCAAGCAGGAAGATACGGCATGGCGGCTGGGGCCTTGTGCTCGGCGGTGCAGGCGAAACTCGGGATTCCGGTCATTACCGGCATGGCACAGGAAAATCCTGGCTCCGATCTCTATCGCGAGACGCTCTTCATCATTGATTCCGGTGACAACGCCGCGAAAATGCGCGATGTGCTGACCCGGATGGCAACGCTCGCAAAAAAACTCCTCGCCAAGGAAGCCGTTGGACTGCCGAAAGAAGAAGGTTATATTCCGCGCGGCTTGATTCGCGACCATTTCGTTGAGAAGACCGCGGCAGAGAGACTTGTCGAAATGGTCTTGGCAAAGGTCAAGAACGAACCCTTTGAATCGGAGATGATACCGACGGCGTTTGCGCCAGTGCCGATGCCCCCCGGCGTGAGGGATCTCAAGAAAGCAAAATTGATGTTGATTACAGACGGTGGACTGGTGCCGAAGGGCAATCCTGACAGGATTCAAAGTTCGGCGGCGACGCGCTGGGGCTCGTATAGTATCAAGGACTGCGCCGATCTCAGAGGCGAAGATTACGAGATTTCCCATGGCGGCTACGACCCGCAGTTTGTCCGGCAGGATCCCAACCGGCTCGTGCCGCTCGATGTGATGCGCGAGCTGGAACAGGAAGGAGTCATCGGCGAGCTGTATGATGAGTTTATTTCAACATCGGGGCTGGCCAATCCGCTATCGAATACCCGCCGGATGGGACGGGAAATGGCCGAGAAGGCCAAACGGCTCGGCATCGACGCGATCATCCTCACTTCGACGTGAGGGACCAGTACGCGCAGCGGCGCTGCGATCACGACGGAACTCGAAAAGGCTGGTATTCCGACGGTCCAAATCACCTCGGCTATGCCCATCGCTGAGATGGTAGGAGCCAATCGCCCAGTGCTCGGCAATGGCATCGTGCATGTCATGGGAGATGCCAAGGTCTCTGTAGATGAAGAAAAACGGGTTCGACGCCAGCTAGTCCAAAAAGCGTTGGAAGCATTGCAGCGTGACGACAATTCGTGATGAGAGTTAATGAGTAACCTCTTCTGGCGGGTCGCCTGTCACATTGCCGCCTTCCTGGGTTCATTCCGAGCATCCCTGCCCGTCGTCGGTTGGTTACTTCGTTTGCCAATTTGGCTGGCGATTGAAACTGGTCGCCGGTTTTGGCAAGTATTTGCCATATTGACAACATTAGGGGATGATTTACGCGAGTTGAAGAGGGTTGCTTCTGAACTTGAAATCCGCAGCCCAAACGGACTTAGCAAGCGGCGAATTCTGGGAAACTGATCGATGAGAAACCGAATTTTGGGTTTTGCGTTACTTTTTTCTCTTGGTTGTGTGTTTCTGGGTCTGGTTCTCTCGAATTCAAAAACCGACAATTCCGTGACCCTCGCTGACGTTGTGTTGCAAGACTCTCGGGTCGGCGGAGCAAATGAGACCGTGAAGCAACTAGCGCAATCGGGGTTGCCAAATTTAGGGGTGGATTTAATTTTTTATGGCGTGTTGGCCGCCTGTGGAATCCTATTGGCATTCAGAGCGATCGTTTCGGCAGTGAGAATCAGTCGAGCAGAACGCTTGCTGAGGTCGCGAGATCATGCCGGTTACAATTTGATCAATGAAGTGGAAGCGAGGTCGGTGGAGGTAAAGCCGCCGCGTTCCACCCAGTTTGTTTTAATGCCGGAGGCCGCGGCTGACTCTCCGGCAAGCTCACGGTCTATTGCGCGACGATCTCACTTGGCACATCTTCTCCCAACTCGTGCCTGGTCGCGTGTGCTCTCCCACGGTCACGGTTTGACCGGCAAAATGATTTTCACGTTCACGGCGATTATTGCTGCATTTGGCGCGCTGACGCTGGCGCTGGTTTATTTCACGCTCAAATCTTCGCTGACGAAGCAGTGGATTCAACGGGCTAGAGTCACCGCCGTCAACGTAAGTGATGGCGCCCCCTCTCATCTCTTCAAGAAAGACGCTATACGTCTGAGTGAATTTCTGCGCACGTACGCCAATCGGTCTGGGATGGCGTACGTGCTCATCGAAGATCGGCAAGGTGAAATTCTTTCCCATAGCTTTGCCGTGCTACCGCAACAGGTTCAGAACACGGTGCCAATCGATCGTCCGCAAACCGAGAGGCAGAGTCTATTTCGACTAGGGGACGGCATGGTATACGAGGTGCGCGTGCCGATTTTGGAGGGCCAAATGGGCGCCGTGCGGGTCGGCATTTGGAAGGACGACGTCGACGCTGAAATCAGCAAAACGGTAGTCCCGATTGTGAAACTCGTTTTGCTGGTTGTTTGCGGCGGAATCCTGATGGCGATTTTCCTGGTTTGGCGAATCACGCGGCCGATACTGCGATTGGTGAGGACCGCCCGGCGTATCAGCGAGGGCGAACTTGACGTTCCTTCGCTTGGCGTCAATGACACTGGCGAGTTCGGTGAATTATCGCGTTCGTTCGAACGCATGCGTTCCAGTGTCAAGGCGGCGATCATTCGATTGAACGAAGACAGATAGCTGGGATCTCGGATTGGCAACTAAACCACGCTTCCATCCAATTTTCCCCTCGCGATTAATATTAGCGACTGCCGTACAATTCTTTAACAAAACCGGAGTTCTCCAGCTCCCGAAGAAAACGATTGTCGTAAAAATCTTTGGGGTTGGCCGTCGCTGCCTTGGGATGGTCTGTAACCGATAGCACCGAACGAATTGCTTCGTCGGTCACGTAAGGAATCTTGGGGAACAACGGCGCGAAACCTCTATAAGCTTCTTCGATAATCTCTTGATCCTTTGTGGCAAGATACTTGGCGGCTGCTCGCTTCGAAACTTCGGGTTGTTCGATGGCAACTCTCAAGCCGGCCAAGAAAGCCCTGAGAAACCCTCGAACGAGTTCCGGATTCTGCTGTACCGCAGATCGCCGGAACGCCAGGCCCATGAAAGGGTAGGGGAGTTTGAGCGCTCCGATGTTGACCAGCTCTTTGAATCCAAGG
>DASPXM010000161.1:0-3429 GCA_035637295.1 Verrucomicrobiia bacterium
CATCATGATGAGTCCCCTGTTCTTTTCTTCATTCGCGCCTGGTTCTTTCGAGCGAGACCCTCCAGATGAACGCGCCGCGCTTCTGCTCTCCGTTGCCGTTCCTTGTGGCGGCATGCGCGGCAACGAATCGCCGATGAGTACACAAAACCTTTAGCGACTTCATACCACCATTTTTGTTGCGTCCCCGTCCATACTTCCTCTTTGCCGCAGTCGCCGCAGCGAAACGGAGTATCGACGTAGTAGCCCCTTCTGACGAAATCAGAAGCGCCGTAGCTATTGTTTGGGGCGAGCAGCTCTTCATTTACGGGAACAAACCGGTATGGCGCATGTCTTAACTCAACCGCCTTTGCCATCGCCTTGCGACTGATCGCGAGCTTCTTTCGCCTCGCCATGATTTCGACGCGCCGCTGTTTGCCGTTCTTCATGGGAAGTTTCTCATCACCCCAAGAGGGCCTATTCGACTTTACAGCCTGGGCAGTCGACTGCCACCGTCTTGGTATCGTCGCCGCGCCGATAGGAATATTGGGTTTTGCCCGGGCCGATCTTAAAAATCGCCTGACGAAGATCCTCTTCGCTCGTAATCTTTTTTCCCGCGATTGACAGAACCACGTCGCCAACGCGTATACCGGCCTTCGCCATCGGCCGCCCGCTTTCCACTTCCATCACCACCGCTCCTTGCGGCATCGCGCCGAGCGTTGAGGCGCTCTGCTCCGCCGTGAGAAAGGCCATACGCACGCCGAGATCGGGCACGTGAAATCCTTTGGCCAGAGAAGTTGCGGGGACGGCGCCGCCGAGGAGCCCCGACAAATCTTTGATGCTTTTTGCAAAATCAGAATTGTTGGGATCGACGGGCTGGACGGGAACAGTCACAGTTGAATCGGGCACGTTGTGGGGTTCCGGTTGACGCGCCTTGAGAACATAGCCCACCGCGAGCACCGCGACGAATGCCGCACCCATGCCGCCACGCACCAGACGAGATCTAAAAAATTTCGCGACGAAATCTTTCGTAATTTGATAAGGAGGAGGGTCCTTGTGGATAACGGTTGACGGAGTCACCACCGACGCTGTTTGCCCAAGCAATTCCGTCACGCGCTGAACGAGCCGATCGAATTCCGCGTTGGTCGCATCGGCATGCCAATCTCTCAAGTCGGCGCCGTTCAAAAGCCGAAACGCTAGCGGGGCGTCCACGGGCTCAATGAACACAGGAATTAAAATACCGCGGCGTTTCGCTTCGGAGGCTTCATTACGAACCCACTCGGATGCGATCGAAACGGCCGACCACAGCACGATGACGCATTTGGCTTCGGTAAGCGCTTTTTCAATGACATCATCGAAGGATTTTCCGAGGGGAATTTCTCGGTCCCACCAAACGGACCAGCCGCGCGCGCCGAGCGCCTGAGCGAGCGCCCGCGCTCTTTCGCGATTCCCCGAAGCATAACTGATAAAGATTTCGGCCATAGCGATAGGATTAGTGCAATAGTGATCGTTATTTTATACAACGGAAAGCAAACAGGCCAGCTAAATCACAGGCTTACCAGAACGAAAAGATATCAACCCGAGACGATTTGGCGCAGCCATAACTCGACGATCAACACCGAGTTTGCCGGGATGAGCCCGTCCAGTCCTTGATCGCGATAGGCAAGATGAGGACTCACGCGCACCTTGCGGTAACCGCCGGCCTTCATTCCCGTCAGTGCGTACTCGATACCGGCGATCGCTTGGCGGCGCCCAAGCGTAAGCGTGTGGTCGACAAATCGAGAGCCGTTTTCGTGACGCAACATTTTCTCCGGCAGGTATTCTGCTTGACGTTCATTTAAAGGAACTTCATCGCCTTTATTCAGAAACATCTTGAGATTGTAAATGACGTTGTCGCCTTTTTTGGCCGCCTCCCCAGAACCTTCGCGCTCGTCGAGCAATTTGATCCCGCTTTTGAGCCTCATAATAAATCGACTTCGGCGAGCCGCGCTTCCTCCCACCACACCGAATCGCCGATTTTGATTTCGCAATCGCTCAAAACTCTGGCGAAGCCACCACCGCGCCAGTCGCGATACATCGCCGCCTGCAAACCGGCAACGACTTCGTCCATGCGCTCGCACGGCTTGGTCTCGCCGGCGATCTCTAGTCTGGCCGCTCCGACTCGTAAAATTCGTGCACGCGAACCGGCGAATGCTATTCCGCTCACGAGTAAATTCGCTCGCCGGGCCGCGGGTGATGCGGAGCCGCCGATTTGGCGCATCAGGTCTTGCCAAATATTTTTTTCGATCAGAGTTATCTGGCGGGAGCCGCCGCGATCGGCGTTGCCGGCAAGGCCCTGGCCGGTGATCAGCCTGGCTGACTGCACTGGGTCCATCGGCCCTCGATGGGCGCGTTTGATCCAGATCGCTTCCAGCCGACCGGGTACTGAAAATGAAATCGTCACCCCTGACAATTTATTAAGTATAGCTTTAGACAAATTAAAGTTTTCCCTGATAAAGGCTCTTAAACACGTCTGGAGAAGTTTTTGCCTGAATCCTTCCTTCTCGACCTCATCGAGCAGACTCATATCGACAAAATCGCCGGGATTTCGCTGCGGCGCGGCCATTTCCCGAAAGTTGGATCATTAATTTCGGCAACAGTCATTTATGCCTTGGCATGAAGCGGATCGATCCAGACAATCTCTTCCGGCATCTCGACGGCGGGAATCTCCAAGTTGACGACGATGGGCTCCTGATCGCTACGCACGACCACACAGGTGAGCGGCTCGTTAGGGTTGGCATTGATTTCCTGGTGCGGTACGAACGGCGGCACGAAGATAAAATCCCCCGGGCCCGCCTCGGCAATAAACTCAAGCCGCTCTCCCCAACGCATACGCGCTCTGCCGCTGACAATATAAATAATGCTTTCGAGCTCACCGTGATGGTGCGGCGCGGTCTTGGCGTTGGGATGAATGCTCACCGTGCCGGCCCAGAGCTTGTTCGCTCCCGCCATCGCCCGATTGATTGCCGCCGCCCGAGTCATGCCGGGAGTCTGCGGCGTATTGAAGTCGAAGCGATTGCTCGAAATGATTTTGACACCATGATTGCGCCAGTCTTCGTTCATGACAAACCTCCTGCAACACAAGACTACAACTTTTTGCGGATTACGACACAGTCTCGCCCCCTCGTCCTCGCCTTCTCCCCCACGCAAACGTGGTGAGGAGGGTATGGGTTAGTTTTCTAACTCACGATGTAGCGATCGATATCGCGACTGAATTGAAGGCCAAGGCCCGGCTTGGTCGGCACGAGTAATTCGCCGTTCACCGGCACCGGCACTTCTTCGAAAAGCCGGAATGACCAGGGCATGTATTCTACCGTCAGCCCGTTTGGGATCGCCGATACGAGATGAACGTGAATCTCCGGGAAGAGATGGCTCACCACGGGCAGGTTAAACGCCTCGGCCATGGCCGCTACC
>DASPXM010000162.1:0-28958 GCA_035637295.1 Verrucomicrobiia bacterium
GCCGCGGAGTTCGCGCACTTTCTCGGTATCGAACCGGACAAAGTGCGCCTACGTGTGCCTTACGTCGGTGGGGGTTTCGGTTCCAAGATACCGACCACTGCGCACTACGCGGCGCTCTTAGTGTCACGAAGAATCGGCCGACCTGTGCGGTTGGTGCCTTCGGCGGAATACAGCTTTCGGCAGAACTCGCGCCACGCCGAAGTCTTCAAAGCCAAGGTCGGTGTCAAAGCGGATGGAACACTGACGGCGCTCGACGTAGATCTAATCGTCGATACCGGCGCTTACACTACCGGCGGCGCTACCGCCGCGCACAATTCGGTGATTTCCGCATGGGGCTGCTACCGCATTCCGCACCTGCGCATCAAGGGTCGCTGCGTTTACACCAACAAAGTTCCCGCCGGCCATACTCGGGCAACGGGCAAGATACAAACGACTTGGGGCATTGAGTGCGCCATGGACAGTGTCGCGCGTCAAATGGGCATCGATCCGTACGAGTTTCGCAAAAAGAATGTCCTTTTGCGCGGCGACTTTGTCTGTAAGGGCACGCCGCGCATGGACACCGATTATCTCGACCTGATGGCAGAGGCGATCGCCGGCATCGGCTGGGATGGCAGATCGAATTTGACGCCAGCCGCGAATGCAAACAGCGGCTCGCCCTGGGCGCACGGACGCGGCATGGCGCTCAGCCTAAGGCACGGCTCGCAAGGCGGCGGCCGGGCGTATGCCCTGGTCACGATGGATGCGGCGGGAAGCGTGACGATTCAACACAATGCGCCGGAGATCGGCCAGGGAACCCATAATCTTTTCAGTGTAGTGGCGGCGCAAACTCTAGAAATTCCGCAAGATCAAATTCGCGTGCGCGCGCCTGACACGGCGGTAAGTTTGCCGTTTGCCGGCGTCAGCGCACAGCGCACGACGATGCAGATGGGCAACGCGGTGCATAACGCCTGCAACAAGCTAAAGCAGGAACTCTTTTCTCTGGCGGCGCAAGCGAAGGGCGGCAAGCCTGAAGAATGGCAATTGATTCAGGGACGGCTTTGTTGGGGCGAAACGAGTTTTTCCATCAGCGAGATCATCCGGCTCGCCGGCGGCAGCGTAGTTTTAAAGGCCGTCGGTTATCACAGCGTGCCGCCAATGGTAAAGGACTCAGCTTTCGCCGGTATGGATCACTGGGCGCCGAGCGGCGCCGCAGTCGATCTGGAAGTGAACCGCGACACCGGTGAGTTGCGCATACTCGGCTACGCGGTCATCGCCGATGCCGGCAAAGCGATTCATTATCCTTCCGCGAAGTCCCAAGTGGACGGTGGCGCGGTGATGGGTTTTGGTCACGCACTGTTCGAAGAAACGATCTATCAAGACGGACAGTTCCAAAACGGCGACCCCTTTCAGTATCGTTTGCCGGTGATGAAAGACATTCCGGCGGAGTTTTACTCCTCGATGCTGGAGAAAGGGGACGGCCCGGGTCCCTTCGGTTCGAAAGGCATGGCGCAAACCTCGATCGTGACTGTCGGACCGGCCATCGGTAACGCGGTTTATGATGCGCTCGGCGTCCGAGTCCGGTCTTTGCCGATCACGCCGGAAAAAATTCTCCGCGCGCTGGGAAAGATTTGACAATCAAAATGGACGACCGCCGCGCGGTTGTAGGGGAAGGCTCCCGTGCCTGCCCGACCCGGGGCAACCACAGAGGGTTGCCATTACCGCAAAGACGAATTGCGAGATGCATATGATCGGCTCACTTCAGCTTGTCCAGCCAACTACCGTTCAGGAGGCCTCCGGATCGCTCGCAGACTACGGCGAGAAAGCTAAAATCTATGCCGGCGGAGCTGAGTTGCTGTTGCTGCTGCGCAACGGCTTATTGGACGCAGAAGTCTTGGTTGACGTGAAAAAGATCGAAATGCTCCAGCGCGTTACCGCGGAGAATGGAGTGCTGCGGGTCGGCGCTTGCGTTACGCATCATGCGCTCGAGAAAAATGCACTGGTGCGCGACCATGCACCTTCATTGGCGTACGCTGAATCGCAAGTCGCGAACGTTCGTGTAAGAAATCAGGGAACCCTCGGCGGCAACCTGGTTTTCAACGATCCCCATTCCGATCCCGGCACGGTACTTCTTATCCATAACGCTTCGGTGACCGTGGGAAACGAGAAACGGGAGCGGCGCATCGCGCTGAATGACTTTTTCATTGATATGTATGCGACGGCTCTCGAACCGGGTGAACTATTGCTGTACGTCGATATCCCGGCGCTGCCCGCCGAGATGAAGAGCGCTTATGTGCGTCTCCATCGCTATCAACGCCCGACGCTCGGCGTTGCAGTTGGTGCGCTTATGGCTAATGGCGCTATCGAAGAACTTAGATTAGCGGTGGGTTGCGTGGGGCCAAAAGCCGAGCGGTTGCCGGAGCTTCAAACAAAAATAACAGGAACCAAGCTGAGCGACGCTCAGCGAATTCTGGCGGAGGAAAAAAATTATCTGCGCGATCTCCTCCGGCCAGTGGATGATCTTTTGGGTAGCGCGGAGTACAAACTGTACATGACCGGCGTGATGTTAGGCGATGCGCTGGAAGAGGCCACTCGATATAAAAACGCGCGACACTAAGACGCTGCGGCAACCGTGTTGTAGAGAACCCGTCAGCGGTGGAATTCTTTGATGTAGAGTGTATCTAGTTCGGCTCGGACCTCCGCCGGCGGTTTGCCGATGTAGGTCGCGTTCTTATTCTCGCTGATCTTTCCGAACACCTCGGCGCTTTCGGCTGCGTAGAACAAAACCAAGTTGTGTGTGTCGCATGCATGCTGCTTACAGGAGTGAACGAAGAGATACTCTTTGCCGCCGACCTTAACTTTTTTGCCTTCTTCACTCGGCCCGTCTAACTTTACTAGCCATGGATCCTTAGCTTTCGGTCCCAATGCCGCTTTGTAGGCTTTGTTGAACTTGCTGTCTTTCACCAAGTCCCACGGGTAGGGCTCGGCGTTGGCGGCAGATGCGAGCAAGATGAACAAAAGTAAAATTGAAAAAGTCGGCATCGGCGTTGGCTCCTGTGTTTGACGTGAAGGTTGTGACGATATCGACTTCTACAAACGCGCTATTCACTTGTCAACGTCCCGATGCTCGAGTAAGTAATGCGCTTTCTTGAGTTCTTGCTGGTTTTCTCGCCTTATTTTTTTCAGCTAGTGACAACCCGTTACAAAATCGTATCTATCACGACATCGATATTCTTCGTTCCCACTTCCGCCGGATTTTTCTTGTCCTCGCCCGTAAAGTCGCCAGCTCTGCGAGTCATGAGAGTGTCGTCTTTAGCGAGACGGACGACGATGTTGATTTTGCCGATGAATGGAGTGCCTTGCATCATTACGTTTTGCTGATCTAATGAGACGCGCACGTAAAGCTGGAATGTCAATTTTGCCGCCGCGTGCCGAGAATCCTCCCTTTTCGGGCTCGGAATCCCACAAATTCGGGTCCGGTTCCCAGCCACTAGACTCCTCTATCTCGAGAATAGCGCAGACACACTCCCTGAGCCCCATTCCAAGATGTTCGCTGGCAGCAGCGGAGCCCGCATCAGCTCGGTCCGCGACAAGGACGAAGTTAAGGAACGCTTCCCTGTCCTTTGCCATCTCTTCGACCATAATTCGAGCGAGATCGTAAGACAGCATGCTTCCCTCATCGTTGCGGAGGAATGACTTTCCAGACCAGAATTCTTGAATCTCGGGCAAGCCCCAGAACTCCAGGTGTTTCTGGTGCATTTCCTTGGGAGTGTATAAGGGGGAGCCGGCATAGCCGAGCCTTCGTTCCATGTTCACAGCGATGCCTTCATTGAGCCACGCTGGTAAGGGGAGATGGGCGACACAGCCATGAGTCATCTCATGCACAATAACCGGCTCGATGACTTGCATATCGCTCTTGACGGTCACGAAGTGACTGCAGCCAGCATGAAGGTACATGCCACTGCTTCCGGCAAACTCCCCATCGTCTGGATAATAGTGGGAGATGTAATGGTAGTAGCCATCGTAGTCGTCGAAGACGATGAGGATGTCCTTACCTGAGGCGGGAACGGCGGCCACGCCGTCGAGCACATGAACGATTCGGCTGAGAGTCAGGTTCATGAACTCAAGCGTAGCGCGCGCTACGTTTGGTTCGAGCGACGATATGAGCATCGCGTCGTCCGCCTCGGCGAGTTGATAGCTTGGTCCGAGAGCTGCACGCAAATGCAGGAGCCATGCCCGCTCACACATCGACCACGCGAGACCTTGGATCTCATTCGATGGGAGTTTGGCGACCCAGGATTCCACAGCGGGCCAGTCGACGTAAGGAAATTGATTGTCGATGGTGATGTGCGAGGAGAAAGCAAATGGCGCTGCTCCGTCAATTGAGACGGCTTCCGGGGGAGTCTCCGCTTTCGCTGAAGGAAGCGGCGATTCGTCGACGCCGGCCTTAACAGAAAAGATCGACTGAAGGAGCTTGAGCACTTGATTTTCGCCTTGGGTGATCTCTCATCTGAGCGCTATTAAGTGAATTAGCCACCACTATCGGTAGCGTTCTATCCCTAAAGCCTGGAGGCAATCAAGTTCGGAGAAATCACGAAGTGGTGACGGGGTTCGTTGTTCTGCTCATTAACTCACTGTCCAAACTGTTGAACGGCTTATCTTCTTGTCGCCACGGTTCTATTGCATCAGCTGATCGATTACGATATCGACGTTCTTGCTTCCCACCTCTACGGGGTTTTTCTTATATTCACCAGTCACGTCGCCGGCTCCCCGAGTTGTTGGATTGCCGTCTTTGTCGAGGCGGACAGTGATGTTGATTTTGCCGGTGAATGGCCCGCCTTGCATCATCACGTTTTCCTGTCCCAAAGAATAGGACAACGGGAAAGTGGGGCGGTCGATTTTTTTAACGGCGAGGGGTGGACCGGCCGCGCCGCCGGCGGCGCGGCCGATAATGAATAATGCCGCGTTGGGATCGAGGTTGGCTTTGAGTTTTGGATCGATGGTGATTTTGCCGCTGATCTGAGCGGACGGTGACGATGGGGCGGCCGGTGCAGAGGACGCGGCTTGGCTCTTTTGATCGCCGCCTGCCGGAATTTCGGCGAGCAGCTTGGCGATCTCATTTCTTTCTTCGCCGGGAGGAACGAGATTCAAAACTTTCTCCAACGCTTCCCGGGCGCCGGCAAAGTCTTTTTTCTCGCGATACAAAACCAAACCTTTGCCCCAGAGTGCCATAGGGAAATTCGGCGCTTGCGACAGGGCCTTGTCGAACGCCAGCAACGCGCCGTCGGCGTGACCTGCCTCGACGAGAATGAATCCCATGTAACTGTGTGCTTCGGGGTTGTTTGGATCGGCAGCGAGAACTTTCTTGAATGCTTCGATGGCCTTGGGAAATTCCTGATGGGCGAAGGCGGTTTTACCTTCGCTCAGCGCTGCTCTCGCCTCGGCATTCGCCGGCGTGGTGCCGGTGAGAAAGTCGCCGGTCATCGTGTCGTTTTCGCCGCTGCGCGTGCGCACCGATTTCGTCAACATGACGCCGAGTAATAAGCCGAAGAGCATTAAGAAAATACCGCCGCCGACGAGCTGCCAGCGACGAAAACGCATTGCGCCTTGCGCGCTTCTTTGATCGCGACCGGCTTTTTCTTTGGGTTTCTTGACGATTGGCTTCGGAGGCAGCGAGCTAAGCTGCTTAATGACGGCGGCGCCTTTGGTTTCGATTTCTTGTTTGAGTTGAGAGTAGTCAGACTCGGAGAGCTTTCCGGACTGAAAGTCGAAATCGAGTTCAGCCAATTCGTTTTTTAGTCTCGCACGTTCGCGCAATAGTTGAGCTTTGGCGCTTGAGTCTTCAAGATTTGGCTGCTCGAAGTCTTGCTGAATCCATTCGCTGGGAAGTGGCTGGGCGACCTGCGACGGATTTGTCCCTTCGCTTAGTTTCTTGTTGGCGGTCCAGCGCCTGATGAACCAGAGCGCTGTGATCACGCCGACCACAAGAACAACGTAGGGCAAGATCCACAAGAGCGCGCTAAAGCCAGTTGTCTTCGGCTTGAGGAGAACCCAATCGCCATATTTCGAGACGAAGAACTCTTTGACCTCTTCCGGTGACTTGCCGGCTTGAAGTTGTTCGCGCACGATGCCGCGCATCTGCTGGGCCATTTCGGAGGGCGAGTCGGCGACGGACAGATTCTGGCAAACCACGCAGCGAAGTTCGCTAGCGATTTCACGCGTGCGGTCTTCGAGGTTAGGCGATGTGGCGCCAAGCACCGGATGAGTAATGAAGAGAAAGACAAAGACGATTGTGCAAATAATAAACAGTTTGCGTGATGTATCCCCCTCACCCTTCCCTCTCCCCCTGGCCGGGGGCGAGGGTGAAACAAACAGGGACAAGAGACGCACTTGTGAATGCGAGCAGGAATCCAGGAATTTGAAGAGAGTCTGGATTCCGGCCCTTCGACTGGGCTCAGGACATGCCTTCGCCGGAATGACGGAGAGGAGAACCTTGGCGATACGTGCAGCGCTCGTCATGAGGTCAAGCTTTCATCGTATCGGTTGGTAGTCGCCTTTGCCTTCCTGGGCGCTGACAATGCCTTTGGCCGCTTCGTCTAATTTGGCGACGACCAGAGCCGCGCGGATGCCGCCGACATGCTTATAGGTGATCCGACCTTGAGGATCGATGAAAAAGCTTTCGGGTATGCCCCAGGTACCGTAGTCGACGGCGATCTTGCCGGACTCGTCTTTACCGTTGGGGTAGGTGACGTTGAATTCCTTTAGGAACTCGAGGGAATTCTGATCGGTGTCTTGCAATGCGACGCCGAGAAAGACCATGTTCTTGTCTTTGACTCTTTGCCAGGCCGCTTCAAGGTCTTTCGCTTCGGCGCGGCAAGGCGGACACCAGGAAGCCCAGAAGTTGAGAAAAACCGCTTTGCCGCGCAAATCGTTGAGGGTCAGCTTGCCGCCGTCAAAAAGGGTGATGGTGAACGGTGTCGCGGACTTCGCGATGAGCGGCGAGGTGATGTAGCGCGCATCACGGGTAAAGCCGAAGGCCAACAAGGCAAGAATCGGCGCGATGATCAAAAGTGTAATCGCCAAGCGTCGCCAGGGCATGGTCAGTTCTCGATGCCCGCGGGCAGGTTTAAAGACTGGATTCCGGCCCTTCGACTGGGCTCAGGACGTGCCTTCGCCGGAATGACGAACGATGAGGACTCGAATCTTGGTAATAGTGGCATCACTGACGCCAGACTACGCTTCCTGTTGCGAAACTTTGCCGATTGGCAGGATGCAGATCAAAGTTCCCAGCGTGATGACAAAGCCGCCGATCCACATCCAGATAACCAGGGGGCGGACGAGAACTTTGAGCGTTGCTTGATTACGATCGAGCTCGCTGAAGCCGGAGAGAATCAGATAAATATCTTCGCTCAAGCTGCTCTGGTGCACGGCGCGACCGACGGGCGACTGCTGCGTCGGAAAAAACTTCAGCGCTGGGCTCAGGATTCCTTCATCGTTGCCGCTGTGAAAAACGCGGAAAGCACCCTCGACGCGAAAGTGCGTTGGCTGCTGGGAGCCCGTCAGGCCTTGGAACTGGATCTGATAGTTACCGACCTGCAAATTTTGTTTGACGGCCAGCGTGGCTTCTTTTTCGATACTGTAGGTCATGGAGCCGGCGATGCCCATGATGATCAGGACCACGCCCAAGTGGACGACCAGGCCACCATAGCGCCGCTGGTTTCGCCGGGTAAGGGTGATAAGGCCGCGAAGGATTCCTTCACCGGCGATGCGCTTGCGAGCGCGCAGCGCGAGAGCCGTATCGTAGAGAATCGTCAGCACGACGAAGGCGAGAAGTGTGAAGCCCAAAAGGGGAAGAAAATCCTGGACCTTCCAAATGAACAAGCCAAGCGCGACCAGCAACGCAGCCGCCGCCGGCCAGAGAAAGTTTCGTTTTAAGTTGTCCCACGACGCGCGGCGCCACGCAATCATTGGGCCCATGGCCATGAGAAAGACCAGGAACAGAAATAAGGGCACCGTCACGGAATTGAAATAGGGCGCGCCGACGCTGACCTGGACGCCGGCGACCGCTTCGGAAAGCAGGGGGAAAATCGTGCCGAGTAAGATCGTGAACAAAGCTGACACCAGCACGATGTTGTTTAACAGAAAAGCCGATTCGCGACTGACCATGGCGTCGAGCTCGGGTTGCTCTCTGAGGAGATCGGCGCGATAGGCGAGCAGGCCGAACGAGCTGAGCAGAATAAGCGTAAGAAAGCCGAGAAAGAATCCGCCTACCGGACCGGACGAAAAAGCGTGGATCGAAGAGAGTATTCCAGAGCGGGTAAGAAAGGTCCCGAAAATCGTCAGGCTGAAGGCGACGATGATGAGTGAAAGATTCCAGACTTTGAGCATGCGGCGGCGTTCTTGCACCTGGACCGAATGTAAGAAAGCGGTGGCCGGCAGCCAGGGCATGAACGCGGCATTTTCGACCGGGTCCCACGCCCAATAACCGCCCCAACCGAGCACATGATACGACCACCAGGCGCCGACCAAATTTCCCGCGGTGAGAAAAAACCACGCAATGATCGTCCAGCGGCGCGTGCTGACGATCCACGCTTCGTCGACCTTACCGACGATCAACGCCGCCATGGCGAAGGCGTAAGGCACGGTTAGACCGACAAAACCGGTGTAGAGCAGCGGCGGGTGAGTCATCATGTTGGCGTCTTCGAGCAGCGGATTCAGGCCGCGGCCATCGGCCGGCACCGACGACATGGTTTCGAACGGGTTGGACAGAAATCCGATAACGCAGAGGAAGAAAACCGAGACGATGGAAAAGATCATGATCACCCAAGGCATCATCTCGCGATGCCGGTCGCGATAAACCCATGCGGTGATTGCGGCGAAAATGATCAGCAGCCACTCCCAGAGTAACAGCGAGCCTTCAAGCGCGCCCCACAGACCAGTGACGCGATAGTAGATCGGCGTCGCCCGCGTGGTATTGAATGCGACATATTTGATAGAAAAGTCGGTGCTGATTAAACCATAGATGAGCGCGAACGCGGCGAGGGTGACGAGTAGGAACTGCCCGAGAAGCGCGTAGCGCGCAAGCGACAAATAACGCTCCTCGCCCGTGCGCGCGGCGACGAGCGGGCTGACCATTCCCACGAGCGCGATGATGAAGGCCAGCAGGATACAGCTATGGCCGAGGTTGGCGGTCACTTGAGGCTTGCTTCCTTGGCTGGAACGAAGCTCTTTGCCGGAGGCCCGCCGTCTTTATGGGGGCTGTACTCTTCAGCGTGCTTGGCCATGATCGTCGTCGCTTGAAACACGCCATCGCTGCCGATCCGTCCTTCGACGACGGCGCCTTTGCCTTCGGAAAAAAGATCCGGCGGCACGCCTTTGAAGAAGATGGGGAACGTCGCCGTCCCGTCGGTGAGTTGGAAACGGTAGGTGAGATTCTGCAAGTCCTTTTGCAACGAGCCTTTCACCACCATGCCGCCCAGGCGCAAAAACTTATCGTTAGATGAACTTTCCTTGGCCTTGAGCTCCGACGGCGTAACGAAATAGACCATTGCTTCCTGCATGCCGCCATAAATCATATAGGAAAGTGCGGCGACGATGATCACGCCACCGATCAAAAAACGTCTACTTCTTGGCATCGCTGCTTGTCGCCTCCGTCGACCTGAGCGCATCAAGATCCGCCGCCGTGCTGGCATAGCGGCGTTTGAGCAAAATCAGGTAGACTAAAATCGAACCCCAAACAATTCCATAAGCCAACGAAACAAAACCCCAGGCGCTCATCACGCACCTCGATCGAGCCGCCGCGCTCTGATCTCTTCGCGCATCTCGCCCAGGCGGTAGCGCATCGACAATAAGTAGAAGTAAAGTAGCAAGAAGCCGACGAAACTGATAGCCAGCGCCGTCAGCATCGCTGGGTGGACATTCTCCCACGGCGCTTTGTCGGGCCGCAGGATCGACGGCGGCTGGTGCAAGGTCCGCCACCAGTAAACGGACATATGAATCAGCGGAATATCGAGAAACCCGATGATGCCGAGCACGGCCGCCGCCGAAGCCGCCCGATTCTCGTCTTCGATCAGCGATCGCAACATCAGATAGCCGACGTAGATCAACAACAAGATCGCAGTTAACGTCAGCCGGGCATCCCAAGTCCACCACACGCCCCACGTCGGCCGGCCCCAAATCGATCCCTCGATAATGGTCAGGGCGGTGAAGAGCACGCCGATCTCGGCCGCCGAGTGCGCCAAAAGATCGTCGCGTTTCTCGCGCTTCCACAAATACATGCCACTGCCGATAAAAACCAGAAAGTAAGAGAGATATGCGGTGAGAATGCTCGGCAGATGCAAATACATAATGCGCTGGACGTCACCCTGATAAGCGTCCGGCGGAGCGATGACCAAACTCCAAAATAATCCGATCACGACAGCGACGAACGCCAGTGCGCCGAGGATTCCTTTGCGCTTCTTTATCGCTACCTGAGCCATCTTCAGTTTTCGATTACCCGATCAAATATCAGTACTCCAACGGTCAAAAATATCACATCAAAACTCAAAAGTAGGCGCAACCAGGGGATCGCATCGCCGAACTCGCCGGTGCGCAAAACATTTTCCATGCAGCGAATGGTGGCGAGGATGACCGGAATCATCAACGGAAAGAGTACCAACGGCAAGAGCAGCTCGCGTGCCCGCGCCCGCAACGTGATCGCTGACGCGATCGTCCCTAAAACGCAAAAACCGATGGTCCCCAGTAAGGTAACCAGAAACAACTGCGGTAGCAAATTCCACGAGCGCAGATTGAAGAGTATCCAGAATAGCGGGATGACGACGATTTCCACGACGATCATCAAAACCAGATTGAAGCAGCTCTTGGCAAGAAACAGCGCGCCGCGGTCGACCGGCGAGAGCAGCAGGGCGTCGAGGCAGTGATTTTCGCGCTCGGGCTGGAAGAGTTGAGCAAGGCCCAAAGTTCCGGTGAAAAGAAATGCGAGCCAGAGTAATGCCGGCGCCATTTCAGCGACTTTTTCCGGCGCGGGATCGAAAGAGAAGTGAAAGACAAAGAGCAATAAAGTGCCGAAAAAAAACATCGTCAGCAGGCTGTCACGCTGGCGCAGCTCCAAGAGCAAATCTTTCCACAGCAGCAGGTAACTTTCCCTTAGGAGCGCCATATTTCTCCCTGCGGCAGAAATTCGCCGAATGCTTTGTCGAAATTTGGCCATGGCTGCTGCTTGATTTCATCGAATGTTAGCCGGCCGCGATTGAGTATGACGGCGCGGCTGGAAAGCTTCAGCACGCGGGAGACATGGTGTGACGCCACGACGATGATGCGGCCCATGGCGCATTGACCCTGGAGAAACTTTTCCAGCACGTCGACCCCGCTGCCATCGAGCACGCCGTAGGGCTCGTCGAGAAGCAGGAGCTCCGGCTCCAGGAGCTGCCATTTGGCGATCGACAAGCGGCACTTCATGCCGCTCGAAAGATTCGCCGCGTATTCATCGGCGCGATCGGCGAGATTCACCTGTTGAAGCGCCTGGTCGATGGCGTGTGAGTTCTTCTGCTGATGATACAGCGAAGTAAAGAAATAGAGGTTTTCGCTAACCGTCAAGTTATCGTAAAGATGGTCGGCCGGAGTTAGAAAACCGATCTTGGTACGGAGAGCAGTTGCGCCGTGCGAGAGCGTTGCACCGTCGAGTTTGACTGAGCCGGCGGTGGGCGATACCAGGCCGGCGAGTATTCTTAACAGCGTCGTCTTTCCTGCGCCGTTCGGTCCGAGGATGGCGACGAACTCGCCCGGCTTTAGAGCCAAAGTGATATCCCTAAGCGCCCACAGTAAGCCGTAAGCCTTGGCAAGTTTCTCGACGGTTATGTGCAAGGTTTTGAGCTCAACGCGAAAACCGACGGCGCTGCCGAATCACGAGTTGATCGACTATAGTGAGTGAAAGTGGCGGATTCAAGTGGAGATTAGTTTTGGTTTCTTACGTGGGTTGATTGACAATCTCGATGGAACTCCCCTATTTAGGTAGATGTCACTTTGAGTCAGCGTTGAGGAGGAATCAATGAATCCCATCGTCACGGTCACTGGGTTCTGGGATGCGTTTGTCACGAAGATCGCCGTTTTTCTGCCGAATCTGCTCTTTGCCATAGCGATCATATTACTCGGCTGGGTGATCTGTAACGTGATCAAACGCATCGTCGTGCGCTTGCTGAAGCTTTGCCAGTTCGATGCCTTGGCGGAACGCGTCGGGATCAAACACATCCTTGAGCGCGGCGGCATCAAGCAGTCGCCTTCGGATATTATCGGGCTGCTGGCCTTCTGGTTTCTCTTTTTGATCGCCATCGTGACGACGCTCGAGACATTAAATCTGAGCGGTGCTACTGACACGCTCCACACAATCTATCTGTACATTCCAAAGATCGTTGCGGCACTGGTAACGCTGATCCTGGGACTTTATTTCGCAAATTTTTTAGAAACAGTGACGCGGACTTCCTGCGCCAACGCCGGGTTGGAACAGGCGGCGGCGATCGGTCGCGCCGCCTACATAGGGACGACGATTTTCGTTGTCGCGGGCATCTTTGAGATCTTAGATATCGCCTCCGAAATCGTCATTTGGGCGTTTATTTTGGTCTTCGGCGCGATCTGTTTGGCGTTGTCATTGGCCTTCGGCCTGGGCGGGCGCGAAGTCGCCGGACGGTTCCTTGAAAAATGGTTAGAGCAGAAGAAAAACGAGTAGTTAGCACCTTGACTCGCTCTGGGTAATCAGTTAGTTTCGGACAGTTCCAAATACATTTTTACGCGAATAGCCTAAGGACTAGCGGAATCGGTCACGGCCCTTAGGCTATTTTTGCACGTGAGGAGGCTATGGCAGAGTATAAGGTCGTAAAAGTCCCGAAGGACGGCGCCAAGATAACTATGGGAGCCAACAAGCAGCTGCAGGTTCCCGACAATCCGATCATTCCATTTATCGAAGGCGACGGCACAGGCCGGGATATCTGGCGCGCATCCGTGCGCGTTTTCGACGCGGCGGTGGAAAAGGCTTACAAGGGCAAAAAGAAAATTCACTGGATGGAAGTTTACGCCGGTGAAAAGTCCTTCAAGCAATATAATAGTTGGTTGCATGAAGAGACCGTGCCGGCGTTTTCTGAATTTCTCGTCGGTATCAAGGGCCCGCTGACAACGCCCATCGGCGGCGGTATGACGTCGCTCAATGTCGGGTTGCGTAAGTTGCTCGATCTCTACGTTTGCCAACGCCCGGTGCGCTATTTCAACGGCGTGCCTTCGCCGGTCAAGCATCCTGAGTATGTGGACATGGTGGTGTTCCGTGAAAACACCGAAGATATCTACACCGGCATCGAGTTTCCCAACGGCACCGAAGCTAATGCCAAATTCAAGTCGTTCCTCCAGGAAGCCTTTCCGACAGAATTTGCCAAGATTCGCTTTCCCAACACGGCTGCTGTCGGCTTAAAGCCGGTCTCGGTCGAAGGTACCGAGCGCCTCGTGCGCGCGGCGATTCAGTGGTCGCTGACGAACAAGCGCAAGAACATCAATTTCGTGCACAAAGGCAACATCATGAAGTACACCGAAGGCAAGTTTGCCGAGTGGGGTTATGCCCTGGCAAAACGCGAATTTCGCAATGATGTTGTGACCGAGCGCGAGTCATGGATCTTGGGCAACAAAGAGGCGAAGGCGAATATTTCAGTGGAAGACAATGCGAAGATGATCGACCCCGGATTCGATATGATGTCGCCAACGCAACAGGGCGATATCAAAAAAGAAGTCGAAGAGGCGCTCAAGCTCTGGCCGACCCACGGTGACGGCAAGTGGAAGAAGAAGTTGATGCTCAAGGACTCCATCGCCGACGTCACGCTCCAGTTCGTGCTGATTCGTCCGAAAGATTACGATGTCATCGCGACGCTGAACTTGAACGGCGATTACTTGTCCGACGCGTTAGCGGCTCAGGTGGGCGGCATCGGCATCGCGCCCGGCGCGAACATCAACTACGATAGCGGCCACGCAGTGTTCGAGGCCACACACGGCACCGCGCCGAAATACGCCGATCTGGATAAGGTCAATCCGGGCTCGGTCATCCTCTCCGGTGAGATGATGCTGCGTTACATGGGCTGGTCCGAGGCGGCCGACTTGATCATCAAAGGAATCGAGGGCGCCGTCAATGCCAAGACCGTGACTTACGATTTCGAGCGGCTCATGCCCGGTGCCAAACTCGTTAGCTGCTCAGGGTTCGGCGACGCGATCATCGCGAGTATGTGAAGGAGTGTCGAGTGACGAGGGTCGAGTGTCAAGTGCTGAGAGATTCAATTGTAACTTGACTGAAATAAGTTCGAGGGAGTTTTATGACTAGGAAAAAAATCGCGCTGATCGGCGCGGGCAATATCGGCGGCAGCATGGCCCATCTTTGTTTACTCAAAGGACTGGGCGATGTGGTTATGTTCGACGTTATCGAAGGGTTGCCCCAGGGGAAAGCGCTCGATCTGTCCCATGCCGGCCCGGTGGAAGGTTTCGACGGCAACGTCATTGGCACCAACAAGTACGACGATATCGCCGGCGCCGATGTTTGTATTGTGACCGCGGGGATCGCGCGCAAACCCGGTATGAGCCGCGATGACTTGTTGGGGACCAACGCCAAGATCCTGACCTCGGTTGCGGACGGTGTCAAAAAACATGCGCCGAATTCGTTTGTTATCGTCATTACCAACCCGCTGGACGCGATGGTGACGTTGATGCAGCGCGCGCTGGGCTTTCCGAAAAACCGCGTGGTCGGTCAATCGGGAATTCTAGATTCTTCGCGTTACCGCTCGTTCATTGCGAAAGAATTGAACGTTTCCGTGAAGAGCGTCCAGGCGATGGTTTTGGGTGGGCACGGGGATGACATGGTGCCGGTTCGCAGTTCCTGCATTATCGGCGGCGTGCCGGTGGAAAAACTGATCCCGGCCAAACGTCTCGATGAAATCGAAGCGCGTGTGCGCAACGCCGGCGGCGAAGTCGTCGCCCTGTTAAAGACCGGATCGGCCTATTTTTCTCCGGCCTCGGCGGCGATTCAAATGACCGAGGCCTTTCTCTTTGACAAGAAGGAAATTCTCCCTTGCGCGGCGTTGTTGGAAGGGGAATATGGGGTCAGCGGGTATTATTTCTGCGTCCCGGTCATCATCGGCGCAGGTGGTGTTGAGAAAGTCATCGACATCAATCTAAATGCTGCCGACAAGAAAGCCTTCGACGAGTCCCTCAGTCATGTCAAAGAAATCGTGCAAGCGACGAACCGCGTGTTAGGCGTTGCCTAGCTCACTTGGGATCCAAAGACATTGAGAGCCTGAGGCTAATCGTCTAGTCTTAGGGTCTCTCTTTATCACGGCGTGAAGCGGTGAATATTCACGAATTTCAAGCCAAAGAAATCCTTAAACGTTTCGGCGTCGCTGTGCCGCGCGGTATTGTTGCCTCGACACCCGAAGAGGCGAAAGCCGCGGCCATTGAGTTGGGTGGCGGCGTCTGCGTCGTCAAGGCACAGATTCATGCCGGCGGGCGCGGCAAGGGCGGCGGCGTGAAAGTGGTCAAGAATGCCGAGGAAGCGGCGGCGAAGGCGCGTGACATGCTCGGCCAAAAACTCGTGACGCACCAGACCGGGCCTGAAGGCCGACAAGTCCGGCGGGTGCTTGTCGAGCAGGGGCTGAACATCCAGCGCGAGATCTATCTCGCCATGGTTTTAGACCGCGCCCAGTCCCGCGTGAGCGTCATCTGCTCATCCGAAGGCGGCGTCGAGATCGAAGAAGTCGCCGCTAAACATCCTGAAAAAATTCTCAAAGAGACCATCGACCCGGTGATCGGATTGGCGCCATTCCAATGCCGGCGCTTGGCCTACGCGCTCGAGATGCCCTCGGACTTGACCAACAAGATGGTCGCAGTGATGCAAGGGCTCTATCGAGCCTTTGATGAATGCGACGCTTCCTTGGCAGAAATCAACCCGTTGATCTTCACTAAAGAAGGCCAGGTCATGGCGCTCGACGCCAAGATGAATTTCGACAGCAACGCTTTTTTTCGCCAGAAAGACATTCTCGCACTGCGCGATCTCTACGAAGAAGATCCGCGGGAAGTCGAAGCGAGCAAGTACGATCTTTCCTATATTTCCCTGGACGGCAATATTGCCTGCATGGTCAACGGCGCCGGCTTGGCGATGGCGACTATGGATATCATTAAACTTTACGGCGGCGAGCCGGCCAATTTTCTTGACGTCGGCGGCGGCGCCGACAAAGAAAAAGTCGCTCAAGCCTTCAAAATCCTGCTGGCCGATCCGCGAGTGCGCGGCGTGCTCATCAATATTTTCGGCGGCATCATGCGTTGCGATGTTTTAGCTCAGGGCGTCGTCGAGGCAGCGCGGGAATTGAATGTTAATGTGCCGCTGGTCGTGCGGATGCAAGGGACTAACGTCGAGATCGGTAGAAAAATTCTCGCCGACTCCGGTTTAGCGATTATTTCGGCGGAAACCATGGCCGAGGCGGCGGAGAAGATTGTCAGGGCGGTGAATTAAACATAGCCGAGGATCGAGAATTGAAGATCGAGGATCGCGATCTTCGATCCTCCATCTGCCATCTTCGGTTTTGACCTATGTCAATTCTTGTTAACAAAAACACGCGGGTCCTGACCCAGGGCATCACCGGTGCCACCGGGCAATTCCACACCAAGGCGTGCAAGGAGTACGGCACGCAAATGGTTGCCGGTGTGACGCCGGGGAAGGGCGGCAGCGCATTCGAAGGGATACCGATCTTTGACACCGTCGAACGTGCAGTGCGAGAGACCGGCGCCAACGCGAGCGTGATCTACGTGCCGCCGCCGTTTGCCGCTGACGCGATTCTGGAATCGGCCGATGCCGGCATCGCGTTGATCATCTGTATTACCGAAGGCGTGCCGGTGCGCGACATGATCAAAGTGAAACGCTATCTTGTCGGACGAAGCTCCCAGCTGCTCGGTCCCAACTGTCCGGGAACCATCACTCCCGGCGAGTGCAAAATCGGCATCATGCCGGGGCACATTCACAGGCCTGGAACCATTGGAGTCGTCTCGCGCAGCGGTACCTTGACTTATGAGGCGGTGGACCAGCTAACTCGGTTGGGCATGGGGCAATCGACTTGCGTAGGTATCGGCGGCGATCCGGTGCATGGATTTGAGTTCGTCGATGTGCTTGCTATGTTCAGTAGCGATCCCGGAACCGAAGCGGTGGTCATGATCGGCGAGATCGGCGGCAGCGCCGAAGAGGAAGCCGCCGCATGGATTAAAACCAATATGAAGAAACCCGTGGTGGGTTTCATCGCCGGCCAGACTGCGCCTCCGGGCAAAAGAATGGGTCACGCGGGGGCGATCATTTCGGGAGGCAAAGGCACGGCCAAGGAAAAAATCGCCGCGATGACATCGGCCGGAGTTCACATGGCTTCGTCGCCGGCGACTATCGGCCGCTCGATGCAGGAGGCGCTAGGAAAGTAATGAGCGTGGAACGAACTTTATCGATCGTCAAGCCCGACGCCGTGCGGCGAAATCTTATCGGTGAAATCCTTCGTCGATTCGAATCCGCCGGATTGAGAATCGCGGGCGGGAAGCTGCTTCGGCTTACGCCGGAGCGAGCACAGGCGTTTTACGCCGTGCACAAGGAGCGGCCGTTTTTCGCCAGCCTGTGCGCTTACATGTCTTCGGGCCCGATCTTCGTGTCGGTGCTCGAAGGTGAAAATGCCATCTTGAAAAACCGCGAGATCATGGGCGCCACCGACCCGGCCAAGGCGGTTCCGGGAACGATCCGCAAAGAGTGGGGCAACGATGTGGAACAAAATGCGGTCCACGGTTCCGACGGCTCTGAGACCGCGATCAATGAAATTGCTTTCTTTTTCAGACCCGACGAACTTTTTTAATCCCACGCCCCGTTTGGCTCTTGGGTGATTCATTTGATGACAGGGGGCAGGCCCCCTGTGCGGCCCTGTTTCGGGTGACCACAGAGGGTCGCCCTACAATGTTTTGCGAAATTGAACCACCAACGGTTCAACCAACCGCGATCTGGAAGTGAAGCCCAATATTAAAGATCTGAGCTTCAAGGAGCTCACTGCGTTTTTGACGGAACGAAAGCATCCGCTGTACCGCGCCAAGCAGATCCGCCTGTGGCTGTTTCAGAAACGGGTCACATCGTTTGGGGAGATGACGAATTTGTCGCGCGACCTGCGCGAGGAGTTGGCAGAAGGTTTTTCCATCGGCCGGCTTCGGATTGTGCGCCGGGTCCAGTCGCGGGATGGCACGGTCAAGTTCTTATTTGGCCTCGCGGATGGCGCGAGCGTCGAAAGCGTGTTGATTCCGGAAGCGCACCGGTTGACGATCTGCATCTCCACGCAAGTCGGCTGTGGCTTCGGCTGCGGCTTTTGCGCGACTGCGCTGTTGGGTCTCAAACGAAATTTGACCGCGAGCGAGATCGTCGATCAAATCCTCGAGACAAGCCGAACTGTGAGCCAAGAACGGCGCATCACCCATGTCGTTCTCATGGGAATGGGCGAGCCGTTGGCGAATTACGCGCAGACGGCTGGCGCGCTGGAAATCATTACTGACGCGCAATGGGGCATCGGTATTTCACCGCGAAGGGTGACGCTTTCGACGGTCGGCTTAGTCCCGCAGATCAAAAAGTTGATGGCAGAGACCCGGGTCAATCTCGCCATTTCCCTGCACGCATCGAGCGATCGGGTGCGCGGTGAGTTGATGCCGGTCAATCGCAAATATTCTCTGGAGCAATTGCTCGACTGCTGCCGCTCGCTGCCGATACCACGACGCAAACGCATCACCTTCGAGTATGTTCTCTTGGGCGGTGTCAACGATTCGCAGGAGGACGCGCGCGAGCTCGCCAAACGACTCAAGGGCATTCCCAGCAAAGTGAACATCATCCCGTTTAATCCCCATCCCGGCAGTAGCTACGTGCGACCGACCGACGAACGGATCGCGAGCTTTCAAAACGTCTTGCACGACGCCGGCGTCCAGGTCAACGTGCGGCGTCCGAGGGGAGATGATATTCAAGCCGCTTGCGGCCAATTACAAGGCGAGGAGTTCGTGCACACTCGGCATGAACGAAAGTTGAGCGCCGAAGGGATGTCAAATTGATATGGGCCCAGGGATGATCGGTGTCATCGGCGGGAGCGGCCTGTATCAGATGCCAGGCCTTGAAGGAGTGCGGGCGGTTGAGGTCAAAACCCCTTTCGGCAAACCGTCGGACAAACTGATTCGCGGCCGGCTCGGAGAAATCGAGCTGGTTTTCTTGCCGCGTCACGGGCAAGGCCATCGTTGGTTGCCGAGCGAGGTGAATTTTCGCGCGAACACTTTCGCGATGAAAAAACTCGGCGTCGAGCGGATCATCTCGGTGAGCGCGGTCGGTAGCCTGCGGCAAGAAATCGCCCCCGGACATGTCGTGATCCCGGATCAATTCATCGATCGTACGACGCAAAGACCGAGCACGTTTTTCGGCCGGGGGTTGGTGGCTCACGTCAGCTTAGCCGATCCTTTTTGTAAAGATCTTTCGGCGATTCTTTCCGCCGCGGCCAATTCCGCGGGAGCGAAAGTTCACGCCGGTGGAACTTATCTTTGTATGGAAGGACCGCAGTTCTCGACGCGGGCGGAGTCGCATCTTTACCGTAACTGGGGTGCCCACGTTATCGGTATGACCAATCTTCAAGAAGCCAAGCTGGCGCGCGAGGCTGAAATCTGCTTTGGCACACTCGCACTCGCCACCGACTACGACTGTTGGAACCAGGCGGCCGGCGACGTTGAGATTGACCATGTGTTGGCTGTGCTCAAGCAGAACATCGAGCTAGCGCAGCGCACGATCCGGCGCGCCGTGACGGAATTGTCGTCCGCGCGTTCGTGCGCCTGTGCCTCGGCATTAAAGGATGCTATCATCACCGAGCGCGCGCGGATTCCGAAGAAGCTCCGCGCGGAATTACGGCCCATCATCGGCAAATATCTATGAGCGTATTGGTTGTTGGTACCGTCGCTTTCGATTCGATTGAAACGCCATTCGGCTCGGCGGAGCGCATCTTGGGCGGATCGGCGTCTTACTTCGCTCTCGGCGCAAGTTTCTTCGCTCCGGTGCGCATCGTCGGCGTCATCGGTGAAGATTTTCCCCAGGACTACCTGGATCTCTTCACCCAGCGAAAGATCGACATTGACGGCATTGAGCGCGAAAAGGGCGATACGTTTCACTGGCGCGGCCGCTATCATGAAGACATTAATCTGCGCGATACCGTCGAGCTGCACTTGAACGTTCTCGCCGGCTTCGAGCCAAAACTACCCGAGCGCTACCGGGACGCCGAGTACGTCTTTCTCGGCAATATTGATCCGGTGATGCAATTGGAAGTGCTCAACCAGCTTCGCCGCATGAAGCTGGTCGCATGCGACACCATGGACCACTGGATCCGCGAGAGCAACGAAGAGCTAAAAAAAGTGCTCAAGCGGATCGAAGTACTGGTGATTAACGATTCCGAAGCGCGCTTATTGAGCGGTTATGACAATATCGTCAAGGCGGCGCGAGCGATTCTCAAAATGGGCCCAAAGATGATTCTCGTCAAGCGCGGCGAGTATGGCGTACTGCAGTTTTCTGATTCGTCGGTATTCGCTACGCCCGCCTATCCGTTGGAACAAGTTTTCGATCCGACAGGCGCGGGCGACTCGTTCGCCGGCGGATTCATGGGACATCTGGCGCGCTCCGGCGACCAGAGCCAAGGCGGCCTCAGACGGGCGATCGTTTATGGTTCCGTCGTCGCATCGTTCACCGTCGAGGATTTTGGCGTCAAACGGCTTACCGATGTCTCACTGGCAGAGATTGAAGAACGATACCAACGCTTTGTCGAGCTAACCGATTTTCATTCCTGAGCCGATGGAGCTGTCCATAGTCATTCCCGTTTACAATGAGGAAGAAAACGTCGAACCGATAATTCGCGAGATCAACGGCGTCTTGGCATCCTTGGGCAAAACTTGTGAAATCGTCACGGTCGACGACGGAAGTAAGGACGGCACTTTTAGCGCTTTGAGCCGGTTGCATTGCATAGAGCCGAGTCTCAAAGTAGTGCGGCTCAGGCGGAACTTTGGCCAAACCGCGGCGCTGGCGGCGGGCTTGGCCTATGCGCAAGGGGAAATCATCGTACTGATGGATGGCGATGGGCAAAATGATCCGGCCGACATTCCCGCGCTGCTTGAAATGCTCCAGGAGGGCAACGATCTGGTGGCGGGCTGGCGCTTCAACCGGCAGGATCCGTTTTTCAATCGCCGTCTGCCTTCAATGATCGCCAACCGTCTGATATCCTGGACCACAAAGGTGAAACTTCATGATTACGGTTGCACGCTCAAAGCGATGCGCAAGGAGGTGGCCAAGAGCCTCAGATTATACGGCGAAATGCACCGCTTTATTCCGGCGATCGCCTACGAAAGGGGCGCCCAGATCGCCGAGCTCAAGGTCAACCACCGGCCACGGCTTCGTGGCGAATCCAAATATGGAATTACCCGAACGCTACGCGTCGCGTTGGATCTCCTGACAGTGAAATTTCTTAGCAGCTATTCGACCCGGCCGTCCCATGTGTTTGGACCGATCGGCGTGATCAGTGGTTTAGCGGGGTTTGTGATCGCGTTATATTTAACCGTACAAAAACTAGTTTACGACGCGGACATCGGCAACCGACCGCTGCTACTATTGGCGGTCCTGCTCATTTTTATCGGTTTTCAATTCGTCACCATGGGACTCCTGGGAGAGATGTTGGCACGCACCTATCATGAGTCTCAGGAACGTCCGGTTTATGTCGTTCGCGAAGTTCTTGAGGGTGGAAGAAGAACATGAATTTGGCTGTAGTTGGGACCGGCTATGTCGGTTTGGTCGCCGGCACTTGTTTTGCCGAAAGCGGTAACGACGTGATCTGCGTCGATATTGATGAAAATAAAATCGAAATGCTCAATGCCGGCAAGGTGCCGATTTACGAGCCGGGCCTGGAGGAAATGGTCCGGCGCAATGCTCAGGATCAGCGCTTGAGCTTTACGACCGATTTGGCGAGTTCGGTTAAAAATTCCCAAATCATCTTTATCGCCGTCGGCACGCCCCAAGGGCCGACCGGAGACGCCAATCTTGAATACGTGAAAGCCACCGCCAAAGGCATCGCCAGAGCGATGGACTCGTTCAAGATCATCGTCACGAAAAGCACGGTGCCGGTCGGCACGGCTGATCGGATCAAGCAGTGGATTTCAGAAGAAACGGAACAGCCCTTTGCGGTTGCGTCCAATCCCGAGTTTATGAAGGAGGGCGCAGCGGTGGAAGACTTTATGAAGCCCGACCGCGTTGTCTTGGGCGGCGACAATGCCGAGGCCCTGGAGACCCTCAAGGAACTCTATGATCCATTCTTGCGCACGGGAAATCCTATTCTGGTCATGGATAGCCGGAGCGCCGAGATGAGTAAATATGCGGCCAACGCCATGCTGGCGACAAAGATCTCCTTCATCAACGAAGTGGCGCGCCTGTGTGAAGCGATGAAAGCCGATGTGAGCGAAGTTCGCCGCGCTATCAGCCTGGACCGGCGCATCGGGCCGCACTTCATTTTTCCCGGCGTCGGATTCGGCGGCTCGTGTTTTCCGAAGGACATTCGCGCCATGATAAGCATGGGCGGAGATAAGCCGGAAATGGCGCTTCTTAGAGCGGTGGAACAGGTGAACCAAAGTCAGAAGGTACTGTTGTTCGACAAGGTGAAAAAACATTTCGGCGAACCGTTGTCGGGTCTAACATTTGCGATCTGGGGGCTGGCGTTCAAACCGCGCACCGACGATATGAGGGACGCGCCGTCGATCACCGTCATCGAATCGCTTTTGGCCGCCGGCGCGCGGGTGCAAGCATTCGATCCCGAGGCCATGGAAGAAGCGAGAAAGATTTTCGGTGACGGTATACAATACACGCACCGAAACTATGACGCGCTGCACGGCGCCGTGGCTCTGCTTATTCTCACCGAGTGGAACGAGTTTCGCCGGCCGGATTTTGCGCGAATCAAGGGGCTGCTCAAACAGCCAGTGATTTTTGATGGGCGCAATATTTACGATCCAGGGGATGTGCGCAAGCTCGGCTTTACCTACTACTCGATAGGGCGGAACGATGGCTAGATATCTAGTGACCGGTGGCGCTGGCTTTATCGGCTCGCATTTATGCGAGAGCTTTCTCAATCAAGGGCACGAAGTGCTCTGCATGGACAATTATTCGACCGGTGCTAAGGAAAATATGGCGCCGTTTCTCAAAAATCCGCGCTTCCGCTTCATCGATCACAACGTAAGCCGCTTCATCGAAGTGCAGGAGCCGCTGGATTACATTCTCCATTTCGCTTCACCGGCGAGTCCGGTGGATTATTTGGAATTACCGATTCCGACCCTCAAGGTCGGCGCGCTGGGAACGCATAACACATTGGGCTTGGCAAAGGCGAAGAGCGCCGTGTATCTCCTGGCGTCGACGTCTGAGGTTTACGGCGATCCGCAGGTCAGGCCGCAAAGCGAGGAGTATTGGGGCAACGTCAATCCGATCGGGCCGCGCGGCGTGTACGATGAAGCCAAACGATACGCCGAGGCGATGACCATGGCCTATCATCGCTATCACGGCTTGAATACGCGTATCGTGCGAATTTTTAATACCTACGGACCGCGCATGCGCCTGCGTGACGGCCGGGTGGTGCCGAATTTCATCATGCAGGCGCTCAAAGGAGAGCCGCTGACGGTTTACGGTCAGGGGCAGCAAACGAGAAGTTTTCAGTATGTCGATGATCTGGTCGATGGACTCAACAAGCTGCTTAAGAGCGATCATCACTTGCCCGTCAACATCGGCAATCCTCACGAGATGACCGTGCTCGACTTTGCCAAGAAAATTATCGAGCTGACCGACTCGCGCAGCACCATCGTCTACAAACCGTTGCCGGAGGACGATCCCCAGGTTCGCCAGCCCGATATTACGAAAGCGAAAAAGATTCTCAATTGGGAGCCTAAAGTTAAGTTGGAAGAAGGCCTGCTCAAAACGATCGAATACTTTCGCGCGCATTTGAAAGAGAAGAGCGCGTGAAAATAGTCGTTACCGGTGGCGCGGGGTTCATCGCTTCCCATGTTGTCGACGCTTACTTGGATGGTGGTCATGAAGTGCATATCATCGATGACTTCTCTACCGGCCAAAACGTTAATGTCAATTCCCAAGCCACACTGCACCAGGTCGACATCGCGGAAAAAAAAGCGGCTCAATTGATGGACCAGATTAAGCCTGATGTCTTGAGCCATCACGCAGCGCAAATGGATGTGCGTCATTCAGTGGCTGATCCAACGTTCGACGCGCGCGTGAATATTCTCGGCTTTATCAATCTGCTGGAGGCCTGCAAAAACAGCGGCGTGAAAAAAACCATCTTCGCTTCTTCGGGCGGAGCGGTTTACGGCGAGCAAAAAGTGTTTCCCGCGCCTGAAAGCCATGCCACCGAACCGGCCAGCCCGTATGGCGTGAGCAAGCGCGCCGGCGAGCTCTATCTTTCGTACTACTATCAGGCGTTTGGATTGCCCTATATCGCTTTGCGTTACGCCAACGTCTACGGCCCGCGGCAATCGGCTAAGGGCGAGGCCGGCGTCGTGGCGATTTTTCTTTCCTCATTGCTGGCTGGTAAAATACCGGTGATTAACGGCGACGGGCAGCAAACCCGCGATTACGTTTACGTCGGTGACGTGGTTGCCGCCAACGTGGCGGCATTGCAGTCCTCATTCGTCGGTCCGATCAACATCGGCACCGGCGTGGAAACGGACGTGGTGACGATATTTCAGCACTTGCGTGAAGCGGTCGGAAGCTCGGTCGAGGCCCAGCATGGCCCGCCCAAGGCGGGCGAGCAGCGCCGCAGTTGCATCGATGCGGCCCGCGCCGCACAAATTCTCAGCTGGCGTCCCCAAATGACCCTCAAAGACGGGTTGCAGCATACCGTCGATTATTGCCGCAAAAGCGTCGGCCGATGACGTTAGATCACATCAGAAATTTTTCCATCATCGCGCACATCGATCACGGTAAGTCGACTTTGGCGGACCGGCTGTTGGAATTCACGGGCGCAATCAGCGCGCGCGAACGGACCGAGCAGATTCTCGACAGCATGGATCTCGAGCGCGAGCGCGGCATCACCATCAAGGCCAGTCCGGTCTGCCTGAGTTATAGCGCCAAGGACGGCAAAGAGTACAAACTCAATTTGATCGATACTCCCGGGCACGTCGATTTCACTTACGAAGTCTCGCGCAGCCTGGCGGCCTGCGAAGGCGCGCTGCTGGTGGTGGACGCCGCTCAGGGCGTCGAGGCGCAAACTGTGGCTAATGTTCACATGGCATTGGATCACAACCTCGAAATTCTTCCCGTGATCAACAAGATCGATCTGCCGAGCGCCGAGCCAGAACGCGTGAAAGCCGAGATTGAAGAGGTGATCGGCTTGGACGCCTCGAATGCGGTTTACGCCAGCGCGAAGGAAGGGATCGGCACGGAAGAGATTCTCGAGGGCATCATACACCATTTTCCACCGCCCACGGGGGACCCATCGGCTCCTTTGCGGGCCTTGGTTATCGACAGCTGGTTCGATCCTTATCACGGGGCAGTCGTGATGATGCGGATCTTCGACGGCGTGGTGCGCAAGGGCACCAAGATTCGTATGATGTGGAGCGGCCAGGCTTTTGAAGTGCTCCGCCTCGGAGTTTTTTCACCGGCGCCCACGGAGGTGCTGGAGCTCGGGGCAGGCGAAGTCGGTTTCCTCATGGCGGGCATCAAAGAGGTCGCCGAAACCCGTATTGGCGATACGATCACGACCGATGACCGTCCGGCTGGAGGGCCACTTCCCGGTTTCAAACCGATGAAGCCAATGGTGTTCAGCGGTCTCTATCCGACGGATTCCGGGCAGTATCAGGCATTGCGCGACGCGCTGGAAAAACTGCGCCTCAACGATTCTTCCTTCACCTACGAGCCGGAGACGTCACAAGCATTGGGCTTCGGCTTTCGCTGCGGATTTCTCGGCTTGCTGCACATGGATATCGTGCGCGAGCGGCTCGAGCGCGAGTTCGGCCTGAGTCTCATCACCACTGCAGCCACGGTGGTTTATCGCGTGATTACCACGGCGGGCGTCACATTCATGATCGACAATCCGGTGAAGCTGCCGAACGAGGGCGAGATCGAGAGAATCGAAGAACCGGTGATCCAGGCAACCTTGCACTTGCCGCAAGAATTTCTCGGCGCCGTGCTCAAAATCTGCGAGGAGAAGCGCGGTACGCAAAAGGAAATCCGCTATCTGGGTCCCAAACGAGTGATGCTGGTCTATGAGCTGCCGCTAAACGAGATTGTCGTCGATTTCTATGATAGGCTGAAATCAGTCAGCCGCGGTTACGCTTCGATGGATTACGAGGTCGCCGGCTACCGGACGGCGGATTTGGTCAAACTGGACGTGCGCATCAACGGCGATCTGGTCGATGCCATGTCGATGATCGTCCACCGCGACAAAGCCTACTATCGAGGCCGCGACCTCGTGCAGAAGATGCGGGAGCTGATTCCGCGCCAGCTTTTCGAAGTGGTCATTCAGGCCGCCATCGGCAGCCGCGTGATTTCCCGCGAGTCGGTGAAGGCGCTGCGCAAGAACGTCACCGCAAAATGCTATGGCGGCGATATAACGCGCAAACGAAAACTTTTGGAGCGTCAGAAAGAAGGTAAAAAACGCATGAAACAAGTCGGCAAAGTCGAGATACCCCAAGAAGCTTTTCTTGCGGCACTCAAAGTGTAGCAGCGGGGGTTGCTAATGGCAGTGGAAAAGGTGAATAAAGTAAAAGAGCAAAATGTGATGGATAGTTCGGCAACGGCGAAGACGAAGTCCACCTTTCGCGAATACGCGGAAGCGATCTTGATGGCGCTGATTTTGGCGCTGTTTATCCGTACGTTTATCGTGCAAGCGTTCAAGATTCCGTCCGGTTCGATGATTCCGACGTTACAGATCGGCGATCACATCCTGGTCAACAAATTGTCCTACGGTTTGCGCATGCCTTTTCTCGAGCGCTACCTGGTGGAATATGCCAACGTGCAGCGCGGCGACGTGGTCGTATTCATCTTTCCGGAGGACCGCTCCAAAGACTTCATCAAACGGGTGATCGGCGTCGCCGGTGACACGGTCGAGGTCCGGGCCAAAAAGGTTTACATCAACGGCAAACAAGTCGAAGATTCGCATGCTCATTTTGCGGGGTACGATCCGCAGGGGGGCGCGGTGGGAAACGGCGACGATTATGGGCCAAAGGTGGTTCCGGAGAATCATATCTTCGTCATGGGCGATAATCGCGATCGGAGCTACGACAGCCGCTTTTGGGGATTCGTCAATCTCAACGATGTTCGCGGCAAAGCCTTTTTGATCTACTGGTCCTGGGATGGCACCGACCGGTGGGTCCGCTGGGAGCGTCTCGGTGACTTGATTTACTAGCGCGACAGCAAATGAGTCCCATGACCAAAACAGTAAAAATCATTTCGACCACTTTGTCGGTACTGATTCTGCTATTGGTCATCGTCAATATTCTGATCGGTCTGGGAAATCAGTCGATCCAAGCCGAAGTTGCCGAGCGCCAACAAATGATCGCGCAGACGATCCAGCTCGAAAATCTCAATCGCCAATTGATCACCGTGTTGGCCAATCTGGCATTAAAAACCAATGACGAACAACTTAAGAAGCTTCTGGCGGAGAGCGGCATCAATCTGTCGGGAGGACCGGAAGCCGCGCCGCCACCGCCGGCGAAGAAGTGAGGTCGTATGGCCGACGAAGTTGAAAACGTTGCCGCTGAACCGGTAGAGGATCGCGAAACTGCTATAGTCGTGAGCCCTGCTTCGAATTTGCCGTTTATCATTACGCTGGTCGCGTTGCTGCTTTATTTCGGATTTCAAACCCTCCAACTCTTCGTTGAGCGGGGTAATCTGAGCATGATGAAGAGCAGCCAAGACTCGGCGCTCCAAGAAGCGCAAAAAGTCCAAGAACAATTCAAGAATCTCGTCTCGAAAACCAATCAATTAGCCGATCAAGGCCACGCCGGCGCGAGGATGGTGATGGAAGGCCTGCAAAGGCAAGGTCTCGGCGCCCCGCCTGTGCCTGAAAGCAAAGCTCCGAGCAAAGCGGAAACAAAACCGACGAAGTGATTTCGTCTCAGCCGTTACCTACACTGCTTGGCCATAGAACTCTGCGATTGATTTGTCGGTCACATCATTGCCGCATCAACCTCAATCCAGCCTAAGCTAGCACCCCTACAACGCACCGCTTATTGGTGGATGTATATTCCAATTACCTCAGATAGACCGGTGTTGTGGTCACGCGTATTTGGGACGTTGGCGTTTATTACGTGCATTCTGGTTGGCGTCAATATGTATCTGTTTTCCGGTAACCAGGGATTGCAACGCGAAGTCGCGGAACGTCAGCAGTTCATTACTCAGAGCATTCAGATCCAGGCGCTGGCGCGGGAAATCGTGACGGCGCTTGCAAATCTGGCGACGAAGAATAATGACGAGCAAATCAAGCAACTGCTGACATCGCACGGCATAACGTTCTCGGCAAATCCCTCCGCTGCAGCGGAGAGCAAAGGGAAGTGACGATGGAATCCACAGAACAACGCGGAGTCAGCGTGACACTCGCCCTCGTCGTCATCTCCTGGTTTGCCTGGGTGGTTTTTCAGACGACGCAATTAGTGCGCGACGCGGCAATCTGGAGCAAGTGAAAGCCAACCAAGAAAAACCATTTCAGGATTCGGTCAAGGCGAGAGCGCAGATCGATGCAATTACCGCGGACACGGCTAGATTGGCCGCCCAGGGCAACGCCAGCGCGCAACTCATCGTTGCCGAGCTGCAAAAACGTGGCATCAAGATCGATCCCAACGCGAAAACCGTCCCGCCGGGAAGTAGGTAGTCCGGTCCAGTCAGAGTTTCGCCTGGATTCCCGCTAAAA
>DASPXM010000163.1:0-5236 GCA_035637295.1 Verrucomicrobiia bacterium
GTGCACTATCAGCTGCCGAGAAGGAGATTTAGAGATCAGGGATAATGACCCTCGATGCATCGTCAAAACTAAGCGTTCCGAACGTTGTGACACTTGACTCAATTCAACTTACACCGTTCCGCAGGTACTGACACTTGGCCCCTTAACGCATAGGTCCCCGGAAGGGACGAAACTCGCTGGCGCGAGAAAACAAAGAAGAGGCTAAACACCAGCAGGCGGCAGAGAAGCCAAACTCAGCATCTCAAGAAGTGCGCCGCAGGTAACGAACCAGGTCGGAAAACAAAAAAACGGTTTCGGCGCATGGACGCCGTATGAGGGCTCCCGAAAGAAAGGGAGCCCTTTTGGTTTTCGATCATTCTCCCGGCTTATTCTTCTTTGATCGTGGTTTTCTGGCGATCGAAATACCCCGCTCCTGCCGTTTCGTAGAAAAAATCATATTCGCGGGCAAATCGTTTTCCGCGATTGGCCCGACCTTTGCCACAAAGAATAGATCAGCGGATTCTGTTTTTGCTCTTGGGCGCTAAGCCCGAAAGCGATTTCAATGGATAATGGATAAGGAGACAGACCATGATGCCCACGGATCTCCCTCAGCGCTACCATTGGAATTACCGGCCACGATCGCCGGAGCGGCCGGTTTGGTTTACCCAATGGCCGGACGGGAACCGGATCGCCGTCACCATCAACATCATGCACGAGTGGGAATCCGCGCCGCGATCAGACACGATCCAGAAGCGAGCCATGACCCCCGGCAGCTCCTATCTCGATTTCCTAGCCCTCGGGGCGCGTGAATACGGAGCGAATTTCGGCTTTTGCAGGTTGTTGGATGTCCTGGATCGGTTCCACGTTAAGGCCACCGTGCTCACCAGCGGGCTTATGGCGGAGCTTTTTCCCGCAACGCTCAAAGAAGCGACGAGGCGGGGTCATGAAGTGGCTTGCCATCACTGGGATCAAAGCAAGCACCCGTTCGACTACGCCGATGCGGAGGAAGAGCGGGAGGCGATCGCTCGATCCATAGAGGCCATCGAAAAAAGCGACCGGGACTCGCCCCTTAGGTTACATGTCGCCGGGACCGCGTCCGAGTCCCTACACTCTGGAGATCTGTGCCTCTCTCGGGTTCCAGTGGAACGGGGACTACTGCGACTCGGACGTGCCGTACCTCATCAACGTGAACGGTAAAAAGGTCGTCTCCGTCGGTTATGTCAGGCCCGCTTACACCGACAACGATCTTTTACCCTTGGGTCTTTCCGGCGCCTTGCAACAGCTGAAGGATGAATTCGACGCCCACTACGAAGAGAGCGCGTGCCACCCGATGAAGTTTCGCTACGCGATGCATAACTTCACCGGCGGCCGGCCGGGACTGGCGAAGGTCTTCGAAAAGTTTCTCGAATACGCCAAAGGCCACCGGGGCGTATGGTTCTGTCGCTGCATGGATATCGCTCGGTTCTGGTCCGAGCACGAAGGCGCTTCCAAGGAACAAAAGGGCCGCCACGAGAGTCCAAACTCGGCCGCGCCTTAGATGATTGTGTGGCAACTCAATTGTCTTAGGCAAATTTTGCGGGCTCTCGCCCGACCCAGATGTTAAACGTTATGCAAGCAAGTATTCGGAGAAAGTCGGTCTTAAAAGATTGTCCGCCTCTTGTGCGAGCGGGCGCGCCAGGCTTCGATGTACTCAGGCAGAGGCTGTTTCTTGGCAACCGCCCCGGCCATGGCGGCAAGCAGTACCGGACTCGGGCGTCTCCAGCAGATCGCCGCTGTCTGTCAGGAAATGAGCGTTATAATCTCGGATGTCCCTAAATTTCTGGTATGCTCCAAATCGGGTAGGTCGTGAGCTTCCCGCACATATGCCGTAATGTGGGCACAGGTAAACGTTCAGTTCAAAGATGCACCCGCGGCCACCGCCGAAGCGGCCGGCGTGAGCGGTTTTCGGCGACTGGGGTTTCTAAGTATCTGTAACGACCTCTGCTCGATCTGGCGAATGCGTTCGCGTGTGACCGCAAATTTTTCCCCAACTTCCTCGATGGTATAGTCGCGTTTTTCATCGATGCCAAAATGCATACGGAGCACCTGCTCCTGTCGCGGAGTTAGTTAGTATCGCCAGCGCCTTTCTGACCTCGCTACGAAGCGTCGCTTCCAGTGCATGATTCTCGGGTCTGGGACCAATACGATCCTCGACGAAATCTCCCAGCTCATTGCCATCCTCCCAAACGGGAGTTTGCAGGGACACCGGTTCTCCCTGAGTCTGGATGAGCTTGAGCAGTTCTGGAACCGTATAGCCCATCTCCTTGGCGAGCTCCTCAGGGCGAGGGTCTCGGCCAAGCTCTCGTTGCATGCGGTGAGCGCATTGAATGATCTTGTTTCGTGACTCCACCCGATGGACGGGGATGCGAATCATCCGGCCGGTGTCGATCAGGCCGCGGGAAATATGCTGGCGGATCCACCAAGTTCCGTAGGTGGAAAAGCGATAGCCCAAACGATAATCGAATTTGTCAACCGCCCGCATGAGGCCAAGATTACCTTCCTGGATCAGATCGAGAAAAGTAAGGCTACGATTAACATGCTTTTTGGCGATGCTCACCACGAGGCGTAAATTGGCTTCGATAAACTCCTTCTTCGTTTTGCTGAGGAGCGTTTCGCTTTCACGGATGCGCCGAGCGTGATCTTTCATCTGATTCGCCGTGATGCCGACTTTTTGCTCGATCTCTCGAATCTGATCAAGAAGCTCGGCCCGTTTAGCTTTGGGCATTTCGGATAAACGCTGTTCAAGGGCGACCACGCGATCAGCCGATCGCTTGAGGCTCTGGGTCAGATCCTCGATGCGTGCAGCGGAAAGGTTGAGATCCGTACACGCTCAGCGCTACCTTTACGTGCTGCTATGGCGCGCGCCACGCGTGCCAGCATCCCATCGATGTCTTCCACGGAGGTGCCAGAGTCGTCTCTCCGAATATAGCGCTGTCGCAGGACTTTGACGGCAGTTTTCGAAAACGGCGAGGGTGCCGGAGCTTGATGAAGCCGATTGTTGGCCTCTTCCTCAATCATTTCAAATGGCTCCTGAATTCGAGACGACGCAATTTCAGTGCCCCGTAGGTTGAAGAGCGTCGGTGGGAAAAGGCTGGTTTATCTCGTCGCCAAAGTGAAAGGACGCATCGAGTATTACCAGCTTTGAAAATATTAAGCTGGGTTTTTTCAAATCTGCAAAATCGATTTTTACCTGGCACAGAAAGACGTCGTGACTACGAGACTATTTCGCGCCCCCCGGTGGTTTGATCTTTGCGTATCGTTGTGCGTAACGGGGAAGGTTTTATGTCAATCAAGAGCAATTTGTCCGAATGGTGGCGTCGTTGGTTTGGCGCCTCCGCGAAAGGGTATTATAGGGTCCTGAGCATTTTGCGCTCTCGCTACGCCGATGAAAGAAAACGTGCCGCGCGGTTTACTCAACATGCTCAGAAGATGCAGTATCCGCAGTTTCGAGAAGCGCTCCTCCGCATTGCGGCGGATGAATCAAGGCACGGCGATTGGATTGCCAAAAAGATAAACGAAATTGCGGGTTCGCTGCCACCGGAGCTGACGATTTCCTCGACGGAAAGAAATAGTTGGCAATATTTGCTCGATGATCTGGAGGTAGAGCGGCAATGTTCTGCGGAGCTGGAAACGGACATGCTGACCATTGCATCCGATTACCCCGAGATCGTGGAGCTCCTTCAACGAATCGACGAAGAAGAACACAAGCATTGTGACGAGATCAGAGAGATGCTGATGAGGATCCCCAGGCATTGTGGCCGGCGTAGGGAGCACGATCTATGAGGAAGCGGCGCGGGATCTTAGTCTGCGGTGGCTTCTTCGACGCGACTGCGACCGAGATACCGATTGAACCATTCCGTCGCCAATCGCGCCGCCTCTTGCAAGGTTCCCGGTGCAACAGAATCGAGACAAGCAGAAGTAAGAACCTGCTGGCTACGATGTGAGCGCATCCGGAAAGAGGCACGATGAGCCTTAAGATCTTATCGGGTTCTTCTAACTGTGGTCTCGCGGAAAAAATTGCGAAAAGCTTAAGGATAGAGCTTATCCAGCGAATCTTGGAGCGTTTCCCCGATGGTGAATTACACGTGGAAATTCAAGAAAGCGTGCGGGGTAGCGACGTTTATCTTATTCAATCGACCTCTCCTCCGGTAGATGAGCACCTCTTTGAACTCTTTCTCTTGGCCGATGCCTGCCGCCGCGCTGGAGCGACTCACTTAACAGCTGTTATTCCCTATTTTGGCTATGCTCGGCAGGATCGGCGGTCTCGCGGCCGTGAGCCGGTCAGCACCCGGTTGGTCGCTGACCTGATTATCGCCAGTGGTCTAGAGCGCGTCGTGGTCGTGGATTTTCACGGTCATGCCGTCGAAAGCGCGTTCACGATTCCGGTAGAGCATGTAAGTGCGGTTTCAATACTGGCTGAGGCGGTGCGGCCGTCGGTCGACAAAGATGCTGTCATCGTCTCACCGGATCTTGGCGCCGTCAAGATGGCAGAACGCTATGCCAAGCTTTTAGACTTGTCCGTGGCGATTGTTCATAAGAGCCGAATCAGTGGTGCCGAGGTGAGCGTCCAGCGCATCGTGGGCGATGTTCGCGGGAAAGAAGTGCTTGTGGTCGACGACATAATCAGCACCGGTGGAACGATTGAAAAGTCGATAAAATCTTTGCTCGACGCCGGCTGCTCGCCCTCCGGCGTGAAGGTATTGGCAAGCCACGCCTTGCTTGTTGGCCCGGCCGCGGAACGGCTTGGCAAACTGCCAATCGAAAAAATCTATGTTTCGGACAGCGTACCGGCGCCCGAACGATTTCCCGTGCCGCTTCAGGTTTCGTCATTAGGTTCGCTCTTGGCGGAAACGATTCAGCACCTTTATCGCCGGGAATCCCTCGGCGACGTTTTAGTGCGGGAATAACGTGCGTTTCAGATCGGAGCGCAGACGGCCGTCTGAATTTCAGTTCTGTTTGCAATGTTCGTGACGCGATGACGCGTAATAAATTAATTACACGCCGAGGACGGGATGTCACTAAAAAATGATTTGAATTTGATGACGGAAACGGTCTAACCGTCAGCTTAGCTTGGCTTGCTCCGATTGGCCCAAACTCTTGGCTCATCGCTTGGTGATGGCCAGTTATCTCTTACGCATTCTTGAGCACAGCCCTTTTTGCGCGGCCACAGGCTGCACCATTTCACACGGACCCAGTGCTTTCCCAAGGCCGACATGAG
>DASPXM010000164.1:0-3020 GCA_035637295.1 Verrucomicrobiia bacterium
ATAAAGCCAACCAAGAGTACAAATACCGCCAGATCGGCCTGGCTGTCAGCATCGCCTTCATCGGGCTTTTGATGCTCGCCATTTATTTGAAACTTAGGCAACTCGAAAAATAGCGCGTTTCCGACGTTTTCGCTTTTGTCGCGTTCGCGCGTTTGGCACGATCGGTTCCTGACAAGGACTCTGCGATGATGGAGCCAGGCGAACCAGAAGGCGGCAAACGATTTTTTCCCAGCGGCGCGATCTTTTTCTTTGCGCTTCTGATCCTGTTTTACGCTGCGCTTTGGCTCATCATTTACTGGATCATGATCGCGCGAGCATAAGCATGTTGAGCGTTAAGCAACTGGAAAAGCGAATCATCTGGATCTCGCTGGCATTTGCGGTGGTGCTGTTGGGCCTCTCCGCGTTGGCGATCAATCTTTTTCATGTCGGCCTGCCTACGTGCCTTACGGACATCAAGCCGTTCCAGAAAGGCGAACTTATCACTCATTCGCCGACGCATTATGAGCTGCATTACGTCGCGCGAATGTGGAAGTTCGAGCCCGAGGACGTCACCGTGCCGGCAGGATCGACAGTGGACATCTACCTGAGCGCGGCAGATGTGACGCACGGTCTGATTATGCTGGGCACTAATCTGAATCTGATGGCCGTGCCCGGCGTGGTGAATTATGCGCGGGTGAAATTCGATAAGCCGCGCGTTTATCAACTGCTCTGCCACGAATTTTGCGGCACGGGCCACGATCGCATGGCTGCCGAATTACACGTGGTAGACGCGGCAACCTTTGCTGCGCGGCCAAGTCCGCCGCCTGCGCCCGAGCCGACGCATCCGGGCTACAAACTTCTCGATGCAAACCTGTGTACAACGTGCCATTCGATTGATGGCCAACCAGGCATTGGGCCGACGTTTAAGGGTTTGTACGGCCGAACCGAAAAGTTGAGGGACGGCTCAACGGTTGCCGTCAATGACGCTTTTATTCGTGAAAAAATCCTTCATCCCGACGCGAAGATCGTAGCCGGGAGGTTTGAGCAGGAAATGCCCAAGACGGATCTCAGCTCTGAGGAGATCGAGGAAATTATCGAATACATACAAACGCTGAAATAGGAACTGATGGGATGGACCTAACTGAACGAAGGATCGACATCGAACCGGGACTACGAAGAATGATCCTGATCGAGATCATTTTCCCGATGGTGCTGTTGATTCTCGGAATTTATCACGGCTTGATGCAGGTGCTTTACCGCGCAGGAATGATCCGCAGTTCGCAATTTCTTGGACTGAGCTATTTCCAGGGTCTAACGCTGCACGGTGTCGTAAACGCGATCGTGTTCACGACTTTCTTCGCGGTGGCATTTGGGTACGCGATCGTCCGCTACTATCTAGGCCGGCCGCTCAACATGAAGGTGGCGTGGCTGGCGTTCACGCTGATGATGGTCGGCACGCTGCTCGCGGCGGTAGCCATCCTCTCGGGGAAAGCGACTGTTCTCTATACGTTTTATCCGCCGTTGCGCGCGCATCCGGCGTTTTATATCGGCGTAGTGTTACTCGTCGTCGGTTCGTGGATTGCGTTCTTCAATTGGCTGCCGCCTTACTTTGCCTGGAAACGTGAGCATTCAGGTGAAAAAGTTCCGTTGGCTGTCGTCGGTATTTTCGCGACGTTCATTATCTGGCTGATCGCGACCACACCGGTCGCAATAGAAGTCATTTTTCTCCTCATTCCGTGGTCGATGGGCTGGGTCGCCACGGTGAATGTCCCGCTGGCACGGATGTTGTTTTGGTTCTTCGGCCATCCGCTCGTCTATTTCTGGCTGGTCCCGGCTTACGTCATGTATTACACGATGCTGCCGAAGCTAGCCGGCGGAAAACTTTTTTCCGATTTCGCTGGCCGACTAACCTTCCTCTGGCTGGTGCTCTACTCCGCGCCGGTAGGGATTCATCATCAATTCACCGAGCCCGGCATCAGCAGCACATGGAAATTCGTGCACGCGTTTTTCACTATGCTGGTGGCGGTTCCGAGTTTTCTCACGGCCTTCACCATCGGCGCTTCACTGGAACACGGCGCGCGCGAGCGCGGCGGTCGCGGGTTGCTCGGATGGTGGACCAAACTTCCGTACATCGACAAAGACCGCTGGTTATTTTCGTACCTATTCGCCGGCTTGGTCATTTTCATTTTTGGCGGAGCGACCGGGGTCATCAACGCCTCCTACAATCTGGATACTGTCGTGCACAACACTTCCTGGCTCCCGGCGCATTTCCACCAAACCGTGGCCGGCCCGGTGTTTCTTTCCTACATCGGGATGAGTCTGTTTCTGGTCGCGGAACTCACGGGTAAGCAAATCAGGTTTCGGACGCTCAACGTCTGGATGCCGTACATCTGGACGTTGGGCATCATGATTTTTTCCACCGGCCTGTTCATAGGCGGGGCGGGTGGCGAACCGCGACGGACAAACATGGGGGTAAGCTACGCCGATCCGCAATCGCATTTGTATCATGCTGATTGGGGCTACGCCAAAATGCTCGGCAGCATCGGCGGCACGATCATGACAATTGCGGCGCTGATGTTTTTCATCGTTTTCTTCGCGACGCTTTTCAGCAAGCGGGCGAAACAAGGCGACCTGGAGCTGATTGTGTCCGAGACGTATCACGACGAGCGCGTTCCGGCGGTGCAAACTTTCACGCCGTGGCTGGCTGGCGCCGCACTCTTGCTCGTGATCGCTTATGCGCCTCCGATCGCGCAAACGATTCGTAGCAATTTTCCCGGTGCGCCGCCGTATTCACAAGACAATCCGCGGCCGATTAGCAGCGCACCAAATCGGTGACTCCGTTATAATGAGATTCTTCTTGGCTGTCATTTTTGTTAGTTTTGTCTCGACGAATTCCTTCGCCGCGATTGTCGAAGACGTTTCGCCACAGCGGGGACGGCCAGTCGCGCAGATCAACTGGACGGACGAGGCCGGTCACATTCGCCAATTGTCAGAGTTTGCAGGTTTCCCCGTCGTTCTGTTACCCATTTATACGCGCTGCC
>DASPXM010000165.1:0-4481 GCA_035637295.1 Verrucomicrobiia bacterium
AGAATCGCGCCGGCGATGCCGAGGACAACGGAAACGATCACCGGCGCGAGTGCGTTGGGCAGGATATGTTTAAACATAACTTTGCGGTCAGAAACTCCAAGAGCGATCGCCGAAGTCACATAATCCAGGGTTCTGATACGCAAAAATTCGTTCCGGGTAAAGCGCGCAATGCTGACCCAGCTAGTCATGCCAATAATGGCCATAGTGAGAAAAATGCTGGGCGGAAGAAGCGCCGCCACGGTGATCAACAGGAAAAAAGTCGGAATCGACAACATGATCTCAAACACACGCGAGATGACGAGATCGATCCACGAGCCGAAGTATCCGGCAATGGCCCCTAGAATAACGCCGATGATGACGGCGATACCGACGGCGACAAATCCGATCGACAGCGATACTCGCGCGCCGTGAATCATGCCCGCGGCGATGTCTCGCCCCAACTTATCCGTGCCGAACCAGTGTTTATCCGACGGCGGCTCGAGCGGTTCCAGTAAATTGATGTTGGTCGGGCGATAAGGATTGGGCGGAAAAATCGCCGTTGCGCCCTCAAGCTTTTTAAAATCCACGTTCAGAAGCTCCGCCGGCCAGTGTCCGAGCCTGGCCGCGACGATGTAACTGCGAAAAATCGGAAAATAAGTGTTGCCTCGGTAGTTCAAATAATACGGTTTGTCATTGGCAAGAAAATCCGCGAAAAGCGCCATAAACGCGAGAAGGCAAACCACGTAAAAACCCGCATGGGCGATCGGGTTGCGTCTAAATCTTTTCCAGACATCCGACCAAAGCCCTCCGGCGGACTCGACTGCACTCAATGGCGCCTCTGCCGCGGAAGATTTGAGAGACGCGTCGAACGACTCGGTTGGACTCATTGTTGTCGCTGGCCGAAGGCGATCCTTGGATCTACCGCGGCGAGAAGAATGTCTGAGATCAAGATGCCGATCAGCGTGAGCACGGAGCTCACGGTAAACAATGCCAATACGGTCGGGTAGTCACGTGATAGAACGGACTCGAAACCCAACTGGCCCAAGCCGGGAATGGAAAAGATCGTTTCAATGATCACGCTGCCGCCGATAAGACCGGGTAAAATCGACGCCAGGATCGTCACCTGAGGAATCAACGAATTGCGCAGCACGTGCTTGTAAATAACCAATCTCTCTTGCAGACCCTTGGCGCGCGCCACCTGCACGTAATCCTGGCTCAAGACCTCGAGCATGCTCGAGCGCATATATCGTGACAAACCTGCCAAACCGTCGTAGGAAAGCAAGACGACCGGCAGAAACAGGTGCCACGCGTGGTCGGTGATTTTCCTCCAGATGGACCAATTATCGGAAAACGCGAGAGACTCAAGCCCGCCCGGTGGAAAGAGGTAGTAGAAATCACCGCCGCAAATAAACACAAGCGCCATCGTCGCGGCCCAAACCAACGGAACAGCAAAAAGAATGAAGGCAAGCAACGTGGTCGCCTGATCGCCGAAAGAGTTGGCATGGGTCGCGGAATAAATTCCCAGCGGGATGGCGACCAAATAAACCACCACGATAGACCAAAAGTTCAATTTAACGGTTACCGGCAAGCGCTCCGCGATCTTGCCCCACACCGACTGGCTATCCTTGAAAGAGTCACCAAAGTCGAGGGTGAAGATATTCTTTATCCAGACCGCATACTGGACGTAGAGCGGCTTGTCGAGACCGTACTGAGCGCGCCATTGAGCCATCGCTTCGTCCACGGCCCCGCGCTTTTCGAGCGAGATCCCCGCGCCTCCCGCAGCGCCAAGTCCTCCGGCGGCGCGGAGCTCGGCGGGATCGCCGGGAGCGAGGCGGACGATCAAAAAGCCAACGAGTGTGATGCCGATGAAGGTTGGAACGAGCAGTAGCAGGCGCCGGAAAAGATAAGCCGTCATCGTTGGTCCGCGTCAATTGGCGATCATCGGGCTGGTGTATCTTCGGTTGCCGGCGGCAACCCACCACTCGATCGGCCGCAACCCTGCCGGTAACACCCGAACGTTTTCGAAACGCCGCTGCACCGGCGATACCCATTTCTGCATAAATAAGAACGTATACGGCTGCTCGTCGCTGAGGATTTCCTGAAACTCGCGGTAGAGCTGGATTCGCTTGGCCTCATCGAATTCGTGACGATACTGCTCCAGAATTTCATCCACCCGCTTATTCTTGTAACTAATGTGATTCGAACCTTTGTTCGCCGCCTGCGATGAATGCCAGACTTGAAAAGCATCGGATTCACTGACGGGCATTTGCCAGCCGCCAATCATCGCGTCGAAATGATGATTTTTCGTGTCGTTTAAGAAGATCGTCCAGTCGAGTTCGCGGACGCTCGCCCGGATGCCAAACTTCCTGAGTTGGTCTTGAAGGATGAGGGCGATGCTTTTTCGCGTCGCGTTGCCCGAGTTGACTTTGATTTCGAAGCGGAGCGGAACTTTCTTGCCATCGATGACCTTGTCCAAAACTCCATCGCCGTCGGTGTCGCTCCAACCTGCCTCGTTTAAGAGCTCCAATCCCTTTTGCGGATCGAAAGGAAAACTCGCCAGATTTCTGTCGTACTCGGGGCGGAAAAAATAAATCGGACCCTCGACAACTTCTCCCAGGCCGAACAGAATCGTTTTTACCATCTGCTTGCGGTCGGTAAAATAAGTCATCGCCCGGCGAACCCGCTTGTCGGAGAATATAGGATGATCGTTGTTCCAGCCGATGTAGGTATAGGTCGGCGAGGGATACTCATACTTTTTAAATTGACTTTTGAATCTCTCGCTGCTGGTCCCACGAATATGCTGGACCGGCTCCAACCGCTCCATAAAGTCGATTTCACCGCTTTTCAGCCGGATTAACGCTGCATCGTAATTGTTGACGATCCTAAATTTGAGCCGATCCAAGTAAGGCTGATCGATTCCGGTTTTCCCGTTACCCCAATAGTGAGGGTCTCGAACCAACTCGACTTCCTGGCCGGTTTTCCACAGGTTAAATTTATATGGACCGCTCCCCACCGGATTGCGGTTATAATTCTTATTGAAATCGTCCGCAAATTTCTTTACAGGTTCGCCTAGTTTTGTCGGATCCCGCAAAAGATCGGTAATCGTAACTTTGCCGAGTAGGTTTTCAGGATCGTAGTAATGACGCGGCATAATCGTGATACCGCCCAAAACGCTTTCGTTCAAGAAATAAGGCTCCTTGATGACAAATCGGATCGTGTACGGATCGAGCAATTGTGCATCGATCAGAGAATCGAAATACACGCGCAGAAAAGGCGCATTCACCAGTGGGCATTTAATCGCTTTCGCGCTGAAGAGCACGTCTTCGCCGGTGAGCGCACGCCCGTCCTGGAAACGCGCATCGCGCCTGATCTTGAACGTATAGGCGCGCTTGTCGCTGGAGATTTCGGGACGGGCTTCGGCGAGTGCGGGAATGAGTTCCAGCGTTTTCGGGTCTCGTGTGAGCAGGCTTTCAAAAACATAGCCCAGAACATCGGCGGATCCGGCGTCGTTGCTGGTCAAAGGGTTGAGTTGCTCGGGATCGCTAAGCTCGTGCAGAACCAGCCAATCACCCGTGACCGGTTTGCCCGGTGCTTTTGCCTGGGTTGCGGGCGCTTCGTCGGATATCTTGACTTCAGTTTTATCGCCGCAGCCGAGCAGCAATAGCAGCGGAAGCATCCATGGCCAACCGCGGGGAAGCATGGCTCAACTGCCGATCGCCTCGATCGGCACTTCCTGAGCATGGGCGGGTTTTTGTTGAGTGAAAAGCTCGGACGGGATCTTGCCGTTGAGCTCGGGATCCTGATAGCGAATCTCGAGTTTCTTTTTCTGTAACGGAGCCTCGATGCTAATCTTTGACGGGAAGAGCCCCGCGGAAGTCGAGACATAATCCGAGAACCGGGCGCTCAATTCGACAGCGCCGCCAGCGTTAAAACGTTCCCATTTTGTCGGTACGGGCTGCTGTGATTCGAACGCGAGTGCATCCTTCTTGCGCCCATCCGGCGAGAATATCAGAGTGTTTCCATCTTGTTTCCAGGGTGCCGACGGCTCCACGGGCGGCAAGCCAACCAAGAGCGAGGTAATTTCATCGAGCTCCAACGGTATCTTCGTGTAGCGCAGTAAATTTTCCTTGGAGCGCCGGCCGCGCACGAACACTCCCTCGCGCGGGTGATAACCGACGATTTCTTTGTCGTTGGCGGTGACAATGAGAATCGCGCCGAGGTAGCTCAGGGTCTCCAAGCGTAAGCGATCCGGCCGTTGGATGACCACCGCTTCTTGAAAGCCCTGTTTGCCGTCCGGGCCGGCATAGTCGACCTGTGCAAGTGCGCGCAGCGAGCGGAACTGCTCGCGCCGTTGCGTGAGCGACTTGATCATTTCGCTCGACTCCCACTTTGGCGCGGGAAGCTGGGGCTGCGGCGGCGAGACCGTCGCGCAACCGGTCAGGCCGAATACGACTGCCGCCAGAATAGTAAATTTGAATGACTGAAAGGAGCCGGCCAATGGC
>DASPXM010000166.1:0-15668 GCA_035637295.1 Verrucomicrobiia bacterium
ATGGTACCCGCGTCCTGAAAAGGGAGAAGCAGCTCGTGTAGAGGGGAAAATCGCGAGTTTGGGCGGCTAATGAGCCCAACAGCGTGTCCGAATCGGCTCAACCACTGAGCACGGGCGGTTTTTTGCAACTGAGAAAACCGCCGACATGCGAGAACGACTCATATCGCCAAGTTTCGATTTTTTCTCACGACCGCCGAGGACGCGGAGGGGAGAGTTTGAAATAAAGAATCTCTGCGTACTCTGTGCCTCTGCGGTAAATCCTGTCTTGGTTGCGGCGTAGCCGCGTAACCAGTCTCGCGCGGTTAAAATTCCCCTCGGTAAAAACCGCGCTGTCCACGCGCCTCTTCGACGCCGACTTCCATGTAACGAATTGTCGATCCGGGAAATTGTCGCCTGACCTGGCGGCGAATCTGATTAGCGAGATGTTCTGCCAACAACTCGGTGCTGGTGTTGGCGAGCGGCAAGAGAATGACGTCCTGACGCGGCAGAATGATTTTTTGCTTTTTGTAGCGAACTTCGATTTCTTTGACGCGCAGACGGAGTTTAATCGCGGGACTTTCCGTTTGGATCAGCGTGCGGTGATCCAGCGTATCACAGATCCGTTTTACCATCGGCTTGAAAGCGATGAAGTCGAGCACCACGCCGGCACGGTCTAACTCCCCTTCCAGAGCCACGGACACTTGGTAGTTGTGCCCGTGCAGGGGTTCTCTCTGACCATTGGGGAAGATCAAGAAATGCGCCGAGGCAAAATTAAAATAATCTTTCGCAACTTCAATGCTAAACGATCGTGACATGCACTGGACGTTAGCCAAAAGCCTCCTCCCTTTCAAGCGACGACCGTGAGACTTGCAAGAGTGTCGAAAGTTATCCAGCGCTGCGATTTTTACTTGCAACTCACGCGCGGACGAGTTAGGTGAAAAGATCATGTCTCTTGCAGCAGCTGTCGATCTAAGGCGCGGCGAGATGACTGCGCTGATCGGCGCGGGCGGCAAAACGACGGCGATGTTTCGCTTGGCCAAGGAACAGCGCGAACAAGGTTGGAAAGTTTTGGTTACGACGACGACCGAGATCTTCAAACCTACGAAACCCCATGTCGACCGCCTATTCTTAGTTGAGGATATCGACGATTTTGCGAATGCCTCCGCGCAAATCGACTCTCCGGTCGTCGTCGCCGCCGGCTACGGTGTTAACGAAGAAGGGAAGCTGTTGGGACTGCCGGCGCCGTGGCTCGACCGTCTGAAGCAGGCCGGCAAATATGACGCGATCTTGGTTGAAGCGGACGGAGCGACGTCACGCCTGTTGAAAGTGCCCTCGGAAAACGAACCGGTGATTCCGTCGAGCTGCCGTCTGACGATCTGGCTAATGGCGATCAAAGTATTGGGCAAGCCGCTCGATACGGAATGGGTTAATCGAGCCGAACGCGCCGCGGATCTGCTCGGCGGCACACGTGGAGCATTGGTGACAGAGGAGTTGATTCTCAAGCTGGTCAAACATCCTGCGGGCTGCTTGAAAGGCATCGCGCCGGCAAGCCGCAAAGTCGTATTGATAAACCAAGCTGACAGCGAGGCAGAAATTGAAATGGCCCGGAGTCTCGGCAAGAAATTCCTCAGCTGCGGTCTCGACCGAGTCGTTGTCAGCAGTTTCATGAGCGACGATCCCGTCAAAGCAGTGCTAATTCAATAGATCAACGGGGGTTGATAAAATGATTTCCGCGGTGGTTTTAGCTGCCGGAGGGGCTCAAAGTTTAGGCCAGGAAAAATTGCTTTTACCGCTGCGAGGCAAGCCCGTGCTCCAATGGGTTTTGGAAAGCGCACTTGCTTCTGACCTCGACGAGATCGTCTGCGTCACGCGTGAACTGGCTTCCGTCCGGCGCCAACTGAACCTCAGCGACGAGCGCTTGTTCTGGCTGACCAATTACGCCGCCGATCGAGGCCAGAGTACCTCGGTTATCTCCGGCTTATGGGCGACGAATCCAAAAAGCGAAGGCGTCATGTTTCTGGTCGGCGACCAACCCTTAATTCGTAAAGAGTTGATCAACTCTTTAATCGAAAAATTTAGGACCGGTTCGGCCTGGATCGTCGCGCCGAGCTTTAATAGAGAGCCGCGCAACCCGGTGTTGTTTCGTCGCAACCTATTTTCTGAATTGCTCCAACTTAGCGGCGACCGGGGCGGGCGCGTGCTGATCGAGAAGCACAGGAATAAAACCGCCCTGGTTGAATGGAAAGACGAAACCCCCTTCTTAGATATCGACGGGCATGAAGACTATGAGCGGCTGAAGGAAATGGCCTATGCGGACGATTAGGGCTTTGCCGCACCTCCGACTGCTTGTGAGATTTGCTTGAGACCATCGCGCTCGATGAGTCGAAGCAAGCCCTTGTTGATCTGTTTTACCGCCGCGGGCCCTTCATAAATCCAACCGGTATAGATCTGTACCGCGCTAGCACCGGCTTTGATTTTGTCGTAGGCATCTTGCGCGTTGAAAATTCCTCCGACGCCGATGATCGGCAGTCGTCCCCGTGTCACTTGGTAAATGTGAGCAATAAATCCTGTCACCGCCTTGGTAATTGGCCTGCCGCTCAGTCCGCCCGGTTCAGAACCATGAGGCGATCTTAGATTATCCCGCATGAAAGCGGTCGCGTTTGTCGCGACGATACCCGTCAATTTCACCGACTCGACGACTTCGATAATCTCATCGACTTGCGCGAAGTTCATGTCCGGGGCGATTTTCACAAAGACCGGTTTGAGATTAATTCCGGCGCCAGCAGCGAGTTTGCGGTTTTTTTCTTGCACCGCGGAGACTAATTCACGCAGGAGACTCTTCTCCTGGAGATCGCGCAGGTTTGGTGTGTTCGGCGAGCTGACGTTCAACGTGAAAAAATCACCGTGGTCAAAAAGCTTCTCGAAGCAAGAAAGAAAATCGGCCACGGCGTCCTTCGTCTCGACTATTTTGGTCCGGCCGATGTTAACCCCGAGGGGAATCTGCGGTCTCCCCCGGCGCATGTGCAGGCGGTCGAGCTTGAGCGCAATCGCTTCGGCGCCTTCATTGTTAAAGCCGAGCCGGTTAATCAAGGCGTCATCTTCGGGTAGACGATAGAGCCGCGGTTTAGGATTGCCGGCCTGCGCCTGTGCCGTTACGGCACCGATTTCCATGAAACCAAAGCCAAAGCTAGAAATCGTCTTCGATGCCTCGGCGTTCTTATCGAAGCCGGCGGCCAGTCCCACCGGGTTGGCAAATGTCAAAGGCCCGACCCTAACGGCCAAACGTTCGTCTTCAACCTTGTAGAGATTTTCGACAATACCGCTAAAAAACTCTGCCCTCGCCAACAGGGCTAAGATCATCTCATGGCTGGTTTCGGGATCCTTGCGAAACAACAGTGGACGAACGAGCGACTTGTACAAGAAGGCCATTGGATCCGTGTAGCGGAAAATGCATTTGACTTCCAGCGCCCAGGGACGCTTGTGCGATCAGAGAAGCGGATTGCATTGCGAAATTAACACGAGGAAGCGGCCACGTGTCTGCACGCCGAACGCCAACGCTGAGATCCTTCGCCTCCATCACACCTCCGTCAAGTTGAATGGAGAACTTCCAGCACCAAGTTGTCGGACAGCTTCGCACAAAAAAAAGCGCCGGGCTTGCGCCCGGCGCCACTTTTGGACCGGTGAAAAATCTAGATGTGTTAACCGTGGACCAAAATCCTGAGTCCTCTTTGTCCGTCCGGTTGTAGCGCCATTTTAAGCGCAAAAGAAATGCCATTGACTAAGCATTTGATTTATCGAGACTCAAAGAGTTATTTTCTTGCGAATTTCGTAAGGAAACTTGACATAAATACCAAGTCTAACCACCCATTGCTAAATCATTGGTTAGACTCAAGAATTGGCCGACGAAAGTGTAATGTTTTATGTCACTTTTTCATCAACCATCAAACGCCGCGAGACGTCATGACTGACCGGTCCGACTATCCTTCGATCTGATGACTCCAATGATTATTTTCCCTAGATGAAATCCGGCGGAACAGCTGAAATGCTCAGGGCAGACTAACGTGTTGCGACAATTATCATTTCGTCGCGAACCGAATTGGGTTAGTTCCGATTCTTCACTTCCTTCTCTCTCAATTGCTTCAATAGATCATCGAAGCTTCCCTTCGCGAGAACGCGGTTGAACTGGGAACGGAAGTTAATGACAATGCTGATGTCTTCGACCACCACGTCGTAGATTTTCCATTCTCCTTGCATGCGATGGAGCCGATAGTTAACTGAAGTAGGTTCGCCTTTGCCGGGATTGATTTTAGTTTTCACCTGAGCCAGATTATTTTCGATACTCTCATTCATGAAAACTATTTTCTCGTCCTTATAGGAGCCAATTTTACTGACGTAAGAATTGCCGAGAAAGTCAGCAAAAGCTGCGACAAATTCATTTTCTCGGCCCGACGCGCTGTTCCAGTGTTTGCCCAGAGACTGCTTGGCCATTTCCAACCAGTCAAACCGGGGCATTAACGTTTCACGCAGCCGGTCTCTGCGCTCTTCGTCATTTCCCGCCGAGCCGCTGACAACTTTCAAAACTTGTTGAATGGTTTCCTGGATCTGCTCCGTCGGCGAATTCCCGAATACCGGTGCCGGCGCGATCCAGCACGCGAACATTACGCCGGCGATGAGCGGTTTGAATACCTTCAGCATAACTGCCTCCCTCGGACACGCCTTGACAGCGCAATCGTAGGGCCAGACGGGAGCGTCACCGACGACGGTCGTAGCGCCTAGGAAGTACCCGGGTTTCCCAGGGAACGGGCCAGGAAGACATCCGTGACAATGGCGAACCGCCGAAAATGGCAAACATTGAACGGAGAGGGGCAGTTGAAGATTTACGGGCTCGCGTGAGGGCACATATTCGACTGTAGGGGCACGGCCTGCCGTGCCCCTATACCGACCTGCGATCGGCGCGGCTTATTTTACGAAGAAACTGAGCGATTGGCTGGTGTAACGGACCAGCGGTGAAAAGTAGATGCCGAAAACGACCGTCAGCACCGTGAGCGGAATTAACAGAGCAAAACCATCGAGCGCGACGGAAATCGTCTTATCCTCCGGATTGGGAAAATCGAGAAACATCGTCTTGACAACCTTCGCATAATAGTAGAGCGATATGACGCTATTGATGGCAGCGATTACCGCGAGCGCGGCGAAGGCGCCGCCCTGCTTGAGCACGGCGGAAAATAAGAAAAATTTTCCGATAAATCCAGCGAACGGCGGCAAGCCGGTGAGCGAGAAAAGAAACACCGCCAGACAAACTGCCGGCACGATGGCTCCTCTCCAGGCGAGTCCGCGATAGGTTTCAATGTCCTCATCGCCGGTGACGTTGGCGATCATGCCGACGACGAGAAACGCGCCCAGATTCATAATGAGGTAAACCACCACGTAAAAAAGAATTGCCGAGAGCCCGTCATTGTTGAGCACCGCGAGGCCCATGAGCATGTAGCCCGCATGAGCAATGCCCGAATAGGCGAGCATGCGTTTGAGGTTTCTCTGGTTCAGAGCGCAAAGATTTCCGACGGTCATAGTGATCATGCTGAGGAACAAAAGCACGTGGGGCCACTCCACGCCTGATACGAATGTCCAATCGCCGCCGGTCACCATGCGCGACACGCCGGGAAAGAAAAACCGGATCATGATGGCCATCCCCGCAGCGTTGGAAGCAACTGAGAGAAACGCCGTGAACGGCGTCGGCGCTCCTTGATAAACGTCCGGCGACCACATGTGAAACGGCACGAAAACGATCTTGTAGCCGAACCCCGCCATGATAAAGACGAAAGCCATGAACAGGGTAGCTTTGCTGATCCCGTTCTGTGCCAGCGCGGCTTGAATCGCACTGTAATCGAGGCTGCCGGTCATACCAAATATCCAGCTCATGCCGTAGATCATTGTGCCCGAGGCGACACCGCCATAGATCAGATACTTAAGCGCCGCTTCACTGGAGCGCCGGTTATGAGGCAAAAAACCGGTGAGAACGTAGGAAGTCAAACTGACTAACTCCAAGGACAAATACGCCATCAACAGGTTGCTCGACGAGGCCATGAAAAATATGCCGAGCGTGCAAGTGAGCAGCAGCGTGTAGTATTCGCCTTCGTGGACTTGCTTGATTTCGTTGCTGCCGAGCGACATCCAGATGCACAGTATCGTCGCCGCCAGGGCGAAGACTTTGAAAAAGAGACTGAACTTGTCGAGGATCATCATCCGGTGAAATAGCCAACCCGGCTGCGCCCAGTAAAGATCGAAAGTCGCGATCAGTGCCGCTGCGCTTCCGGCCAGCGCGATAATGGCAAGGCCACGTTTGTTGCGCATCAGCAGATCGATAACAATCAGCAGTAATATCGTTCCGGAGAGAATGAGCTCCGGATAGAAGAAGCTGAGACTGCCGACGTTTTTGAGATCCATGGTCGGGCTTTAGAGATGCGGAATGACGATTTGATTGATTTGATCCAACGAAGCGCGCAACAGATCTAAGACCACGCTCGGATAGACGCCGACGATGATCACAATCGCGCCTAACGGCACCAGCGTGAACATTTCGCGGCCGTTGATCTCCGTCATTTTAAGATATTTTTCATTGGGCGGCCCGAGGTAAACGCGTTGGATCGTCCAGAGCAGATAGCCCGCTGTGAGAATCACGCCGGCCGCGCCGAGAATTGTCAGTACCGGATACTTTTGCCATGTGCCGAGCAAGACGAGGACTTCTGAAATGAATCCTGAGAGTCCGGGCAAGCCCATCGAAGCGAAGAACGCCAAGGCGGTAACACCCGTATAGATGGGCATGATCGTGGCTATGCCGCCGAAGCCGTCAATCTCACGGTGATGCGCCCGATCGTAGATGACGCCGACCAAAAGGAACAGCATGCCGGTGATTGTGCCGTGGTTGAACATCTGCAGCACCGCGCCGTTAATACCTTGTGTCGTGAAGCTCGCCATGCCGAGCATCACGTAGCCCATATGGCTCACGCTGGAATACGCGACTAATTTTTTGAGATCCGTTTGGGCCATGGCGCAAAGGGCGCCATAAATAATATTCCACGCGCCGAGCGCGCCCAAACACCAGAAAGCCATATCGGCGGTCGCCGCGGGAAGCATCGGGAAATTGATGCGCAGGATGCCGTAGGTGCCCATCTTCAGCAGCACTCCAGCGAGGATGACGGAAACTGCCGTCGGCGCTTCCACGTGGGCATCCGGCAACCAGGTATGAAACGGAAATGCCGGTATCTTGATCGCAAAGCCGATAAACAGCGCCATCCAAATAACGTGTTGAAAGCCCCAGCGCAGCTCATTGAACGGCCACATCGGCAACACTTGCGTGCTGTACTTGTTGCCTTGCGCCATCAGCACCGTCATGTCGAAAGTGTGAGGCTCAACGGTGAAGTAGAGAGCGAGGATCGCGAGCAGCATCAACACGCTGCCGAAGAGCGTATAGAGAAAAAACTTGATCGCCGCGTACTCACGCCGCGGTCCGCCCCAGATGCCGATGAGAAAATACATCGGCAGGAGCATCACTTCCCAGAAGATGTAAAAGAGAAAAAAATCCAGCGCGCAAAAGACTCCCATCATGCCCGCATCGAGCATGAGAAACAGCGCGAAATAGCCTTTGACGGCTTTTTCGATGCCAAATGAAGCGAAGATGCACAGAAAACAAAGGAGCGCTGTCAACAGCACCATAGAGATGCTGAGACCGTCGACTCCCATGTAGTAGCTGATGTTATAGGCTGGAATCCATTGATACTTCTCGGTGAACTGAAAACCGACTTTGTTGCGATCAAAGTTGGCGAAGAGCCAAATGGCCATCAGCAGCGGCGGCACCGTAGCCGCAGCGGAAACCCAGCGAATCAGCTTGGCATTATTCGGTAGCGCCAGCACGAGCGCCGCCCCCGCAACGGGAATAAAGGTCATGTAACTGAGAACGTTATCCATCTTCTACATTCTCCCCAAACATCAGCTCCAGTAGCGAATCTTGACGATGATGGCGACGACCACCGCGATTAAAATGCCGTAAAGATAACTGTTGATGTTGCCGGTCTGCACTCTGCGGAACTTATTGCCGATCCAGAAAGTAATATTGGCAATCGCGTTGACGATGCCATCGATGATGTAGTTGTCAAACAGCCCGTTGAGCCAGGCAGCCAGGCGCGTCAGCGACGCGGAGCCGTCGACGATGCCGTCGATAATGTACTGATCGAACAACGCGCCGATGCGCGCGAGCAGCAGCGTGCCATTGACGAAGATCACCTGGTAAACCTCATCGACATACCACTTGCGGTCGAACAAGCGATAAAAAAACCCGCCAGCGAGTTTTGCAAACGTCTCGGGTGCAAGCGCGCCGCGGTAGTACATCAAGTAAGCGACCAAGAAGCCGAAAGCCGCGACAGAAATCGAGACGGCCATCAGACCCAACTCGAGCGCGTGGTTTGGCTGCTCTTCGACGTGGGCACCCACAACCGGTTCGAGCCAATGGGCGAATTGGCTTCCGCCAAACACGCCCGGCAGCCCGATATAACCGGCAGTCAGCGCACCAACGGCCAACACAACAAGCGGCAGGGTCATGACGCTGGGAGATTCGTGCAGATGTTCTCGAGTGTGGTGATCGGCCCGGCAGTCGCCAAAGAAAACCATGAAGAACTGGCGGAACATATAAAAGGCGGTCATGCCTGCGCCGATAACGGCTAAGAGCCAAATGAATTTGTTGCCGTGCGCGCTCGAGAAGGCCAACCACAGGATTTCGTCTTTGGAGAAAAAGCCCGCGGTTAACGGCGTCCCCGCGATGGCAAGCACCGAGATGAAAAAGGTAATGAACGTCACCGGCATATATTGCTTGAGTCCACCCATCTTGCGCATGTCTTGCTCATGGTGCATCGCGTGGATCACGCTGCCGGCCCCGAGGAACAGACAGGCTTTGAAGAAGGCGTGGGTCATCAGATGAAATATCGCCGCGGCGTAACCGCCGACGCCGACGCCGATGAACATGTAACCGAGCTGGCTGACCGTCGAATAGGCGAGAACTTTTTTGATGTCGTATTGAGTCAGCGCAATGGTCGCGGCGAGCAGCGCCGTCGCGACGCCGATCACGGCGACGACATTCAGAGTGTCCGGCGCCATAGAAAAGAAAACGTTCATCCGCGCCGTCATGTAGACGCCGGCGGTCACCATGGTGGCCGCGTGGATCAGCGCGCTGACCGGCGTCGGGCCCGCCATGGCGTCCGGCAGCCAAACAAAAAGCGGTATCTGCGCCGACTTTCCGGTGGCGCCGACAAACAGAAAAAGCGTAGCGAGAGTCACGACCGGCATGCCCCAAATCATTTGCTCTTTAATCGTCGGCGCCCATTTCACCATTTCGCGAAACGTCAGCGAGCCATGACCCTGGGCATCGAGCGTCCAGAAAAGTAAAAACATGCCCAAGACAAAACCAAAATCACCGACCCGGTTGACGATGAACGCCTTGTTGCCGGCGCGCGCGTTACTGTGATCGGTGTACCAAAAGCCGATGAGAGCGTAAGAGCACAAGCCCACGCCTTCCCAACCGACAAAGAGCAGCAGCAAACTGTCGCCCAACACCAGCGTGAGCATCGCCGCCATGAACAGATTGAGGTAAGCGAAGAAACGCCAGAAGGCTTGGTCATCGTGCATATAGCCGGTGGCGTAAATATGAATGAGACCGCCGACGCCGGTAACGACGAGGATCATCACCGCCGATAACGGATCCACCATGAAAGCCATGTCGACTTTCAACGAGCCGAGATCGATCCACCGATAAAGGTTGTCGATAAGAAATCGCTTTTCCGGTTCGAGATCTTTGAGCAGGAAGAAAGCGTAAACTGAGAGGCCGAAGGCAATGACGACCGGCGCGCAGGCGATAAAGCTGATCGCGTCCTTGCCCATGCGCTTTTGGATCTTTGCCCCGACCAAGCCATTGACAATCGCGCCAAGCAAAGGCAAGAAAACGATCCAGCGAATGAAATCGGTTTGTATCGGATTATCCATTAACCTAAACCAAGCCCCGCCCATTTTGGATTTTAAATTTTGGATTTTCGATTGGGGAAAAAAGAAACAACGGGAGATTACGGATTAGCGTGTCGCACCTTTCCGAGAATCCAAAATCCAAAATCGAAAATCTAAAATCCATCAATCTTTCAGCGTCTCCGCCGCCTCCACATCGATCGTGTGAAAGAGCTGGAAAATCGCCAGAACGATGGCCAAGCCCACTGCGGCTTCGGCGGCGGCCAACATGATGACGAAAATCGCGTAGATCTGGCCGTCGGCATTGCCGCTGCCAAAATGCGAAAACGCCACGTAGTTGACGTTAGCGCTATTGAGAATCAACTCGACGCCCATGAGCACGCTGATCGCGTTGCGCCGCGTCAGAACCGTGAACAATCCGAGAGAAAAAAGAATTGCGCCGATGATGAGATACGAAGAGAGCTCGTTGGGCGACATGGCTACTCTTTGATTTCCTTCCGCGACAGCACCACCGCACCGATCAGAGCCGCCAGCAAAACCAACGATGCCAACTCGAACGGGAGCAAATAGGTATCCAAAAAGAGATCGCCGATCTTGGCCGTCGTCGCGGCGTAAACCACTTCCTTGGCTTTAACCCACGGGGTTGCCGTGATGGCCTCGATCAAAAGATAGATGAAGATGCCGACCACGATCAGAGCGGGAATTCTTCCCGCGGCGCGATTGGTGATCTGCACGTCGGTGATGCGATGCGTCAGCATGACCGCGAAGAGAATCAAGACCAGGATACCGCCGACGTAAATCAAGAGCTGGACGGCGGCGACGAAGTCGGCGCCGAGAAAAACGTAAAGCCCGGCGACACCCATAAAGGTCCCGAGCAAAGAAAACGCGGAATATATGATGTTTCGCGAAAAAGCCACCATCCCGGCGGAAACCACCGTAATGAGAGCGATTAGATAAAAAACCGCCGTCGCCATACTCATACTTTTTCTAACTGTTGGGATCGCGAAAGTTGAAGACGTTTTGGGTCACTTACCGGAAGATCCGATTCGAATCAAGGGGCGCGGTTTATTATTCGCTCGCGGCCTGGCTACGGCTGCTTTCCCTCCTCCGCTGCGGCTCCTCCTCCATCCGGAGTAGCAAATTCATCGAGATACTTGAGTCCGATATCGACCTTCGTCACGAGTTTCGGGTCCGTCTCTCCGCCCTTTTTTGGCTTGTAGAGATTCTGCGGTTGCGGCGCGAAGTGGCGCACCAGTCCGGCGGGATTGTAGCTCGCCCCTTCGAATTCCTGGGAATGACGAATCGCTCCGGTCGGGCAGGCCTCGGAGCAAAGACCGCAATACATGCACTTGCAGACATCGATGTCGAAGTGGGTAAACTGGCGCTGCTTGGTTTCTTTATTCATCTCGATGCCGATCGTGATGCAGGTGATCGGGCAGTCTCTTTCACAGGCCAGGCAGCCGGTGCAAATATCCATGTCGACTTCGAGAATGCCTCGATATCGGAGCGGCAAAGTTTCTTGGATCGGCACCGGAATCTTGTCCGGATACTGGATCGTCATCGGCCGGCGCATGAGGTGCGAAAAGGTGATCGACATCCCCTCGAAGGTGGATGCGATCGCCTGGCAGATATCTTTTGCGTAGCTTACGACGTTCATAATGCCTCAATGGTTAAATATGCGGCTTCCAATACAACTCCGGCCTGGCGTGACGAATCTGAAACGCCACCCGCAGAAAGAAAATGGTCGCGACGGCAATGGCAAATCCCAAAGTCGCCGCGCTGATGATGCGGCGCACATCATCCGGCACAAACAGAAAGCCAATGGTTCCCAGCATGCAAAGGAACGCCAGCGGCACCATATATTTCCAACAAAGCGCCATCAGCTGGTCGACACGCACCCGTGGCAGCGTCGCGCGCACCCACATGGCGACGAACACCCACAGGTAAGCTTTCAAGAAAAAGGTCACGAATTGAGCGATGCCCAGGAGAACCGGATTGTTGTCGAAGATCCACAACGGTGGAACTTGCCAACCGCCCAGGAACAATGTCGTGGCCACCGAGCCGATGACGTACAGATTGCCCCACTCGGCAAAGAAGAAGAACAGAAAGCGCATGCCACTGTATTCGGTCACGTAGCCGGCGACCAGCTCCGATTCTGCCTCCGGAATATCGAATGGCGTCCGATTTCCCTCGGCGAGCGCCGCCGTGAAATAGAGAAAAAACGCCATGAATGTGAACGGATTATGGAACAGAAACCAGTCCCATGGTCCCCACCCTTGGGCTTTGATGATTCCTTGCATACTCATCGTGCCGGCCAAGAAGACAATCGTGAGTATGGCAAGGCCCGCGGGAATTTCGTAGCTGACGATCTGCGCCGCAGAGCGCATGCCGCCGAGGAGCGACCATTTGTTGTTGGACGCCCAGCCCGCCATGAGAATCCCGACCACGACGAGCGAGGTTACGCCTAGAATGTAAAAAATACCGATATTGAGATCAGCGACAATCAGATTGCCGCCGAAGGGAATGACGACAAAGGTGCAAAGAAAGCCCATGAAAACGACGTAGGGCGCCAGCGAGAAAAGTTTCGCGTCCGCTGCCGAGGGAATCAAATCTTCTTTAAGTAGGTTTTTGATGCCGTCGGCCAGCCACTGAAGAATTCCCTGCGGCCCGACCCGGTTGGGTCCGACGCGGGACTGCATGCGCGCCCACACGCGTCGCTCCAGCCAACTGGTCACTCCGGCGAGCGGAGCAACGAACGCCGAAAGCACCACGAACGCGGCGAGCACCATCGCGACGGCGTACACGAGTTCTCTGGGCACGCCGGCAAAGGCGCCGTTTTGAATAAGCTGGTCGAGATAAGCTTGCATGAGTGTCGTGACCGGGATTTAGCGGTCGATCTCCGGCGCATCGACATCGAGGCTACCGATCAAAGCGATCAGGTCCGCAACCATTATTCCTTTGCTCAGTTTGTCGATGATGCTCATTGCTGCAAAAGAGCCGGTGCGAATCCTTACACGATAAGGATACTCGCTGCCGTCGCTGACGACGTAAAAACCCATGTCGCCGCGCGGCGCTTCGACGCGGGCATAACATTCGCCCGCCGGCGGTCTAAATTTACGCGGCACCTTCGCGATTGCCGGGCCTTTGGGCATCATCTTGAGGCACTGGCGTAAAATCTTGCAGCTCTCCTGCATCTCGCGAATGCGCACCCAGTAACGGTCGAAGCTATCGCCGAGTTTTCCCACATGCGCCGTGCCGATGGGGACGTCAAACTCCAATTCAGGATAGATCGAGTAAGGGATATCGCGACGAATATCCCACTTCACTCCCGAACCGCGCAGATTAGGCCCGACCAGATTATAGGAAAACGCCTCTTCTTTGGTGACGACCGCCACCCCAGCGAGCCGTTCGATGAAAATCTTGTTCCCGGAAAGTAGACGATTAAACTCATCGACAATCGGTTCGAAGTGGTCTAAGAATTCGACGATTCTCGTGCAGGTCTCAGGAAGAATATCGTAGCCCACACCCCCGATGCGAATATAGTTGTAGGTCAGCCGCGCGCCGCAAATCTCCTCCATGAGATTATTGATCGTTTCGCGCTCGCGCAGGGCGTGCACGAACGGGGTCATGGCGCCGATATCTTGACCGAAGGTACCGACGGAAATTAGATGACTGGCGATGCGATTGAGCTCGCACGCGATCACGCGGCAGAATTCCCCCCGACGAGTGACTTCGGTTTTCGCCAACTTTTCCGCCGCCAGGCAGAAAGCCTGATTGGCGAACATTGCGGCTAGATAGTCGGCGCGATCGGTATAAGGCACATAGCCATGATAGGTCACTTTCTCGCCGATCTTTTCAATCGAACGATGGAGGTACCCGACGTCGGGAATCGCCTCATTAATCACTTCGCCGTCGGTTTTGACCACGAAGCGCAGCACGCCATGCGTGCTCGGGTGTTGCGGCCCCACGCTGATGGTCATCTCTTCGGCAAAAAAACCAGGTTCGGCTTGAGCGGTCTCGTTCATGGCTATCCTATCGCAGCAGTTTTTCCACCAGCGGCGCGCGCTGCGTGCTGATGCCGTCGTATTCTTCTTCCTCGACGTAGTCCTTGCGCAGCGGGTATCCTACCCAATCTTCCGGCAGCATGATGCGTCTCAGATCGCTGTGGCCCTCAAAAATGACACCGAACAGATCGTAAACCTCGCGCTCGAACCAGTTCGCGACCTTCCACACGCCTTCGACCGTAGCGATTTTTGGATTGGCGCGCGGCAGATCGACCTTGAGGACAATTTGATGATTATGCGAATAGGAGAACAGATGGTAAACGACTTGGATTTTCTCTTCCTTCGGCCAATCGAGCGCGGTCAAATCCGACAACACTGCGAAATTCAGACCAGCACTGTCACGCAGATATCGGCAGATCTCGACGATGGACGCACCATCCACCGACAAATAGGGCTCCAAAACCTCTCCCTTGAACTCGCTTACTTTGCCGGGAAATTGTTTCTCCAGAGCCGCGTAAATATCTTTCGCCTCCATCTTTGGTTTAGGCTCCGGCCGCTTCCTCCACGGGATGCGACGGCTTAACCAGCCAACGCTCGCGCATCATCTTATCTTGAATTCGCAGTAACCCTTCGGTGAGCGCCTCGGGACGTGGCGGGCAGCCAGGGACGTAGACATCGACGGGAACGATTTTGTCGACGCCCTTGCAAACCGAATAAGCCAACTGGAAGAGCCCGCCGCAATTGGCACAGCTGCCCATCGAGATAACGTACTTCGGGTCGGGCATCTGATCGTAGAGCAGTTTGGTCCGCTTGGCCATTTTGTAAGTAAGTGTGCCGGCGACGATCATCAGATCGGATTGCCGGGGCGTAGCTCGCGGCACGGCGCCAAAGCGATCCAAATCGGCCCGCGGCCCGCCGGTTTGCATCAGCTCGATCGCGCAGCAGGCTAAGCCGAAAAGCATGTACCACTGTGAGGAGGCTCGGCCCCAGTTCAAAATATCGTCCACTTTGGTCGTGAAAACTGTTTCGGGTAATGAATTTATTAACGGTTTCATTGCATATCTCCTAACCGCATTAGGCCTTAACCTTTTTTACCCATTCCAAATCACCTTTGGCCCATGCGTAAACCAAACCAAGAAAGAGAATGCCGACGAAAACCAGCACCTCGATCAGAGCAAAAACCCCCACCCCACCGTCGACCCAACGGCGGAAAACCGTAGCCACGGGAAAGATAAAAGCAATTTCAACCTCGAAAATGATAAAGATTAGCGCCACGATGTAAAAACGAATGTTGAAGTTCACCCATGCGCTGCCCATTGAAGGCTCGCCGCACTCATAAGTGGACAGTTTTCGGGCCTGAGGATTCGCCGGTCGGAGCAGTTTTCCGATCAGCAGATTGACCCCCACAAACCCAAGTCCTAATGCCGTAAACACTAGGACATTAGCAAAGTCAAATAACATCGTAATTTTCCGTAATTACGGTAGAAGAAGGCTCTATTTTCTTATAAACATAAAAGGACGATTTAATCAACCAGCGGTCGCGTAAGCATGGGCCAACTTGGTTTGCCAACCCGCGCTTTTTTGCATAAAGTCAGCGCCAAACCCGAGTCCGATTCCCAGCTCCGTAGCAAGAGCCGACAAGCTTACGTACATGCACGGAAATAAAGGGCATTCCTCAAG
>DASPXM010000167.1:0-2595 GCA_035637295.1 Verrucomicrobiia bacterium
TGGACGATCAGCCGACCAACCGCAAACTCATCAAGACGGTGTTGGGTTATGAGTCTTATCGCGTCCTGGAAGCCTCGGATGGCTCTGAAGGCCTGGCCAAAACTCGAATAGAGCATCCCGATCTCGTCATTACCGATATTCTGATGCCGACGATGGATGGCTTCGAGTTCGTCCGCCAACTCCGGGCCGACGCATCGCTGGCTCAAACACGCGTAATTTTCTACACGGCGACATTCCTGGAAGGCGAAGCGCGACAACTCGCCAAGGCTTGCGGAGTCTCGCACCTCATCCTCAAGCCTGCCGAGCCGCAAGAAATTCTAAGCGCGGTTCACGCGGCGCTCCATCTGAAAGAGCCGGCGCCTTCGTACAATTTGAGCGCAGCCTTTGACCGCGAGCACCTGCGCCTAATGACCAACAAATTGTCGGACAAGGTAGATGAGCTGGAAGAAATCAATCTTCGTTTGACTCAAGAGGTTGGCCAGCGCAAGCGCGCCGAGCTGGCGCTCCAGGAGAGCCAGGGACGACTCGAACGCTTGAGCAGCATTCGCGAGGTCTCCAGCGACATCAACTCGGCGATTGTCCGCATTCGAAACCGCCACGAATTTTTGCAGGAAGCAGCCAGGGTCGCCGTCAAGCATGGGCAGTTCAGCATGGTCGCGATCAGCCTGGTAGATTCACCCGGCGCGCAACTTGCGCCCGCGGCGTGCGCCGAAGTCGAGGCGCTCTATGCGCGCACTCCCAATACGTCCTCCCCAACCCATGGCGAAGCCGTCCACGAGATTGCGCAAGCAGCCCTGGCCCGCCGGGAACCGGTTCTGTGCAACGACATTGAATCAGAGGAGCGGATGGAGTCATGGAAGAAACAGACTCTTGCGCGCGGCCACCGTGCCGCGGTGGCATTGCCGCTCATCGCGACAAAAAACGTCATGGGCGTGGTCGAATTCTACGCCTCAAAACTGGGCTTTTTCAACGAAAAGGAAATCGGCTTACTGGTGGACTTAGCCGCGGACCTTTCCTTCGCCCTGCAATACATCGACAACGAAGAGAAGATCAACTACCTCGCTTACTACGACAACTTGAGCGGACTCCCCAACCGGGCCCTTTTTTGTGATCGAGTCAACCAGCTCGTGCACGCAGCGCGCGACGATAAGCAACGGGCAGGCATGATCGTGCTCGACGTGGAGCGATTCAACACCATCAATGACACCTTCGGCCGTCACACCGGCGATGCATTGCTCAAGGAGATGACCGAACGGCTTACCGGCAAAGTCAAAAACACCGCCTGGCTGGCCAGCGTGACAAGAAGCTCTTTTGCCGCTTATCTCCCTTCGATCAAGGACGATGCCGAGATCGCCCACTTCTTGGAAGAGGTATTGCGCGACATCGCCGCCGCTCCGTTTCGCGTCGAGGGCGAGGAAATGCGGGTGACTCTCAAGGGCGGCGCCTCCATCTATCCCTTGGACGCCAAAGACGCCGAGAAGCTGCTCAGCAACGCTGAGACGGCGTTGCAAAGAGCCAAATCGTCTGCGGATCGTTATCTGTTTTTCACGGCGCAAATGAACGCTCGGATGGCGGAGAAACTCACGCTCGAAAACCGGCTTCAGCGGGCATTACAAAACGACGAATTCGTCCTGTACTACCAGCCTATAATCGACGCTCACACCAACCGAATTATGCGACTCGAAGGTTTGTTGCGCTGGAGCCATCCGGAAAAGGGCCTGGTCTATCCCGGCGCGTTCATCCCGATCCTGGAAGAAAGTGGCTTAATCATCGACGCCGGCAAGTGGGTCTTGCAACGGGCCGCCGCGGATTATCAAAGCTGGGCGCGCCGGTTGGCGCACCCACCCAGGGTTTCCGTGAATGTTTCACCGCTGCAACTCAAGCAGAAGGACTTCGCCGTCAGCATCGCGGAAGCGGCCGCAAAGTGCGGCGCCGGCGCCCTGGATCTGGAGATCACCGAAAATCTCCTCATGGAAAATATGGAGCAAAATATCGAGAAATTGCAGAAATTGACCGAGCTGGGCGTGGACATCGTCATTGACGACTTCGGCACCGGATACTCTTCCTTGAGCTACCTTGCGAAACTGCCGGTCAGCGCCCTGAAGATCGATCGCTCGTTTATCTTTGACCTGGAAACGAATTCCAAAAACATGTCGATCGTCACTGCGATTATTTCCCTCGCACGCTCGTTGAATCTAAAAGTGATCGCCGAAGGCGTAGAAACCGAGCAGCAGTTACAGCTCTTGCAGTTGCTGAAATGCGACGAGATTCAGGGTTACATCTTCAGCCCGGCAGTGCCGCCGGCAGACGTCGAGAAATTCTTGGCAGATTAAAACTATGGCAACGATTCTAGTGGTAGATGATGATTTCACCAACCGCCAGGTTCTGAGCACGATCCTGGGTCTTAGGGCGCACAACATCGTAGAAGCGGCCGTTCGAACCGGCGGATTTGATCAGAGAGATTGAGGAATGGCTGACGAAAGTTATCTCGTCGATGCCAATGGCGGGCTCAAAAACGTTGTCGTATTTCTCGAAGCAGCCCAACTCGCCGACATCCGGTATTCTCAATCACATTTAATTTCTGCGTGTCAGCCG
>DASPXM010000168.1:0-14334 GCA_035637295.1 Verrucomicrobiia bacterium
GTTCGCCGTCTGCCAGTTCAGCAAAAACAAACTTAAGGAAATTAAGATCCATCCGATCGACCAAGGCTTCGGCCGTCCACGTCCGCAACGAGGAAGGCCATTGCTCGCCGAAGGCCAAGTGGCGGATCGTGTGATCGAACGCGTCGCGCGTCTGTCGAAACGCTATCGTACGAAGGTAGTTAACCGTGAAGGAATTGGTGTCATCGATATTTTGTAGGGGCGGGTTTCACCCCCCCTACAATCGGTCAATGGCGATTAACTGGCAGGCTAATCCACAATTCATTCCGAATTCGCGACTTGAAACAAATCCGGCGTCTGAGATTTAAAACGCCCACATACCTAAAGCCCCATCGCCACTGCGTTTCGCCCAGCCAACCGTGAGAACACGACGTTACGTGTCTGTCCGGTGCATGACGGGTAGTTGTGGAAAAACAGGCCAACAATATCACCGGAGGCGAACAAGCCTCGGATTGGATTGTTGGAGGTGTTCAGCACCTGCGCTTGGGTATTGATCTGTAATCCACCGAAGGTGAACGTGATGCCGCCGGTGACGGCGTACGCCCAATACGGCGGTTTGTCGATCGTATCGGCCCAGTGGGACTTCTTCGGCGTGATCCCTTCCGTGCATCTGCCGTCTAGTTTAGTTGCGTCGAACGGAATCTCCTTGCGGACGGCACTATTGAATTCACGGATCGTGTGATTCAGCACGGCGGGCTCGATGCTGATCTTTGCCGCCAGTTCGTCGATTGTGTTCGCTTCGATCGGATGGGAAAATTCGTAATAGCGTTTGTTCAACAGCGAGGTCGCCTTCTGATCATAGATCTGGTAAGCGATCGCGCCCGGTTGGCCGAGCACAGCCCAACCAGTCTTGGCATACGTGTAGGAATGGCGTGCTTCGCCTTCATCAAAAAAACGCTGGCCGAGCGAATTAACGGTAATCCCGTAGGTGTAACCATAGCGATTCGCCTTGTTGCTGATCTCGACGTCGGGAAAAGTCGCATCGATCGGTGTTGCATGCGCGCCCTGCCAGTGGCCCGCCGTCTTGGCGCCCAGGTCGATCGCCATCATGAGCACTTCGCCCGTGTCATGCTTGCTGCCGCGTACTTTCATCAAGTCGGCATTGGCGCCGAGATAGCGCGCGCGCTTTTCCGCGCTGGCTTGAAAGCCACCGGCGCAAAGAATCAACGAGCTGGCGCGGATCTCGTACTCTTCTTTAGGATCCGATATACGCACCCCTTCGATGCGCCGATCGTTGCCGAGCAGCGCCGAGACGCGCGACTCGTAGCGCACCTCGATGCCCATCTTAGTCGCGATTTCGCGCCACTGCATGAGCTGGGCCAGACCACCACCGACTCCGCCAGTCGGATGAATCACTAACCCGGGCTCGAAGTAGTAGCGCCCGTCGATAACAACGTAACTATCGATATCCCACTTGATACCGACCTCGCGCATCCAGTGAATCGCCGCATTGGACTGCTGCACAACGACATCGGCAAGTTCTTTGTCGATGCGACCGCGGGTCACGCGCTGCAAGTCAGCATGGAATTGTTCCGCCGTGTAAGCCGGCAAATGAAGTTTCTTAAATGTCGCTTCATCCATGTCCGGCAGGAATTCGTGAATCTCATCCGCGCCGGAAAATACCCAGCGAAAGCCGGTGTGCGAAAAACGCGCGTTGCCGCCGAACTCAGGTTCCGGCGCTTTTTCGAGCATGACGACTTTCGGCGCGCCCGTCTGTTTCGCGGCAACCGCCGCTTCAAAGGCAGCGCTGCCGCCGCCGACTACGACCACTGTGATATTCTCAGTTCTCACGGTTCACGGTCTCCATCTTCAATGAAATTATTATGGCGTGTGGATTATCAATTCTTCTTATACAGACTCTGGATGAACCCGGAGCTTTCGAGCCTGTTCATGAAAGAGTCATCGATAAGCGTCTCAACCCGCACCTCGGAGATCTTTGGATTGAGCTGGATCAAGAGTTTTTGCAGCCGCTTCATTCCCTCCACGCTGGTGTGCGGCGCGCGCTCGTAGTTGGTGATCACGGCTTGATAGGATTCCTCGATATCGGCCGGACTGCTCAAACGCAGGTTCGATGCCAAGAGCCGGCTTACCAGTTCCTTGTTGGCTGGATCGTTGATCATCGCGATCGCCTCGATCATGGCTTTCAAATAGCCTTCGATCACCTGCGGCTTTGTCGCCGCCGTGCGCCGCGTCGTCACCATCATGTTCTGCGGCAGGGTCACGCCGGCGGACTTCAAGTTATAAAGCAAGGTGTAACCTTTGTTGGCATAGACCTCGCCCATCGCGCCTCTAAGCGTGGTGGCATCGACACTGCCGCTCTCGAGCGCCAAGCGCCGGTTCATTTCAGTCCCCGGTATCGTCAGAAAAGCAATCTTCGCTTGAACGGGGTCGAGATTGAGACCTTGAAGCGCCAACATCGACACCAGATGCGACGTCGATCCCGGACCGCTCACCGCGATCCGCTTGCCGCGCAGATCTTCCGGCTTCTTGATGTCGGGGCGCGTGTTAAGGCGAAAGTCTAGCTTCTGATTGAAGTTGGCGATGCCGGCGAGTTCCGCGCCGCTCAATCCGGCGTTGACAAGATGACCGGGGCCGATGATCGCGGCGTCGATCTCACCGGCGAGTAAAGCGGCGATGGCTAAGGGATTGCGCGGCATGAGAATGAACTGCATGTCGACGCCATGCTTCTTGAACAAGCCGCGATCCCGCGCCACCCAGACGTGAGTCATGCTCTCGCTTGTCACACTGGAGGATAAATTGCTGCGAATCTGGGGAGTCGCGCTCGTCGGCAACCCGACGACCATCACGAGCAGCAATAACCGCAGCGATGGACCTCGTAGCCCACGCTGCGATTCTATTCCAGTGACCAACGGCACGAGAAATGATCAATTGGCTAGGCTTTTTTCTCTCCCAGCGGCACCACATTTTCAAAGCCATGCTCCGAGATGTCGAAATAGTTGCCGTCGGGATCGGAGCCGCGGGTCTCGGCATAGGGACGGCCATTGGGGCGTGGCTTGGGCAACTTGTTCGGATTGATCTTTTTCATTCGGTCGACGATCTTATCGCCGCTCTCCACTTCGAAGCCAAAATGGTACAAACCGTTCGGCGCGTTCTGCTCATTATTGGGCAGAATCGCCAGATTGAAATAACCGTCGGTCAGAAAAATTGCCCCGCCTTCCTCCTTGCCCTTGTGGAGCATCTGCATCTCGAAAACGTCCATATAAAACGACGCAAGTTTCCCTGTGTCTTCCGTCCGAATGGCCAAATGGCGTAGCTTAGGCATAGAACCTCCCCATTGAAGAATTTATAATTCGCCTCACCCTTATTCCCAGAGGGTCCGAGTTGTCAAGGAACGGTTTCGGATCGGCCCAAACCGTTTGAAAATTTTCAGGGTCAACGTGGGATCTGCTCAGAGATAGATAGAATGTCAACAGGCCAGAGGCTAGTGAATCTGCAACTCGATCGGGTCACGGTCAATAATCATCGGTAGCATTGCATCGCGAATCGCTTTCTCACTCACTTCGCCGAAGCGATCCTTGAAACGATCGAGCGGCACAACGGCTTTGGCCATGGCACGGTGGCCGCCGGCGCTGCCGATATCGTCGTAGAGTTTTTTCATGATGTCGCCGGCGCTCTTGACGTAGCCGACATTGCGCACGCAAATCACCACGCGGTCATTGACTAGGCCGGAGACCACACTCCAATCGACGCCTTCGATTTGCAGGCAAAACTCCGCCATCTGCGGGATCACATCCTCGCGGCTGACATCGCCCATATGGACGACGGCCAAGCCGTTATCGATTTGCAGCCGGCTAAGCGCGCGCCCTAACGATTCGAGATCCTCCCGCGGCAAGGCCGGCCGCTCGATGCGCGTGATCATCGCCTTATTGGCGATGGGGTAGAGAAAATTAAAGGCGTTTAGATCAGCGAGATTACTGCCCCGTTCGAGAAACAGCGTATCGGTCTTGATGCCGTAGACTAACGCGGTCGCCAACCGCTGCGACGGCTCCATGTCCGCCGCGCGCAAATATTCGGTAAAGATGGTACACGTCGAGCCGTAACCGCTGCGCAAGTCAGCGAAACGCGCTTTGAACGAAGTTCGTTTGGGGTGATGGTCCACTACCAAATCCACTCTTCCCAATGGCCGGTCGAAATAGGGCGGTTGCACATCGACGAGAGCCAAACGGGCGCCGTCCTTGTGCAGATCTTCGTAGGAGATCTGGTCAATTTGAATATCCAACAAGCGAATCATGGCAAGATTTTCCGGCCGTGTGATGCTGCCAAAGGTTACAATAGGAGTCGTCGCACGATTGCGTCCGAGCAATTCGCGCAAAGCTAGCGCGCTGCCAATGGCATCCGGATCGGGATCATGCTGCAGCAATATGTGAATCTTTCTGCCGTCGGCGAAGAGCGAGCGAATGCGCTCGACTTTCTTGATGTTCAGCGTGTCGAGGAGTTGCACCGCGCAAAACTCTTCGAAGATATCGGCCAACTGGAGATGGCGAAACAATGGATCTGTGGATTCTCTATAGCCGTTATTGTCGGAAGTCAGCGAAACGATGGAAACCCTCTTGTCCAGACTTCTGAGCAGCCTGCAGATGTCTTCCTGATGGTCAGAATGGCGGACAAACACGATCGCTTGGTCAACATGGTGCAGTTTGACCTTCTTGTAGGTCTCTGGTTTGAGCAGGTCGCCTTGCCAAACCTTGCCGCCTTGGCGTTTAATGGCCCGGGCGATTTTTTCGTTGGGGACGAGAAAGCGGACCTCTCCCTGCTCTGCCGCAACGTTGCGCATCAACTGGAACAATAGATCGTCCTCACAAATGGCTAGGTATTGCATATGCGTACCTCTTGTGAGGATCTAGTGGGAACGTTTTGCAAGATGGAATTGCCCGATAGGCCACTGATCAGCACGGCCAAAACTCTATCACCTGGGTTTGGCCAATGCTAGGTCCCGAGCTTGAACCGTTGCCGGCAACACTTTATATGCTAACGATTATCGAAGAGAGTGAAACGCGAGCCGATGATAAACAGCGGTGAAAGAGGATTCGGGTTACCCAAGTTCAGCCACGCGGAGCGCGAACGGCGCTGGTCCCGCGTGCGCGAGCGCATGCGCCGCGAACAGCTCGACGCGATCATCGGCTTTCCCAATCAAAGTCATTGGGACCAGTTTCAAGCCGATGTTCGATATCTGACGCATATCGGCGGCCATCAGACCGAGGTCGCCGTGGTGTTTCCAGTTTCGGGCGAGGTGACGGCTTTCGTGCGCGGCGGCAATGAAGTCGAATGGTGGAGCATCGCGCAGGACTGGGTAACGGATATTCGGCCGAGCCGACGTTCTTGGGGCGAGCCGGTTATAGAACGCTTGAGGGAATTGAAGCTCGATCAAGCGCTGATCGGCGTCAGTGGTTTGAGCGGCTTACTGCGCGCGCCGGAAGGAACCGTCGTGACCGGAATACTGGAGAAAGTCAGAGCGGCGTTTCCCATGGCAACATTTCAAAACGCCACGGAGCTGCTGCAAGACGCCCGTTCGGTCAAGGGGCCCGAAGAAGTCGCATGGATCGAGCGCGCCGCGGAAATCTTGGATAAAGTCGTCGCCACGATCCTTGCGAAGGCCAAACCCGGCGTCATGGAAAACGACATGGTGGCGACGATCTGGCAGACGATCATCGCCAACGGTGGCGACTATCCGTCGATGACCCATTGGGGCGCAGGCGCAGGTGTTCCATGGGCCTGTCGTATCGCACCCCACCGTCCGTTGCGGGCGGGCGATATGATCAACACCGAGCTGGAAGCGAAATACGGCGGCTACATCGCACAAACCGTGCAGGCGGCATGTCTGGGACAAATTCCTGCTGAACTCAAACGAGCCTTCGACGTCAGCGTTGAAGTATTCAACGAACTAGTGAGGTTCATGAAGCCGGGGTTATCTTTTGGCGAGGTCGTGAATTTCTATCAGAAGCTCGTCCGCGAAACCGGCCACACGCCCAAGGGAATGCTGCTTCACGGCCGCGGCATCGGCGAAGACCGGCCGCAGATCACCGGGGAAATCGAGGGCGAGATCTACAATAGTTCCACCTACACGATGCATCTGGATTTGCCCTTGGTCGAAGGCAACGTTTTCGTGCTAAAACCCGGCGCCATGCCCTCGGACGCGCCGGATTCGATCCGCTGCGGCGACACGGTCGTGATCGAAAAAACCGGCGCGCGCCGCTTGGGGAAACGAAATTTCACATTTCCTGAAATCAGTTAGAATCATCGGAAAATAAATTCGCTACTTTCCCCGACTTTCCCCATAAAATTGGTTGTGTTAAAAGGAAACTATTACCCCTCTCTGAAAAAAGAGGGGCCAGGGGAGATTTTGGACAAGTGGTTGACGGCGTGAGCCGGTTTTTTGTAAGTTTCACACGCGCAACCGATTGCGTATCGGAGGATACAAATTATGGTCGTAGAAGTTCGTTTTGGTGTTGAAACCATCGATCACATCGCCATTCCAGTGTGCAAATTGGCGGCGAACGAAGCCTTCTACCTCAATGTCCTGGGCTTGAAATACAAGACCACCCGGCGCAATCCCGATGGCAGTCCGCGTCAAACCTACGTGCTCGCTGGGGAGAACATCATCGGCCTGCACCTGCCCGGAGTGAGCGCCGGAGCTTCTTCCAGCACCGCGCCGCGAATCGCTGTCAGCGTTTCGCGGGAGCGATTCGACCAGGTACAGCAGAATCTCAAGGCGGCGAACCATTTGTTTAGTGGTCCCGTGGAGCACGGAGCAGACAAACCGTTAGTCCAGTCAATTTTTTTCGATGACCCCGATGGGAATCACCTGGAGTTTTGCATACGCCGCTGCGAGCCTCTAAGCGAATGCATCAGCCACGTGGTCTTCGAAACTCGCGATCTCAAAAAATCCATCACCTTCTACACCGAATCGTTGGGCACCGCCGTTCCCATAGCTTGCGGTAATGAGACGATGATTCCCGTACAAAACGGTCAGATGATCGGACTTGTTGAAGTGGTGGAACTGTCGGAGCGAAGCAAAAAGCATGGGCGCGGCTGCCATATGGCCATGGACGTGCGGCAAGAAGACTTCGACTCGATGATCGCGCTCGTTGAACGTTACGGCGGCAAGACTCAGGGCGATAACCGCGCCGCGGATGGGCTCAGACCGGAAGGCGAACGCAGCATCTATTTCTTCGATCCGGACAATAACCGTTTGCAGATCACCGCCCACGCGCCCAATCAGAAAGATGAGCTGCTTTCCGATGAAGAAAAGTGGCGCCGCATCATCGCCAGTCGCAGGGAGCAAGGCCGCGGCTTGAGCCGTTGGGAGACGGGCGGGAAGAAAATTCTGTAGAAGATCGCCATTAGCAGACATGAAAGCGACAGCATTGTAGGGGCGACCGGCCGGTCGCCCGTATCCTCACGGCCATTGCCGTTAATTCGGTTAACGCTGACTGCTAAATCTTCGTCGCCAAAATCAACATTGTCCCCGGCAATGTTTTCGGAATATCGCCGTGGGTCTCAATTGACGCGAAGCCCGCCTTTTTCAGCCAATCGGAATACTGCGACAGCGTCCAGCACTCTCCCTCTGGCGTGTGTGTCAGCGTGTAGACGGAGAAGCGCAGCGCGAACGTCGGTTCGGTGCGTTCTTCATTGGGCACGAAGTCGTTGACGACAAAGATGCCACCGGGGTTGAGCGCCGAATAAGCTTTGGTAAATAACTCCTGATTGCCCTTAGGTGACTCGAAGCGGCAAAAGTTGCTGGCGATCACTAGATCGTAATGATTCGTTTCGATGGCGGCGGTGTGATGTTCGCCGTCGACGTAGCGAATCTTGCCATCCAGTCCGCGCTTCTTGTTGGCCTTCCGGGCTACGGCGTTGACATTCGGCCAATCGAGCTGAGTCACTTGCGCCGACGGGTCGCGGGACACGATCGTCATGCCGAAAATGCTGGAACCGCCGGCGATGTCGAGAACCTTGAGCCCTTTTCGTTCAATGCCGATCTTGAGCACGTCACAAAGCGCCTTCGCTGCCGGCTCCGCAATGACGATGATACCGAGCACCAACTTCTCCCAGACTTGGAGCTCGGCGCCGGTGTCCATGCGGCTGAGCGGCTTACCGGTTTTGAGCGATTCCTTGAGATGCGCCATGCCGTCCCAGAGCGCAAGCGCGACGTGACGGAAGTCGCCGATGTACGACGGCTTCCCCTGCACCAGGAAAGCAGCAGCTGTCGGGGTCAGAAAATACTTACCATCGCGCTTTTCCACTAGACCGAGGGCGGGCAGGCTATCGAGAACGATACGGGTTGCGCGCCCATCGGTGCCGGCCGCGTGCGCGATTTCATCGGCGGTTTTAAAGCCTTGATGAATGAGCGTGAAGAAATCGTATTCGATTGCGGCATCGAGGATCTGGCTGTTGGCGAAATCGCCCAATATCCGCATCAGCGGACGCGGTGAAAGAGCTTGCGTCGAATCTGGCCCGGACATGATTAAGCTTTGTACAGCCCTTCTTTTTTGACGTACTGATAAACGCCCTCGAAAAACCAAGCAAAGTACGCCGTGCCCATGCGCAGGCAGTATTCCAAGTTAAAACCTGGTCGGGTTTCGGCCCTGCCTTCTTCGAGCATTTTTTTGAGTACCGTCCAGTCAAGATCAGCGTGCGCCATGACGCCGTCATGCTCCTCGAGATCCGCTTGGGCGTGCACCCGGAAATAGACGATCTTGTCTTCAGGCATTTTATAAACTTTACGCAGCGCGCCGCCGAAGAATCTCGCCCAGTGGCCCACCGCCTCTTCGACACAGAAGGACGCCCACCACTCGACCATGGTGCCTTCGTAGAGTACGCCGCGGTAATATTCGAGAAACGCTCGGCACTCTGCCAGCATCTCATATTCGATCATTTCATCGTTGGTCAAACCAAAGTTGCGACCCTGCTCAAGCACAATCTGGATATGACCCGGCGGCGTGGGATGGATCATCTCGTCAGCCACGTGGTTGGCAAAATGTTTTTGCAATTCCGGATGGCGTTTGAAGAAAGACAGGTGGCGCTGATAGGCGACGCCGTGGAAATTGTTAATCTCGGCGACGAACCCGTACCAATTTTGCCAAAAGACTTTGATTGCCTCCATCGGCAGCGTGCCATCGGCCATGTCCGAATGAAAGCGTCCTTTGAGCAGCCAGCGGTCGGCAATATCCATCAGATATTTTTTAAGATCAGCGACCACCGCGTCGGCCTCTTGCGGTGAGACTTTCTTGCCGGAAAAATCTTGCCTCCCGAGTCCCATGCTTTTCTCCTCAGCTAGCTAAGCTAATAAAGTGCTCCGGGGTTAAGAATGTTGTTCGGATCGACCAGCTGTTTGATCTCTTTGATCACGTCGTACAAGCTGCCCAATCGATGATATGGTAGCGGTCCCTTGGTGCTCAGTGTCGGCGCGGTCCAGACGACGCCGCGTTCATTGCTAAACTGCTGCACCATGCCCATCCATTTGCGCAGTTTGCCGACGTCCTCTTCGTCGTAGGGATTGTAAAAGACGAAATACTCTTCCTTGATCGCTAAGTCGCGTGTCACATAGCTATCGTGCTGCGGTGAATGGGCCGCGTCCCAAATGCCGCACTCTCTTTTGGCAGCTTCGTCAAGCTCGTACATTTCTTTGAGAAAGGTCAGTGGATACATTTTCGACGTAACCGCGAACATGCCGGTATGGCGCACGACCGAGCCGCACCAGCCGCCGGGTCCCATGATATGCCAGTCGGGCCAACCGTGCGGGCCGTACTCCTGCGCCTTCGCGCCCATCGACTTATTGGCGATCTCCGGCACATCGATGCCGCCCGCGTCATGATAGATTCGGCGCATCCGTTTTTCTTTGAACTGCAGCTCTTCATCGTCCCGCGCCATGAGAACAGTCTTCAAAAAGAACCAACCGTCGGCCGGAACTTTACTTTTGTCGTACAGCCCATCCTCCATCGGCCAGTGGTATTGCCAGCGGTCAGTGAAATGAATGTCGTAGACCACTTCGCCTTTAACCAACTCCATCAGCGAAGTCTGAACATTGGCCAGTTGATCGCGGCGAAATGAATAGCAGTAGTCATGCAGCCACGCACGCTTGCCCTCAATGGCGCGCAGGCAAACTTTGCTGATAATTCCCATCGAGCCGGCGGCGAGCGTAAAGAGTCCCAATAGGTCCGGCAGATGGATCCATTTTTGAAATGGCCCGAACTGCGTACCTTGATTGGCGAGAGCGCCGAGACGAATGATTTCACCGTTGGCGAGGATCACTTCCAAACCTAGCACCATGTCGGCGATCCAGCCGTAGCGGGTCATGCCATAACCGATGCCGCCTTTGTTGATCATGGCGCCGATCACCACCGCCGGGCCGTAGGTGCCAAAGTTGGGCAGCATGAGCCCATGCTGCCGCAGGGCGTGATGGATGGCATAGACGCTGGTGCCGCCTTCGGCGATCACGTACTGCATGGTCGGATTCACTTCGAGAATCTTGTCCATGCCGAGCATGTCGAGGAGGACGCCGCCCTTGAGCGGCGAGCTAATGCCCATACCGACGCCGCCTTTCGCGACGATGGGGATCTTGTGTTCGTTGGCGAATTTTAAAATCTCGGCAACTTTGTGATTGCCCGCCTGATCCGACTCGATTCGCACGATGACGTCAGGCAAAGCGCTATAGGCGCCGTACGCCAGGGTATGCTGGTAATTGATCTTGTCGATGGGATTGGTTGAAACGAGCCGGGAGCCGACGATCTCCTTCAATCTGGCAACGATCTCGTCGAGGGTTAACATTAATCTAAAGACTTAATCGAGAGATGCAGAATGAGGATTGCAAAAGTCGAAAGCACAACCACGAAGGTACTTAATGCAGGAGAAACACCGCAGTTTTTCATTTCTCACTTGCCGTCCGCCCCTTTTCTTTGATCTAAAGTTGCAGGTGACTGCCCCCGGTAATCAGAATGTGGCTCCCGGTGAGCATGTTTGCTTCATCGCCGGCTAGGAACGCGATCGCTCCCGCCACGTCTTCAGGGTAAAGATGTTTTTTCAGAGGTCGAGTTTCTTTCACCCGTTCGCGGTACGCCTCAGGCATGATCATCGACGCGTCGGTTAGAGTAAAGGCGGGCGTCACCACATTGACGGCGATACCCAAGGGGCCTAATTCGATCGCCATCGTGTTTGCCATGGATTCCAGCGCGGATTTCGCCGCGGCGTAAGCCCCCAACTTCGGAAGTGGCTGCTGCACCAGGCGCGTGCTGACGACAATGATCCGCCCCTCTTTTTTCTGCTCCATCGCTGGGAGGCAGGCGCCAACGCAAAAAAAGAAAGCCGCAAGCTCATGTTCCACGGCGCGGTGAAAGCTCTCCCACGAGAGATCGTGCAACGGACCTACTTCGAAGGGAAAGTAAGCATTGTTCACGAGTACGTCGACCGGACCAAGCTTCTGCTCAGCGGCTTGCACCATGTGCTCGGCTTGATCTCTCCGCGTCACGTCCGCTTGGAAGATCATCCCTCGAGATCCGGCGCTTTCGACCTGTGCGAGTACTTTCCGCGCCGCCTCTTTGTTCTGGTGGTAATTCACAACAACAGCGGCGCCGCCTTCGGCAAGGCGCTTGGCGGCGGCTGCGCCAATACCGCGGCTGGCACCGGTCACCAGCGCAACTTTTCCTTCAAGCGGGCGGGTCTGGCTTAGCGAGGCCATTGATGCACGACCCCAGCTATATAGCGACGGCGTCTTCCGCAGCGCCCTTCTCGTATTTGGCGGCGTTGTTTTTGAACGACAGGAACTTCATCTTTACATAGGGCGAGCTGTAACCATTCAAGATGCGCTCGATCCTTCCAGGCTTGCTGTAAAACGATTGAAATGCCCAGCCCGTGAGTTCGCCGAGCTGATGACGCGTCAGATGTTTAGTCGGCATGACGCAATGCTCGAGATCGTACAGGCTGAGATTGTCGGTCTCGATCACATTATCCTTAACCGCCTTTTTGTAGATCGGCGAGCCGGGAATCGGATTGAGCACTTGGATCATGACGATGTCCGGATCGATTTCATCCACGGCTTTGGCCCGCTGGCGAATCTTTGCTTCGTCATCTTCCCAAAAACCGTTCAAATACGTGGAAATCGTCGAGACGTCGTTCTTGCGCAGGAATTGTATAAGCTCTTTCAATTCCTTCACGCCTACCTTCATGGGCCCTTTGTGCGCCTCGGCGATCTCTTCGTCCGTGCCCCCATCGATGCCGATCAAGACCTGATACATCCCAACCTTGCGCAGCCGCGGCACCAGATCGGCGTCACGTATCATGTTCTGAGCCCGGCTTAAGCAAAACCAGCTCATGTCCAATTTCTTTTCTTCGAGCGCTTCCACCAAGTCGACCATCTTTTGCCGATCCGAGCTGAAGTCGTCATCCATAAATGTGAGCGCCTTGACGCCGTACGTTTTGTTGAGCAGCTCCATTTCTGCGGCGACAGCTCTGCCGCCACGCGTGCGGTGAGTGGTGAAATCACGGGGGTTGCGCTGATCGACCAGCCACCACTCGTAGCAAAAATGACACGCCCCTTCGCAGCCTCTGGAAGTTACGGCTTCGTTGTAGTTCGGAATTACGGAGTAGCCGTAATATTTGTCCATCGGGAAGAGATCGTAGGCAGGCATCGGTAACTCATCGAGGTTCCCGATCACTGGACGGCCTAGATTCAATACGACCTCGTCGCCCTTGCGCCAAGTGAGTCCGCGAATATCGGCGAAATTCCGTGCCGGCTTCTTGAGCTCCTCGAGCAATTCCCACAACGGATATTCGACATCACCGAACACACCGACTATCGCAAAATCCAATTGCGGGTTTTCCGTCATGATTTTTTTTGGGATGGCGGTGTACATCAACCCGCCGCCCACCGTGATCGTTTCCGGCAGAGCTTCCTTGATTCGTTTCATCGCCTCGTGGAAACGGTTGAGCTGCGCGGCTCCTCCCGCCGCGGCGATCATGGCACCGAAAAATACCACGTCGGGACGGCGCTGTTTAATTTCGTCCAACATTTGGTCGTCGTTCAATCCGAGGGCGCGGCAGTCAAGCACCGAAACCTCGGCACCTTTCTTTTCGCGGATGAACCCGGCAACCTGCGAATGGAGCGAATTTACCGCCAAATGGCGATCACCCCATGGCGCCCAGTTCCCCATGGGCGGCGTAGTAAATAGGAGTTTCATGCAGTCTCCTGCTATTGAAGGATTGTTGAAAATCAAAATATTTAATACCTAAAGGATTGTCAAGGTGAACCGGCAGAAAGGCCTTGCGTTCGGGCTTCAATCAGAGGCAATATGATAGCGAAGAACAGTATTGACAACGTCCAGTCCATTTGGTACTGGTTCGCAGGTTAGGCGACTGCAGGCTTTTTAACCAATTCAATAGGAGGGTCTGTACATGGCTCAAATCGCACAAGAAGAACAACTATTAGACGTACGCGTCGCGGAAGCATCGGCCGCGTATAAGTTCTATCTAAACCAGGAAAAGAAGATTCTCGGCACGACTGCTGTAGTCATATTCCTGACCATTTGGGAACTGACCGGAAACACCCTGCAACTCATAAATCCGATGTTCATGAGCGCGCCCTCCTTGATCTTTAAAGCCGCCGTTCAGCTTTTCACCTCGGGCGAGATCTGGAATGACCTCTATGTCAGCGGCATCGAATTTTTCTGGGGCTATTTTCTCTCGATTATTTTCGCGGTCCCATTCGGTATCGCCATCGGCTGGTATAAGAAGTTCTCCTATGTTTGCGATCCCTTCGTCAACGCCATGAATGCCACTCCGCGCGTCGCTCTATTGCCTCTGGTCATCATTTGGCTGGGCATTGGGATCCTTTCGAAAGTTGGCATCATCTTCTTGGGTGCCGTCTTCCCTCTTTTGATTAACACCCGCGACGGCGTAAAGACGACCCCTGCCAACTTGCTTACCGCGGCTAGAAGTTTTGGCGCTTCCGAATGGCAAATCTTCAGATCCGTGGTGCTCCCTTCAACGGTTCCGTTCATCCTGACTGGACTGCGCTTGGCGGTGGGCCGCGCGCTGATCGGCGTCATGGTCGGCGAACTGTATGCTGCGACGGCTGGCATCGGATTCATGATCACAGTCGCCGGCGCCACGTTCCAAACCGATAAAGTCTTCGTCGGCGTCTTGATCTTTGCCATTACCGGAATGATCATGACCGATATCATCGACCGCTACGAACGCCGCTTCGACAAGTGGCGTCCAAAGGTCGGTGCGGAATAGATAAGATAATAACAACTCGATCTTAACAAAAAGTGGCGCTGGAAATTTCCAGCGCCACTTTTTTTT
>DASPXM010000169.1:0-28392 GCA_035637295.1 Verrucomicrobiia bacterium
TAGCGAAACGGTCGACGCGCTTTTGCTCAATCAAGATTTGGCCCTGGCGGTCAAAGCCAACCTGGCTATGATCCAGTGTGCCGATAGGCAAGTCGATATCTTAGAGAGGACCGTCACCGACAGGATTAAACTGAGAGAGGAGTTCAGCTTTCTTAAGACCGTGCCCGGTATCGGGCAGATTCTGGCGCTCACGATCATGCTGGAGACCGGACAGGTACAGAGATTTCCTACGGTGGGAGACTACGCCTCGTACTGTCGCTGTGTCGGGAGCCAGAAGTTAAGCAACGGCAAGAAGAAAGGCCGCGGCAATACCAAGAACGGCAACAAGTATTTGGCCTGGGCATTTGTGGAGGCAGCGAATTTTGCGATCCGCTTTAGTTCGAGGATCAAAAGTTTCTATCAGAAAAAGAAATCAAAGCGCAACGCCATCGTGGCCATCAAAGCGGTGGCCCACAAGCTCTGCCGGGCTTGTTACTACATTATCAAAGATCAGGTTGCGTTTGATGTCACCAAGGCGTTTGCCTAACAGATCAATTTAACGGTTGGGATGGGATAGTGAGCCTTGGCGCGGGTTGGCTTATAACCACATGGTCCGATTGGCCGCTATCCTGTCCCTGATTATATGGACAACTCGGCGGTGCTGTGATTCGATGGTACGCCCACGCCGTAAGCCACAATGGGGTTGGCCCCCGAACAGGGAGAGCCACAGGATCTGTGATCCTATAACCTTGGACGCGGCGTGGTACCGATAGTTTTCTGGGGCAAATGAAGATTGCCAGGGGCGTGGAGATCACTGCCCGTATAGGACAGCTCCCTAAGCCTTGAACCTGATGACGGTTCAGCCAGAGGCTGATCAGCCTAAGGCTGAGACTGGTGCGGACCTAAAGTCCGACACCAACTGATTGAAAACAGGGGCGCGTCAATCAGGAATCACACATTCCGCGCGGATTGAAAAAGGGAAATAAGAAAAAAATTCTCACAGGAACGTCTGTGCCTCTTGACCTGCCTGCTAATGGGCGACCCGGCTTATGAGGCTGCTCTGTCGTCAAATTGACGCTCTATTTTGCGATGCGCCATAGATAGAGCGTTCTTAAGATGCCGGTCGAGTCTGTGATCTGATCGATCCGATCGGGTTTCCAAGTTCCCATCGTGAATTGGTGAGAAACCACCCTGGAGCCCGGTTTCAGCTGGCGCATGATCGTGTTGCGCAAACGCAGATTGGCGGCCGGATAGAGATAAAGGGTCAGCACACTAGCGGGTGAAAGATCCACAGTCCGGATATCCTCCTCACGGATTTCGACCAGATGCTCCAAGCCGGCTTCTTTGATGTTGTTGCGCGAAGTCTTGACTAGACTGGGATCGATTTCGAAACCGACGGCTTTGACGCCATATCTGCCGGCGGCGGTGATAACGATCCTGCCATCCCCTGAACCCAAATCATAAACCACATCGCCGTCCCTGACCTCAGCCAGCTGCAACATTCGATCGACCACTTCCTGAGGCGTAGGAACATAGGGCGCAATATATGGCGCGTCCTCCCCGGTCCTTGCCGCCAGAAGTGCAGGCCTGTGGTTGGAAACGAAAAAGCCGGCTGCCTTTGTTGAAGCGAGCCAATCACGTCCTTCGAGTAGGCCAAGACAAACAATTATCAGCACGATCCAGCACGTCTTTCGTTTTTTCATGTGGGCAGAATAGCACGACAGACCGAAGCGTTTCTCCTGGAACCCGTGAAACTCCCTGGAACGATTGGAACTTAATCACTCAGAAAACGTGGCTATTTGATGTGCCAGATGTGACCAGGAAGAAAGTGGCGGTTGGCGCGTGGCATCGCTTCTTTCTTAGAGCGTCGGTTTCAACGCAAAAAAGCTGCGTCTAAGACTCAAAACGGCGCTTATTTTGCAGACTTATATTGGCGAATCAATATCTTGCCGTGGTCCGACCCCGAGGCTTGACCCGGAGTAAGGTGCCGAAGTGCCCTAGCAGTTTGGCCGCTGTCGCCCAACGCTTACCGCTGCGGAAGCAAATCAAATCCGTAACAGCACGAGCCAAAGCGGGCTCAAGCCAAGTCGAGAATTGCGTCGTGTAAACGCACGGAGTCACGATTACCTCCAATGGTCTAAAGAACCGGTCGCTTCATCCAAACAAAAGCACCGTCGGCCGCTCAAAAACTTCAGTAAGAATTTCTTCCGACTCTTAAACGATACTTTTTATTGTATGTTTGATCGTTAAATCAACCGCTTGCGCTGGTCCGACCCGGAGCCCTGCCAGCGGAGCCCTGCCAGTATTGCCCCTTATCGTTTTGCCCGTATCCTTCCGAGTGGGAAATATCACCCCCCTTTTCGTTCGCGAAAACTTTGCGGGCAAAAGTGCCACCACGCTTTTGAGACTTGAGTTCCCAGACACGAACCAAACCTCTCCAAACTTCCGTTGATCCTGACGGTACACCGCGTGCTCATAGGTGCGTTTACTGGGGCTCAGAGAAACTGCCTGACTCGGCCTCAGCTTTATGCCCATTTCAGGCCAGCGCGTAACTCGCATGTTGAAGCGACTTCATCAGCTGAAAGAAAAAACACTCTGCGGAGCCACATCGTCCCGTACAAGACGCGGCTTAATGACTCTGAAGATTGCTCTTGGGATGGAATGGATGTTGATTTTGGGCGGTGATCTTGGGCTTTATACCTATTTGTTCTTCCTCCTGTTGTTTGCACCGAAACACTGTAACGGAAACGGCTATCACGCCTTTTGGCATTTTCTATCTTCAATGCGCCACTGTGCTGTTCGCATTATCTCAGTCAATCCGTCCGCCAGATAACCGCGCTCGAATGAAGTTGCCGATACTTCACAGCGCGGCTAATGAGTCGCCGGTCGTTCTCGATGTGAGGCTTTGACACCAAGCTGGTTCCTGACGTTCTCAACAAACGCCAAGCTTCCAATGGCAATCGCCTCCGACCAGCGATCGTTGCGTACCGCGAAGCCGTTCTCCAAACCTTGCTCAACCCACTGGCGATGTGCTCTCTGAAAATCTCTGAGGTCCGCAAACCCGCTCAACTCAAGCTCGGTAAGTCGATGATGGTGTATCGCTTGGACGGCTTTTGGATTTCAATAAAACTGCTCTCCTTCCACTGCTCCGGATGATTCACCACGCCCGCGTGAACCATGTTTAAATCAATGTACACCAGACAGCGATGGAGGTGCTCATCTGCCTCAATAGCCGTGGCATGATAACGATCTTCCCAGAACGCCCCTCCGCGCCCTTTGCGTTGGTTATATTCTTGTGCCGTGCGGCCGGCGATCAACTGCATGCTTTGGGCAATGACGTCTCGGCCAGTGCCTTTCACCAAGAGGTGAATGTGGTTGCACGTCACCACATAGTTGAGCACCGATAAACCGAACCGCTTCTTTGCCTCGAAAACCCAGTGCACATAACGGCGCCGATCGCGCGCAAACGTTCAGTGAATTATTTGACCCTGAATCTTTGAATGAAGCTGCGGTTCCAACGATTTGAACGGAGCGCAGCGGTTGAACGACTTGAACGATTTGAACTGGCGGCAACGTTGGTGCGTGATGTGCCAGACGTGACCAGGCAGAAAATGGCGGTTAGCGCGCGGCATCGTTTTCCTTAGAGGCCGCTTTTTATGTTCAAAAAGGCAGCTCTAAGCTCTTAAACGATGCTTTTTATGTCACCTTACTTTGTGAAATCAACCAGTTGCACCGGTCCGACCCGGGATGGCGCGCAGCAAAATCATGGCCTGAGAGGACCAGTTTCAGGGAAGCTCTTCTTTTGGTTCGCAAAGAGCCTTGAACTTTTACGACGCGGCAAAGCCGTAGCTAGCTCTCGTGAGCTTTCCCTGGCTGCTTCATATTTGCGAAGGACCCAACCACCGATCTTCGGAAACCAAACTCGGAGCGACTTAGTTCAAAGTGAATCTTCTGATGGCACCAAAGTCGGTGGAGAACTGAGTTTGACCTTCACCTCCCCGGCTTTGTCCTTTTTCGGTCGCTTAGCGCTTGAGTATCAGCGTTTCCACGATAGAAGAATAATCACAAAGATTTTCGCCCTCACGCGCGTGCTCGCGAAAATGGACGTCCGGCTCTCTAATCCGAAGAACAGGCAATAAATCTCTGACCCGTGCGCTTCCGTCGCATTCTCACAGCCCGAGAAAATATTTACTTTGTTTGCTGCCGCATTTGCGGTGAGCGTCTCTAGGGGCAGCAAGCCGGCGGATTGAACCGACCTGCGGTCGATAGCTCATTTTCCCGTTTGTTGCTCTCGATAGAAGACCATGGCGTCCGTCACGCCGGAGTCGATGCCCAATTGGCTGAGAAGTGTCGTAACCTGTCCGCGATGATGGGTTTGGTGGTTAAAGAAGTGAACGATCGCGGGTGCCAGCGGATGGTTGAATTTCTCTCCAGCATAATTCTCATAGCTAAACGGGGCGTCAAGGCTTTCGGGAGTGATTCCGGCGAGGAACTTCTCGATTTCACGGTCGGTCTTGCGACGCTCGCGGTAGAGTTCGGCGAAATCGTTGTATAGCTCCTGATCCAGCGAAGGAAACGGCCATGGCTTCCCGTTGAAACGCGTCAACCACCCGCGATCGGTTAATAGGAGATGGTTGAAGGTGCCATGAATCGATCGGAAGAAGGCCCCGCGGTCGCGCTTACGTTCTTCGTCAGACAGTCCGGCGCAAATGCCGTAAAGCTTTTCGTTCATCCAACGGTTGTATCCGGCCATGATCCGTAAGCTGTCGAGCAGATCCATCAGCCTCCTCCTTCATCATTTACACAGTGTTAACCACATTTCATTGTAGCTGGTCGATTCTCGGCGGGCGCACTAATAGATTCAACCATTTATTTGGTCTTTATCCATAGGACTGGGCCTGTGCTTGTGAGGTGATGAACTCCTGGCTAGAGAGAGAAGTTCTTCCGGTGGCATGTTAGACGTGAGTATGCAGATTATATTATCTTCACGGTGGAGCACTGCGTGAATTCCATTCCTGGAGAAGCTATAGAATCTAATTCTCGTCTCAGGGTCGGAAAATATTATGGCATTTTTGGGCGCATCTCCCTCTGTCCCGAGAAAAGTAAAACACGTGATGGAAAGACCGTTCCCCCTATGGACAGCCACGAGGATTTGGCGTCCGTCAACTTCCTGCACCGTCCCGCCGATGGGCTTTACGCCCAACGGAGAGAAATCATACCCCAGCGGACCGAATTTAGCATCCACGGCACGACGCAGCCACTCATGTAGTTCGTCTGTATCGGTCGCCTCCCGAAGAGAGATCTCGCCGCCTTCAATTTTTGCTCGGATCTGTAGAGCCGTCAGAGATATGGGTTGGCTGGGTGTCAGCATGAGAAACAACATCGAGATAACAACAACGACAAGGAGAGCGGAGGCAAAAGCTGGACGGAGAAATGGCTGCAAGCGAACGATCAGCGCGCTCCTTGCATTGGATGATTCGGCTTCCTTTGGCATGGTGCCCTGATCAGATAGAATTCTTTGCGTGAGGTCGATCGGCGCAACCACGCTGGCGCTAACCGTGCGAATTTCACTGTTCAAAGACCGGTGCCACTCATAAGCCCGCTGGCATTTCGAGCATTCTCTAAGATGATCTGCGATAGCGGATCGCTCCCGGTCAGATAGCTCATTGTCGGCCAGGGCACTTATAAGTTCTTCTGCCTGTTCGCATTTCATTTTTTTCTCTCGCTCTTCTCTTTCACGCCCATGTACTCCTTAAGCTCTTTGTAAACCAGTTTTCTGCCGCGGAAAAGCCGGGAGCGGATTGTACCCACTGGGCACGAGAGTATTTCCGCTGCTTCCTCGTAAGAAAAATCTCCCATGATTACCAAAATAATGGGCAGACGGAACTCCTCAGGGATTTTGTTTAAGACATCAGTAACTTTCCCCTTCAGTTCTTTTAGCAACATCTGGGTTTCCGGCCCAGGGTTTTCGGTCGCAACCTCCTCCCAATAATCCGAAGGTTCCTCGTCCTGCACGAAACTGTCTTCTACCGAGAGCCATTTTTTCTTCTTGTTGCGATCATGGAAAAAGAAATTACAAAGGATCGTTGTGAGCCAGGCCTTGATGTTGGACCCCGGAGTAAACTGCCTGTAGGAAGCGAGAGCACGCGAATAGGTCTCCTGAACCAAGTCTTTAGCCTCGTTGGATTCCTTTGCCATATAGAGAGCGACCCGATAGAGATGATCGAGGTGAGCCATGGCTTCATGGGAAAACTTTTCCTTCTCTTTGTTCCTCGTCTGTTTCCGCCGAGCCATCCAATGATTGATACATAAGCCAGGGTTACGCTTCAATCAGTGCGTCTACTATTACAACAATTTTGGTACGTCTGAAGTTCCCCTTTGGGCTTAGGCTCTTCCGCCAGATAACCAAGATAAAAGTAAAGCAGGCACGGATACCGGGATAGCTCTACGGGCGAGAAATTTTCTGCCCTTCATTCTGTAAAAATTCTGTGTCTTTTCCGCTCCAATAGGCTACTTTTATGCTCTCCTGAGCCTGTCCTCTCCGGTCATTATTCTCTGTAAAAAATTCCTGGGAACTTTTTCAGGTCCATTCTACTTAAAAGAGTATGGGCAGATAACCGGCCGGAGAGCCGAAGAAAGAAACGACAAACGCACATTGCAATCGAATTAGGGATTGTACATGTCCACTGACGCCAAATTGGGGGCAGAAGCACAGCGCGCCGCCCTGAGTAAGATCGGTACGTTGGCGAGATTCGCGGTGATTGGCGCCGTTCTTGGGGTGATCATAGGCTCATTTGCGTATATCGGAGGCTCGCTAACCGGGAAGGATCTTAGGCCGGTAGACTTTGCCGACGAGTTCGAGCGTATTGCCGGAGTGCACTCTGGCTTTCGCCGCAATCATGCCAAGGGCGTGGGCGTGTCAGGGTACTTTGAAAGCAACGGCGCGGGAGCACGCTTGTCGAAGGCGATCGTGTTTCAAGTTGGGCGTGTGCCTGTGACCGGCCGATTTTCCTTGGCCGGCGGTCAGCCCTATATGGCAGATGCGGCTAATACTATCCGTGGCCTAGGGCTTAAATTTTCATTGCCTGATGGCGAACAGTGGCGGACGGCCATGAATAGCATTCCAGTCTTTATGGTGAATACTCCTGCCGCCTTTTATGAGCGACTGATTGCATCGAGGCCGGACCCGACGACGGGCAAACCCGACCCCACTAAGATGAAGGCGTTTCTCGCAAGCCATCCAGAAACGGTGCGGGCAATGAAAATCATGAGCAGCCATCCACCAGCCTCTGGGTTTGCCAACAGCACGTACAGCAGCCTCAATGCGTTTTTCTTCGTCAACATGGACGGAGTGTCCACTCCGGTGCGATTGCAGCTGGTACCGCTAGATGCGTTTGAGCCGGCGGCGAGTACTTTGCCGACGAAGGAAAACAAGAATTATCTCTTTGACGCGCTAATTGTGCGTCTTCATCGGGGGCCGGTGCAATGGCATTTGATTCTAGTTGTCGGACAGCCCGGCGATCCGACCAACGACGCCACCATTCCCTGGCCCGAAGGGCGGGAGAGAGTGGATGCGGGAACGCTGACACTCAGTGACATTGAAAGTGCGGAGACCAGTGTTGCTCAAGACATCAATTTCGATCCGCTGGTATTGCCGGCGGGTATCGTGCCGTCGGACGATCCTTTGCTCAGCGCTCGCTCCGCGGTTTATTCGCAGTCGTTCACCAGGCGTGCGGGCGAGACCAAGGAACCAAGCGCCGAAGCAGGCAAGTAAAATATGGTCACCGAGCGCCGACAATTCACGGCTTTATCGCGGCTGCTGCATTGGCTGATGGCGCCGATGGTGCTGAGCATGCTTTGCATCGGCGTTGCCATGGTCGTCTCGGTGGCGAACTATCATCGGCTGGTGTCAATTCATCGGCCTCTGGGGATTTCGATTTTGTTCCTAGTTGTGATTCGTTATGTGAATCGCAGGCTGAATGCGCCGCCACCGTTTCCGCCGACGATGTCGGCGCAAGAGCGTCGGGCGGCGACGGCGTCGGAAATGATGCTTTATGCATTGCTGTTTGCACTGCCCGTGGTTGGATGGGGGATGCTATCGGCGGCGGGCTATCCAATTGTGCTCTATGGCTCGCTGCACTTGCCACGATCCTTCCGCACAGCCTGACGTTGTATGCATTTTTGCGGAAAGCGCATGCGGTCCTCGCGTATCTACTGTTTTTGATGTTCATTGCCCATTTAGGGGCAATTCTGTTTCACACCCTGATCGTTCGGGATGGAATCCTTCTCCGCATGGCGCCGTGGAATATTCGAGCGCGGGAGTAAGATTCGTTAATGGGCGCGGGTAGAAAGAATGGCGAGAGCACCGTCGGGAAACAATTCTCAAAATCTAGGAGGCGAAGAAATGACAGCGTCACTGACCCGCACGTTGGTGATCGGAGCGACTATTCTTGGAGGCTTACTTGCCGGGATGACTGTTGACAAATCGGTCGTTCAGCTGCCTTCCTGGCAGCAGATCGGGCCGGTCACTTGGGCGGAATTCACTCGATTGGCTGACCTCGGACGCGGGCTAATCTTTTACCCGACGCAGGGGATTGGAGCTCTTCTCTGCAGTGTTGTAGCCGCGGTTGCTTTTAGCATCAGTCGAGCTTCGCCTCGTGGAGCGGCAATACCAATCTATGGAGCGGCAGCCTTGGCCGTCGCCGCGTTAATCGTCACAAGATATATTATCGCGCCTGACGTGCTTAGTCTTAGTAGCATCGGCGAAAACGCCGCAGCTCTGCAGAAGGTTTTTGACCGTGTACAAGCCTGGTGGGTTTTGAAGGCCAGTTTGCACGCCCTTACTTTCTGCGCGAATGTTTGGGCGTTGGTTGCGCTCGGAGGTCAGCAATAGACGGAGGTGCAAGCATGAGTTCATTGGGCTCGAATGAAACTGTTGCGCCAGTAATGAGACCGGAGGGTCGCATATGGCGTCTTCCATGGCTCTACCGGTAACCGGATTAACAAACAATGCTAAATATCGTCCGTATCACTTTCATTACAACCATCGTCTTGTGTTGTCCTATGATCATTGACGCCGCACCGGGGAGTCCAGCATTAGAACTCACTATCCTCGGATCGGGCGGGCCACGCGCTGATGGTCGCGCAGCGTCCGGCAACCTTGTCAGCATTGATGGTAAGCCCCGCCTTCTAGTCGACGCGGGTTCCGGCATCTTCACGCGCCTTGGAGAACTACGGACCGATCTCACCGACCTCGATACAATCTTGCTTACACACCTGCACATCGACCATGCGGCCGATGTGCCAAGCGTACTCAATGCGCGCGCGATGCTCAGCAATAAGCCTATCTCATTCAGGATTTACGGGCCGGGCGCGCGCGGCGTTTATCCCGCCACGACCCGCTTCATCAGCCTGCTGTTTGATCCAGGTGGCGTATTCGCCTATCAGAAGAGTTTCGGCGCGCCGGAGAATATCTCAGCGTTCGATCTACCGACTGATCTCGATGCGCCGCGCAGAGAAGTGATCCATGAAGGCGAGCTTAGAGTCAGTACCATCCCGACCCGGCACGGGGACGCCCCTTCGAGCGCTTATCGGGTCGATTACAAGGGGCACGCGATCGTGTTTTCAGGCGACATCGACCCCGCCGGCCTTGCCAATCTCGGCTTGCTGGCGAAAGACGCGGACGTTCTGGTGTTCAACTGTGCCGTGCTCGATCCGCCAGGTTCGCCCCAGGAACTCTACTCCCGCCATACACCCCCGGCACTAATCGGAAAACTTGCCGCGCGCGCGCATATCAAGCAAATCGTGCTCACGCACATCGCGCCGCTCGTCGAGAAGCGGCTTTCGGAAGCGCTGAAATCCGTTGAGCTAAATTACCATGGTGTTGTGACCGTGGCCGCCGATAGGATGTGGATCGACATTCCTATCAGCAACGCGAACGATTGAGTGTGAGCGACATACGGCCGCTTGCCGACCGAGAACCGTGCTTTTTCAAAATGCACTTTGCCGGACTCGCTCCTACGAGCTATTGGCGGAAGCTTTTAGATTAGAAAAAACAGAGAGTCATTCTACTTAACCGACGTTTGCTTTCCGACAATCGGGAAAACGATAGCTATAGCTCAAGCGCACAATGGGAGGACGTACCTGCGTTAGTCGATCGCGGCGGAAATGAAATGTGTCGCACCGGATCGCGCCGTCGTTCAAATGCACCTGTAAAATCATCAACGGCGAAATCGTTCACTGTGTGCTCACGCAAGCGTTGAACACCTGGCTCGGGCTGGAGTTATGAAAAATTGATTCTTCCAGCCCGTGGGGTTAAAAAGTTAATACACAGGTTAATACGTTAAGGGAGGCCGATCATGGTAACCGTTGTCTGGGAAACTTGGCTAAATTCTGGTGCCGAAGCAGAGAGCCTCAGTCTCACGCGTCGGATTTGGTCTGATATGCAGCGATTCGATATCTCACATCGGCTTCTTATCGATCAGGACGCATCGACTCACCTTTTAGTGGTAAGTGAATGGGTTAACCGCGAAACGGCAGATCGTATCAAAGACCAATACGCGGGGTCCGAGACGGTTCGTCGGCTGAAGCCATTGTTGGCCTGCGAACGGGGACGTTGGGTGTACTCGGAGGACAAAGATATCTAAAAATCGTCAGGGTCAATCGACATTAAGGGGAGCGCGGGGTCGGACCAAGCTATGTCTCCGCAGTTTCTGCATTTTCGTTCCAGGGAATAGTGTTTTTTAGCCTTAGCGCGTCACTTTCGCTACCCAATTTGCCCATGTAAGCTTCACTCGTTTCGCGCAGTGCATAGGTGCCATCTGGAGGCACTACTTCCCGATGCACTGCTTTGACTCCAAGCTCGCTTTTGACCTGCCCGACGAAAGCTAAACTGCCAACTGCTATTGCTTCCGACCAGCGATCGTCGCGCATGGCCGGCTCGCCCACTAGCTCTTCCTCTATCCATTGTTGGTGTGCTCTTTGAAAATCTCCTCCTTCTGCAAAGCCACATAACGCGGTTAACTCGGCTAGATCGATCACCGTGTAGCGCTCGGGCCGCTCCTGAATCTCACGATAGCCGCTGTGCTTCCACTGTGTGGGATGGTTGACCACGCCTGCGCGAACCATGTTTAAGTCAATGTACACGAGACAGCGATGCAGGTGCTCGTCGGCTTGGATGGCGGTGGCATGATAACGGTCTTCCCAGAACGCGCCATGCCGGTTCTTGCGCTGGTTGTACTCCTGCGCCGTTCGGCCTGCGATTAATTGCATGCTCTGGGCTATGATGTCTCCGCCTGTGTCTTTCACCAGGAGATGGACATGGTTGGATGTCACCATATAGTTCAGTACGGAGAGACCGAACCGCTTCTTTCCTTCAAAGACCCAATGCAAATACCGGCGGCGGTCGCGCGGAAACTTTAATAGGAACTGCTTTTGGTGACAGCGGTGAGTGATATGCCAAACATGACCAGCGAGAAAATGGCGGTTGGCTCGGGGCACCAGTTTTCCTTAGACGCTGCTTTTCGGCCCAAAAACTGGCCTTCTAAGCGCTTAATCGATGCCTTTTATGCTATCTTGCATTGCTAAATCAAGAACTTGCCGTGGTCCGACCCGGGACTACGCGCTTACATCTTCCCAGAACGCCCCTCCGCGCCCTTTGCGTTTGGTTATATTCTTGTGCCGTGCGGCCGGCGATCAACTGCATGCTTTGGGCAATGACGTCTCGGCCAGTGTCTTTCACCAAGAGGTGAATGTGGTTGCACGTCACCACATAGTTGAGCACCGATAAACCGAACCGCTTCTTTGCCTCGAAAACCCAGTGCAAGTAACGGCGTGGATCGCGATTGGAACGTCTGGAACATCTGGAACGTTTGGAACCACCAACGCCAGTGGAACGACTGGAACAGAGCGTAGCGGTGGAACGTTTGAAACGGGCCGCAGTTGTTGAATGTTGGCGCGCGGCATTGCTCTTCTTAGAGGTCGTTTTTCACCTTCAAAAAGCCACCTCTAAGCTCTGAAAAGATGCCTTTTATGCTATCTTAGCTCGTTAAATCAAGACGTTGCTCTGGTCCGACCCCGGGACCGATCTTCCCCTTACGGCGGTTCAAGCGTTCAAGGTTCAAAAGTTCAAGGGACAGACTCCGCGGAGGGGACTTCCATGTTTCGGGAATTCTCGAAACGTGGAAATGACCACGATTCCTCGGTAGATGATCTACGAACTCAGCCCATCAGCCTGCTGGCGAGTTTGAGAACGAGCGTATCGTTGCCGCGTGCGGCGATGAGCGACAAGCCGAGCGGGCAACCGTCGAGCTTCGCCAGCGGCAGTGACACTTGCGGCAGGCGCGCCAAGCCGGCGATGCACAAAATAGGCAGCGCGCGGGCGCGGAGTTCGTCGAGCGCTTTCGGCGGTGAATTGCGGAGCAAGGCGATGCCGGGCGCGGACGGGAGGGCGAGCACAGTTCCTCTATCAAGCATTTCCGCCATGCGACGAGCGACCTCCTCGCGTCGCGTGCCGGCGCGCGCGATATCTTCACGACCCACCGTCGCCGCCCAGGCAAAGCGTTCCTTCACCCCCGGGCCGAGCGCAGGCTTTTCCCGCGTAATCCACTCGCCGTGGCACGCCCATGCTTCCGCGCCTTGCAGGAAGCGGAAATAATCGATCCAGCGCGTGAGCGGCTCGTCGCCTACCGTCACAGGCTCTGGCATCCCTAGCAGCGCCGCGACCTTGTCGAGCGCGGGGCCGAGCGCATGGGCAACCGCTTCGCCAGCGACTCCGAGCGCGTCCTGCGCGATGAGCAAGCGCGCGGGAGGCGGCGCGGGCGCGTCGTCGCAGAGCAGGATGCGCCCCACACGTTCGAAGACCGCCGCATCGCGCGCGAACCAGCCGCAGGTATCGAAGCTTGGCGCCAGCGGGCGCGCGCCGTCGAGCGGGATGCGCGCGTGTGTGGGCCGCATGCCGAGGATCCCACAGAAGCTCGCCGGCAGGCGCACCGATCCGCCGGTGTCGCTGCCGATGGCAAAGTCCACCACGCCGGCGGCGGCGGCAGAAGCCGAGCCGCTGGACGAACCGCCGGTAATGCGCCCCGGCGCGTTGACGTTCAGCGGCGCGCCGTAGTGCGCGTTCTCTCCCGTGAGGCTCCAGGTCAGTTCGTCGGTGTAGGTCTTGCCGACGAGATGCGCGCCCGCGTCGAGCAGCCGCTGAACAACCGGCGCCGTCTGCGCCGCGGCCTCATGGGTGCGCAGCCAGTCCGGGCTGCCGAAGCCGGTCCGGTGGCCCGCGACATCGTAGATGTCCTTGACCGCGAACGTGAGCCCCTGAAGCAGCCCCTGCGACGCGCCCTCCATCTCGACGTCGGTCTCGCGGCAGAAGGCACCGAGCCGGTCGTTGGCGACGATCTGGTTCATTGAATTAATGGAACGCAGATAAACACAGAGAATTCAACCCAGGGATCATCAATACTGCGGCCCGTTCAAAACGTTTTGCCGGTCTCTCACAGAGTCCCGTTCGAGACCGACTGATCTTCAAAGGCGGCACGGCACTCAAGAAGTGTTACTTCCCAGATTATCGCTTCTCAGAAGATAACAGGAAGAGTTACGGTTTTTCGGCGACGACTTTGCCGTTTTTCCAGATGTAGATCGGCGTGCCGTGCATGCGGGCCGTCTTGCGGGCAACCTTCGCGGCGCGGCGGAGGGCGCGCCCAACGGCGGCCGAAAATTCTTTTGTTTCTTTTTTCACCTTAGTTCGTTTCATGGTCCTTGCTCCAGCAACCGCGGAGTAGCTCCCAAGTTATCATACACGCTCCAGACATCGGCTAAAAGACGATACTGTTTTTGAAAATTGTTCCAACTCCGGGAGAAGCGGCGGAGCACGTCGCTGCGCGGCACGTTGTGGCCGCCTTGTCTAACCCGCGCGGCGATACGCCGAAGCGCGATCCGCGGTGACGAGACGCGCAGATATAATTTCGATCCGATAACCCGCGGCTGTCCACCGCTTCAATCTGCTGAGGTAAGTAAGGCCACTCAACGTGCTCTCGAAAGCAAAATCGTCCTTGGACTTGGCAAATCGGTCCAATTCACGGAGGAATAGGCGTCCCGCCGCGAGCGCCGCGAGATCGGGTCGCAACGCGAGAGCCCGCTGGCGATCAAATCGGGATTGACAAAATGAACGACCCCTGCCTCCTTGGATAAAAACTCACGCGCAAACGTGGTTTTCCCCGCTCCATTGGGTCCAGCGATGATGATGCAACGAGGCGCTGAACGCCCTGACTTAGCCATAGTTGGCGCGATTCTAATTACGGCGCGCCATTGACGCAAGGCAAACCGATGGAGATAGGACGTGCTCGTGGGGGCGAAGAAAAGACGTGATCGTGCTCGTGGTCGGGGGGCTGCGCTCTGAAAGGCTAACGCTGCTTCAACGTTCAATGTTCAAGGCCTAACGGCGGTTCAACGTTCAAGGGTTCAAGGTTCAAGGGCTTACGCCGGTTCAAAGTTCAACGTTCAAGGTTCAATGTTGACAGCGAGACGTTCACAACGTTCAAGCCGTTCAATCGCTTCGCTAAGTTCAAGTCGTTTAACGGATTTAAGAAAAGAGGGGAACTTCCACGTTTCGAGAATTCCCGAAACGTCAAAATGAGCATGCTACTTTGCCCACCGAGTTTCCGTCGCAGCTCGTCGCTCATTTCCTCTTGGCCGGCCGTTTGATTCCATAACGTGCGGGATGTTCTGCGACTCGCATGGAGCTTTTCGTTTCGGCCAGCTCGCGCAAGGCGCGGAGGATTCTTTTACGCCGTTTAGGTTCAAACTCGTGGCCGTAAAAGCGTAAAAACAAGGCCCGGGTCAGGGCATCCGGGGTCGTTTCAGGAATCGAGGCGATGACCAGCGCGCGCGCAGTGGCGTGCATTGAGCATCCCATTTTTAGGCGCTCCTCGCCGGATCGCTCCATAAGCATCCGGCAAAATTTCCGTTCCACCTCCGACGGCGTGTCTTTCACTTCCTCACCTCCCGGTAAAGAGAGGCGACGTTTTAGCTACTGCTGTCCTTTTCGTCATATTATAAGGCTGCGTGAAATCTGTGCCGTGAAGCCTGGAACGACTGGACGGCTGTTTTCTTGTTTTGAGAATTCTCAAAACGTGCAAGTTCCCGTCCGAGTTAGAATCAGCCTGAAATCACGGATCACGAACACGTCCCGTCTCCGACACCTTTTAGCACGAACACGATCACGTCTTTTCTCCGCTCCCCACGAACACGGCAGTTTTCCTCATCCTTTATCCTTTTGCCCTCATCCTTTTGACTAATTGTCATTCGTCCCGGCCGTAGTGGATGCGCCGGTACGGCAGGGTGATGACGCTGCGGGAAATCCGAACGTCGAGCATCGTCGGTGCGGGATTTTCCAGGAACTCCCTCGTCGCGGAGCGGAGCTCATCCACGCTGCGCACAAGCCGGCCCCTGCCGCCGAAGGCCTTGCCAACGGCGCCCAGGTCCGGCGACGCGACGGTCGCAAGCTCGGCTTTCATCTTGTGCGCGTCAAACTTGTAGTACTCCGAGCCCAGCGCCTGGTTGTTCAGGCACACCACCATCAGCGGCATGCCGTAGCGCACCGCCGTCTCGAACTCCCCGACGTGCATCATCACGCTCGCATCGCCGTCACACAGCACGTGCGGCTTGTTGCCGCTGGCCGCCACCGCCCCCATCGCCGCCGGCAGCATCTGGCCGATGCAGCCGAAGAAATGCCCGGGCAGCACGAGCGAGCGCGGCTTGTTGAACAGCATGTTCGAGAAACCCGCGGTGGCGCCGCTGCCCGTGACCACGCCTATTTCGGCGGGCAGCATCTCGTCCAGCGTCAGGCAGATCTCGCGCGGATCCACGGCGCCCGGCTCGATCGGGAATTCCGCGCGGTCCACGTCCTGGGCGGCAAGCTGCTGCTTTACTTCGCCGGTGCGAAAGCCAGTCATCTGGACCGAGCGCTTCGCGAGCGCGTTCTCCAGCGCTTCCACGCCGGCTCTTGCGTCCGTTTGCACGTAGCAGTCGGCGGCACGGCCCCCGCTCATCACCAGGTGCGGCTTGGAGTCGAGGTGCACGAAGCGGGCATTGGGGTAGAGGTAGCCGTGCTCGGTAGTGTAGCGGCCCATGCTGGCGCCGACGGCGATGACGCAATCGGCTTCCTGGAACAGCTTCATCGAGGCGCGCGTGCCGTAGGTCCCGGAGATGCCGGCGTGATATTCGTCTTCGGCGAGCCAGCCCTTCGCCATCAGCGACGTGGCGATCAGCGCGCCGATGCGCCCAGAGAGCTTCTTCACGGCGTCACCCGCACCCGACCACTTCGCGCCGCGCCCGACGAGAACTACCGGATGTTTCGCTTCGGCAATGATGTCGGCGGCTTTTTCGATCTCGGCGGGATCTGGATGGATCACCCGCCTCGGGAGCACCGTGGAGGACGGTTTGTAGGGTTCGTCGTCGTCCTCGAACGTCATCTGCTGGACGTCCATCGGCGCGCTCAGCATGATCGGACGGGACTCGAGCTTGGCGAGGTAGAACGCCTTGCGCACGCAGTCGTCCGCCACGTCCGGGGATGTGATGCGGATGAAGCCGGTCTCGCAGCTGGCGGCGAACGCCGCCTGGTCCATGCGTTGGAGGTACTCGTCGTCGTTCGATGGGAATTCGCCGCAGAACGCGACCAGCGGCGACGCGGCGCGGCTGGCGGTGAGCAGCGCGGTGGCAAGCTGCGAGACGCCCGGCCCGCAGGTCGTGGTGGCAACGCCCGGGGTGCGCGTCACGCGCGCCCAGCCGTCGGCCATGCCGAGCCCGGCGCCCTCATGGCGCACTTCGAGCATCTTGACGCCGCCGAGCTTGTCCAGCTCGTGCATCCAGTACATGTTGCCGTCGCCCATGATGCCGAAGACGTAGGTGACGCCTTCGGCGACGAAATCGGCGGCGAGCCTCTGGTACACCTTCATACTTCCTCTCCTTTACCCTTGCGATGACAGGCTGTTGAAAAAGGCCCACCTGCTTTCGTTGCGCTCGATCGCCTCGCTCACCTTCGTGTTCGTGTGACGTGTTCGTGCTCGTGGAGTCTTCACGGTCACGTTTTCACGGACACGATCACGACGGAGATACGCCGCGCATCTGGACCTTTTTGAACAGCCTGCAATCAGGGTTTTTCAACAGTCTGTTGATGCGGGATGAAAGACCTTGCCCTTATCTTGCACCTTGCATCTCGTATCTCGCGTCTGGACTTTTTCCGCATCTCGTTCGCGACCGCGGAGCGTTCTACCCGGTCGCCTTGGCGCAGCGCGCGGCGAGCCGCTCCGTGAATTCGCCCGTCATGCGCTTGACCACCAGCGCGGCGCCGGACTCCACCACCCAGGCGAGCCGGCCGGAAATCTCAACTTGCGCGTCGATGGGAACGACCGACGAGCCCGGTGGCTGTCCCTCCACGACCTGGAAGGTCATCGCCGTTTTCACCCGCGTACCGCCCTGGTCGTCCCTGCCGCGCGAGGATACGCGCCCGATCATCGCTGTGCCATCCAGCTCCAGCGCGACCTTTGCGCGAAAAGTCACTTTGGTCGGTCCGAACTTCACCGTCAGGGTCGTATCGTAGGAGCCGTCCTCCAGCCGGTCGCCCAGTTTCGCCCCCGGAACGCAATCGACCACGGCGCGCGGGTCCGACAGCACGTCCCACACGATTCGCGGCGCCGCTGGCACCTCTACACGCTCGCTGATTTCGATCACTCTGTGGACGGGGGAAGAACGCGTTCCGGGCCGCCATAGCAACAGGTGAGAGGCGAGACCAGGTAATCATCGGCGGTGCTGTGTTTTCCTGGTGCATCCGGCGTCCTGGCGGTTTCAGGTCTATTGTTCATCACTGCTGCACTCCGTCTCCCTGTTTTTTATGGCTATCGCGGAAGTCCTCAGCTTAGTAATGATAGGAACTTGTTTTTGCGGGTTCGTCACAGTGAACTCAAATTCACTGCCTGAAAAGCGCGCCATGCCCTTGCACCAACCCAACACGGCGTCCCTCCCGTTCTGCTGAGGTACAATATTGGATGACGTGCATTCATGTCAACTTTCGGTAGTGACTCAATTTAACACGAGATCCTTCACTTCGTTCAGGATGACAACTCCGATCAAGTGTCATTCTGAGCAACAGCGAAGAATCTCTCTTGCTGTGATCTTGCTGAAAAGGCGCGCCGGCCCACCAAAATGAGTCACTACTCAACTTTCGCCTTGGCTTGCCGGTTCAAGTCCTGGCGGCGGTTCAAGACCTGGCGGCGGTTCAAAGTTCAAGGTTCAAGGTTCAAGGTAAATTCGGAGGGGAAGTTCCACGCTTCGGGAATTCTCGAACGTCGAAATCAGCGGTAAGTGCCGCGGCGGAGTAGAGTCCTGATCTCGTCGTGGTTGCCGAGGAAGGAAACAAAAAGCTCAGCGCCTCGGTCTTGGAAGATAAATCGGAGATCGCGGTTACCGCGGCATTCGAAGAGCCTGGTTCCTCAGCTTGCGGATACCGAGGCCGCTATGCGCGTGGGGCTGGCCAAAGTTGTCAACCAGATCGCAAAGAGCGAGGAGGCACTCTATCCTTTCGTTCTTTGGGAGCTCGCGGAGACGACGGATGACCGCTGGGTCGATGGCAAGAAGCTTACTCAAGCATCTTCCTAAGCTCTTGGGCAGTGATGGAGGAGAGCTTTTTGCTTCGTTTCAAGCGCTGATAGCGCCTCTCGGTGGCTTTTTCCAGGGCAGCCACCTGGTCGCGTGTGGCGCCATATTCCCGCTGCGCGTAATCCGTGGATTCGATATCGACCTTCCGAAGCGCGACAATGTCCGCGCCGCAAACGATGCCGATATCTTCTCCGCGCGCGGCAGCGGCCAGCCAACGCCCTAGATTCTTCTTGGCATCGGTAATCGTGAGAGTCTTCATAAAGACTTTATATCGACTGAATATAGCCTTGTCAAGACGTCCGAAAACTGCGGCCGTTCCAGTCCTGGCGGCGGTTCAAAGTTCATGGTTCGACTTAGCTCACCATGAGCGGAAACTTGGTCATAGGGGGGAACTTGCACGTTTTGACAATTCTCAAAACGTGCAAATGAGGGGAATCTGAGATTCAGACTTTTTGACGTTTACGCGGCTTCGAAGCATCCAAGACCGTCACCCCAACCAAGTCCTTGTTGCGATAACGGAGAAGGATGCCTTTGTTTGATAAAACCTTTGTATCTGTGGCCTTTTGTGGACGCTTGAGACTTATGTACAGAACGTCTGCATCTTCATCATAATCGATCTAAGCCTTCCGATCCGGTAGTCGAATGAGATGCGGGACGGCTTCGGAGATATTATCCAGCGTTTTAGCTACTGCTGTCCTTTTCGCCATACTATAAGGCTCCGTGAAATCTGTGCCGTGAAGTAGGCTGTAGGCATACGGCGCGTAGCGTTCTGGAAACCGGACTCGGTTACGCCTGACCTGCTCGTTGAGTCGCTTGGTCGTCACCGTACAGCGCGTTATTAAAAGGATAAGGGCAAAAGGATAAAGGATGGTCAAAAGGCCGTGTTGGGATGCCTGGGTCGGACCTAGCTCGATTTTTTTCCTTGTTGCAACAGAATGCTGTTCCGGTCGACCCTTCAGTCGCGCCGCCAAGAATGAACCGGCTGCCAACCGAGCAATCTTTTTGCGCGGCCGTTGGAATACGCCCCATTGCTGCGCGTCAAGCTGCGCGCTTTGTCGCCGATGCTTGGCATGACGCGCGGGTAGAGATCACAGAGCGGCTCGGCTACCGTGCTATCGTCGGCCACGATGAACAAGGTCGTATCGCTTGGGATCGAGCGCTCGACTGCCAGTCGAAAGGCGACGGCCAAATCGCGCGCGTCGATGTAACTATAGGCGTGGAAACCCGTGGGCTTGCGCCCTCCGTCTCTTCTCATCTGCTCGAGCTCGTCAGGAGTGACCACACCGCTCGGCCGCAGCATCACCGTTTCTAAGCCTTTGCGGCTGTACGATCGCGCGATGGTTTCGCCGATCTCCTTCGATAGACCGTAGACGTCTTCCGGGCGCAGCGGATGATCTTCATCGATCGGCAGATAGTCGGGCACGAAGCGCTCGCTATAGCTCCAGCCGACGATGGCATTGCTGCTCGCCGAGACGACTCGTTTGACGCCGAGCCGAAAGGCGGCATGATGGACGTTGAACGTGCCGACGACGTTGGTTTGATAGGTCACGGTGGCAGTGGCGATGTTAGGATTGTGAATTGCGGCGAGATGGATGACCGCGTCGGCGCCGACCATCGCTTCCATCACTTGGCCGAGATCCTGAACGTCGCCAACAAGATATTTGACGGCGCCTCGCTCCGGCCCGGGTACGCGGTCGAGCACGGTGACTTCATGCGCTGCGCCATCGAGCAATTCTCGCACGACCCATTGACCGACTTTGCCGATCCCGCCGGTGACGAGAATCTTCATTCAAAGATTATCTCACCACGATGTACACGAAGGATTCGGATATTGACACTTTCAACTTCGTGCTCTTGGTGACCTCCTTCGAAAATTGAGTTTGGGTGCGCCATTGGCCGACTTCCCTATCCTTCCCCTTGACGGGGAAGGACAAAGGTAGGGGTGATGGTTTTGATCGGTTCCCGAGCACCCCTATCCTGGCCTTTCCCCATCAAGGGGAAAGGAGGTCAAGTAAGATGCAGCCATATGTCGCCATTTTCATCCTCTGTGGGTGAGCGTAAGCTCATGAACCACTTTGTGGTAAAAACTGCCTTTCTCTGTTGGTTGCCCCGTGCCTCTGCGGTCAAGACATCTTCCAAATTTATCGCAGCGTTTCTGATTGACTCACAGTCCGTAAAGCGCTCGGGCATTGTCACCGACGATCTTGTTCGCGACCGACCGGCTCAATCGCTTGTCGTCCAACACACCGCGCAGGGCGAGCAGCTCGGTTGCGCTATCGGCGTGGCCGTAGTCGGTGCCGACAACCAGATTGTCTTCGCCGGCATGCTCAACGACGTAGGGAAGATCATCGCTGGTTTCGCAGCCGACGTAGAAACGGCTCTCGCGCAGCAGTTCTTTCTTGTGCAATTCTCTGCCCTGGAGATGGTAGCGCTTGGCGAGATCGGTGAGCACGTAGGGCAGCCACTGCGCGCTGACTTCGAGAAAAGCCACTTTCAGTCTTGGAAAACGGTCAGGGATTCCGTCCATGATCATATTGTGGAACGCGCCGACGAGCACCAACTTGAACTTCGAGAAGCCGATGGTTTCGTACTTGAAGTAGTTGAACAGGATCGGACTTCCGGTGGCGGAATGAATGCAGATCGGCAAGTCCAATCGGCTTGCGGCGTCGTAGAGCGGAAAGAAGTAGGAATCGCTCAGCAGCCGATCGCACTCCGATCCGCGGAGAAAAATACCGACCGCGCCGTTCTCCTTCGCGAACATTGCTTCGTCATGAACTTTGTCCATGCTGAGCAGCGGCAAGACCGCGACCCAGCGCAGTCTTTCTTTTGCCTGGCTCCAGATATCGGACATCCAGCGATTGTAACTGCGGCACAGCGCCAGCTCGATTTCCGGCCGCGGCGTGAGCGGAATAATAAAAATCGTCGGAAAAATGACTTGAATGTCGACGCCGAGCTCGTCGATGTGCTTGAGACGCGCGTTGACATCGCGCAATTCGCGCGAAGCCATCGGCGTGTTCTTGCCGACGTTGCGCGATTTGAGCCGCAGCGTGCCGTCGACCAGCCAATATTCATCCGTCGACGAGCCATCGTTGGGGCCGACGACCTGCGGTCTGAACTTGCGCTCGGCGCCCTCCATGTATTCCCAGGTTTTTTCCGTTTCCAGGACATGCGCATCGGCGTCGATCCTAATCATGATCGGAGCCTCCGTTTGAAGTTCTGGTTGCTGACGAAATTCTGCGATAGGCTGCTCGGTTCATAACATCCGTTGCTGGCCTCGTCAACGAAGCTATGGTTGACACGGCCTGACTCTGTGATAGTTCGTTGGTGACGCGACGCCGATGCGTCACTCAAGATCAACAAAAACAGCCCATGCGACGATTCGATCTAGTAGAACCGACCACGCTCGAGGAAGCTTGCAGTGTCATCGTCGACAACGGCGACGCGAAAGTTATCGCCGGCGGCACGGCGCTGCTCACGCTGATCAAACACGGCATTTTCGTCCCAAAAACCCTCGTCAACTTAAAAAAAATCAAAGCCGCGAGTGAAATCAGCTTCGAGCCGCAAGCGGGACTGCGCATCGGCGCGCTGGCGGCGATTTACGATATCGAAGCGTCGCCGTTGGTGCGGCAACATTATCCGGTGCTCGCCGAAGCGTGTCACGTGGTGGCCAATATCCGCATCCGCAACATGGCTACCCTGGGCGGCAATGTGGCGCATGGTGATTATCAATCCGACCCACCGACGGTGTTGGTGGCCCTCGACGCTGCCGTGGAACTATTGAGCCGCGCGGGAACACGGCAGATAAAATTGACAGATTTCTTGAAAGGCAGTTACGAGACGGCGCTGGAACCGGGTGAATTGATTTCAGCGTTGATCGTTCCGCCGGCGGGCCACCTTCGCGGCACTTACAGCAAGTTCACCACCGGCTCTTCGGAAGAGCGGCCCTGCGTCGGAATTGCCGCGTTAGCGACCATGGACAAGGATATTTGCATGGAGCTTCGCCTGGTGATCGGCGCGGTGTCGCCGAAACCGATGCGTTTCAAAAGCGGTGAATCGATGGCGCGTGGAGAGAGGCTTACAGCTGAATTGATCGAGCGCATTGCCCTGGCCGCCGGCCAAAGCGTCGATCCGATCGACGACTTGCGCGGCACCGCCGATTACAAGCGCCACCTGGTGCATGTGCTGGTTCGCCGAGCGCTGAGCGCGGCGGCGCAACACTAAAAGGGAAACCGAAGGATGTCTCTGATCGGGACGGATGTCACGATGGTTGGAGGAATCGCCAAGGTCACCGGAGCGATTAACTATGCGCCCGATCTCGTACTGCCGCGCATGCTCCATGCCAAGGCGCTCAGGAGCCCGTACCCGCATGCAAAGCTCTTGCGCGTGGACGCGAGCAAGGCGGAAAAGTATCCCGGCGTCGTCGCTGTCGTCACTCGTGACGACTTAACCGGTTTGAATCCCTATTTCGGACCGGTGGTCGACGATCAACCGGTGGTGGCGACCGATCGGGTGCGCCATGTCGGTGAAGTCGTCGCGCTCCTGGCCGCGGAAAGCCGGGAGATCGCCGAAGAGGCATTGGATCTGATCCAAGTCGAGTACGAAGAGTTGCCGGCCGTCTTCGATCTTCTCGAAGCCGCCAAGCCCGACGCGCCCGTGTTGCACGCGCAGCGCAATGAGACCAACGCGGGCGTGCACCGCGAGGAATTCAATTTCGAGTTGGGCGGCAACGTTTGCAGCGTGTTCCGGGTCGAAGACGGAAACATCGAAAAGGGTTTTCAAGAAGCGGACGAGATCTTCGACAATACTTACACGCTGCCGCCGGTGCAGCACGGCCATATCGAGCCCCATGCCGCCACTGCCTATTGGGAGCCGAGCGGCAAACTGGTGGTTCATTCCGCCTCGCAAAATCCCTCCGGCGTGCAAGAGCAGCTGGCGCAGATTTTCAAATTGCCGGAAAATCAGGTGCGCGTGATTGTGCCGCCTCTTGGCGGCGGCTACGGCGGCAAGACCCACGCGCGGCTCGAGCCTGCTCTTGCGCTGCTCGCGCGCAAGGCGCGCCGTCCCGTGCAGTGGGTTTTGACACGTGACGAGGTCTTTCTCACCGGCAGACGCTACGGCGCGGTGGTGAAAATCAAGACCGGCGTGAAACGGGACGGCACTATCATTGCGCGCGAAGTCCAGGTCTTTTATGAAATCGGCGCTTACGCGCTCAACGGGCCGGTCAACGCCAAAACCGGTTGTTATGTATCGAGCGGTCCCTACAATATTCCCAACCGAAGTCTGTCGACCTACTCCGTTTACACCAATTTGCCGCCCACGGGTCCGTTCCGTGGCGTCGGTGTGTCCCACGTGTGTTGGGCCTACGAATCCGAGATGGACGACATCGCGCGACGGCTTGGACTCGATCCTCTAGCATTGCGGCTACGGCACCTGGTCAAAGAGGGCGATGTATTCGTCACCGGTGAAAAGCTGGTTTCTGTCGGCATCACCGATTGTTTGCAGCGCGCCGCCGCTGCGATCGGCTGGAAAGGGAAGGAAGAGCAGTCCGCGCCGCCGGCCGGAAAGGATGTCGTCCGCGGCAAAGGTCTTGCGGTCACAATCAAAAGCACGACGACGCCGACGACCTCATCGGCCCAGGTGCGTCTTAACGCCGACGGTTCGGCGATTCTTCTCACCAGCAGCGTCGATATGGGACAGGGGGCGTTGACTTCGCTGGCACAAATCGTCGGCGACGAGTTGGGGTTGCCCTTTGAAAAAGTCTCGGTGAGTTTTCCGGATACCGACATTACGCCCTACGATAAGTCGTCGAGCTCGAGCCGCACGACCTTTCATATGGGCCAGGCGGCACAGAAGGCGGCGGGCGAAATCAGAAATCAGCTGCTCGAAGTCGGAGCGAAGAAACTCGAAGCGCGGATCGAGGATTTGGAACTGAGGGACGGCGCCGTTTCGGTGCGCGGCGTGCCCGATAGACGGCTATCGATCACGGACATTTTCAAGGCACGCTTTGGGTCCTCGGTCGGCAGCATGTTCGGCGGCTATTGCTTTAAGACCGAAGGGGGATTGAATGCGCGGACCGGAAAAGGCAAGGCCGCCGCGTTCTGGTTCTTCTCAGCGTGCGCTGCCGAAGTCGAAGTCGATAGGGAGACCGGCAAGACGCGCGTCTTGCGCATCGTGACCGCGGTGGATGCGGGCAAAGCGATTCATCCCAAACAATGCGGGCTCCAAAACGAAGGATCGATGTTATCGGGTATGGGCTCGGCGCTTTTCGAAGAGATGGTGTACGACAACGGCCAGCCGATCAACAGCAGCTTCTTGGAGTACATGCTTCCGTCTATGGAAGATCATCCAGCGGAGTTCCATTCCATATTGGTGGAAACGCCCCACCCCAAAGGTCCGCACGGCGCCAAAGGTGTGGGGGAAGCGGCGCTGCCGCCGGTGGCTCCTGCCATCGGCAATGCCATCGCCAATGCGCTCGGCGGCATTCGCTGCAGAGACTTGCCGATCAAACCGGACAAGATTGTCGCGATGCTCGACGCACTCAAGGAGAGCAGATAGATCGATGCTCACCATCTCGACGACAATCAACGGGTCGCCACAGGACCTTACCGTCAGGCCCAATCAGACATTGCTGGAGTGCTTGCGCGACGATCTCTCGCTCAAAGGTTCGGTCGAGGGCTGCGGCGTCGGCGTGTGCGGTTCTTGCACCGTGCTGGTCGATGGCCGGCCCGTGAGCTCTTGCCTCATGCTCGCCACCAATGCGGCAGGCAAAGCGGTCACTACCATCGAAGGTTTGTCGCAGAGCGGCGAGCTCGACCCGGTGCAGAAAGCATTTCTCAAACATCAGGCTTTCCAATGCGGCTACTGCACGCCGGGCATGATCATGGCGGTGAAGGGACTGCTGGCGAATCATCCCCATCCTACGGAAGCCCAGACGCGCGATTATCTTTCGGGCAACCTATGCCGCTGCGGCACCTACGCCGAAGTGATGGCGGCGGTAAAAGAGTTGGCGGAAGAGTAAAGGTTGTAGTGAAAAGTTCAAAGGAATTTTGGCATGGAAAGGAGTTACGATAATGGCAAGCCCAGTTCGCATTTATGCCGGTACCCAAGAAGGTTTGTTCGTCTGGCGTTCCAAAAACGGCTCCTGGGAGCGTGTAGCGGTTTCCTTCGAAACCGGCACCATCGATTCCATTGACGGGCTGCGAAGCCAACCCAACGTCGTCTATCTAGGCGTCACCCAAGACGGCCTTTATCGGACCGACGATGCCGGCCTGAGATGGCAACGGGTGTTCGAAGGCAATGTTCGCGCCGTGACCGTGGATCCCACCGACGAGCAGGTCCTATATGTGGGTATCGAGCCGATTCACCTCTACCGAACCGAGGACGGCGGCAAGAGCTGGGAGGAACTCACGGCCGTGCAGGATTTGCCCTCGGAGGTCAAAGCCAAATGGAGCTTTCCGCGTCCGCCGCACCGAGAGCACGTGCGCCATATCTTCGTCCATCCGGATGATCCCAAGATCATCTACGTCTGCCTGGAACACGGCGGGATCATCCGCAGCTTCGACCGCGGCAAGAACTGGCAGGACGTCAGCGGCGGCATAGACTATTTGGACATCCACCACATCAGCACTGCGCCAGGCCGGAAAGATCTCTATTTCGTGGCCACCGCTCGAGGATTTTTTAAAGCCAGCGATCCCGGCCAAGGTTGGCAGCGCGCCGAGAACGGATTTTCGCGCGACTATTTTCACGATTTTGTTTTCTTACCGGGCGCGACCCCGGCGATGCTGGTGGCTACGGCAGACAAGTCGCCGGGTTATTGGGATCGCCCGGAGCGCGCTCAGGGCGCCGTCTTCCGGAGTCGCAATCTGGCCGAGAGTTGGCAGCGTGTCGGCGTGGGCAAGTGGCTGCCGGAAAACATGCAGCAGATGGTTTGGGCGTTGGCCCAACATCCGGAAGATCCGTCGATCGTTTATGCCGGTCTTGGCGCCGTGTCCCGCGGCCGTTCGGCAGATGCCACGCAGAAAGGTCATGGGGACATACTCGTGAGCACGGATCAGGGAGACAGCTGGGACCGGCTGCCGGTGGATTTGCCCGCTGACCGCGTGCTGTTTGTCGCTGCTGATGCTTAATCTTGGCAGCCCAACAGCTGCAGGTTTATTGGAGGACAGATGAAGTTCCGTCGAAGCGCGTATTTGGGCATGGCTCAGCTATTTTTATTGATGGGCTTGCTGGCAGTATTCACCAGGCCCGCCTGCGCGCAAAATCCGGATCTTATCCAGGCGGCGAGGAAAGAGGGCGAGGTCGTCGTATTCGGCTCGCTCGAGAACGACGTCGCCGCGGCGATACAGAAGGGATTCGAGGCCAAGCACGGCATCAAGACCAACTACTTCCGCGGCTCATCGACCGTCATGATGGATCGCATCACTGCCGAGCACCGCACCGGCAGGATGAGCTCGGATGTCGTTTTCACGACTTCAGAACCGATGAAGTTCATAAACAAGGAGAAAGGACTTTTTGCTCGCTACATTTCACCGTCGGCGAAGGATTACGATAAAAAATTGATGGACGACTTCTTCGGCCCGAACTATCGCAGCGTGATCATCGGCTTCGTCTACAACAAAAGCATCATCAAACCCGAGGACGCGCCAAAATCCTACGGATATCGTCAATCCGAAGTGGAAAGGGAAGATTGCCATGGGCAACCCGACCCTCCACGACACCACCATCGACTGGCTCTCGAGTCTCCATACCGTCTTCGGTTCGGCGCAAAAGGCCAATGACTGGATCAAGCGGCTCGCCGCTTTGGAGCCGCTCCTGCTCGATTCCATGGTCCCGGTGGGCGAGCGCATCGCGTCGGGAGAAATGCCCCTCGGGGTCGCCTACGTGAAGTATGTTCACCTGTGGAGTCGAAAAGGCGCTCCGGTGGACTACGTCAAAGGACTTCCCGTTTACTTGGGCGATGGCAATTACATCGGCCTCACGGCGAAGGCGCCCCACCCCAACACCGCCAGGCTTTACATCGATTACTTTCTCGGCCAGGAGAGCTCGGAGATCATGGCCAACGTGGGCGAGTTCGTGAACCGCCGGGGCATCTATCCGCCCATCGACGGCGCGGATCAGGTGGTCGGCAAGTTTGTCCAAGTGGTCTCTCTGACGCCGGATGAATACTCAAAGAAGAAAGAAGAATTTCGCCAGATCTTTCGGCGTTAGCTGCCTAACGACATAGAAAAAATCAGCTCATCCGATTTTCTCGTCGCGGTGCTGCCATGGTTTGACAAGGCGAGACGCTCCCTATACCGGCTCAAACATCCACGTGAGCCGCTGATCGACGGTTTTGCCGGCTTTGTCAAAACCACCTCGGCGGTCCGACACGAAGGGCGACTAGCGTCGGCCGTATGCTGCGGCCTTTCCTGCTAATACTGCGGCCCGTTCCAAGCAGTTCAATCGCTGCGCTCCGTTCACGGGCTGCGCCTGTTCAAAGTTCAAGGTTCAATGGTTCAAGGACAGAGTCGGACTCGGAGGCGGAACTTCGATGTTTCGAGAATTCCCGAAACGTCGAAATGTAAGACAGCGGGGGATTAAGGGACAGGCTACTTTCACATTGCGATCTTGCGCGGCGCTATGATCCTAAAAAGATCAGTTGGCGGGCAGCACAGCCGGACTTGGCGGAGCGAGGAGAGAGAGAATTTTAGGTCTGAAGCGCGCGACAGTGGCCAGAATGTGCTCACAGACGAGCTGCCAGACCGATTTGAGTTTGAACTGCTC
>DASPXM010000170.1:0-2066 GCA_035637295.1 Verrucomicrobiia bacterium
GAGTACGCGACTCTCAACCGATCAGATCGAACGCTATAGTCGCCAAATCATGGTTCCGGACCTCGGCGGAAGAGCGCAGATCCGCCTGCGCGAGGCGCGCGTGCTGGTCATCGGCGCCGGCGGACTTGGCTCTCCTGCGGCATTTTATTTGGCCGCTGCAGGCATAGGAACTCTCGGCATCGTCGATCCGGACAATGTGGAATTGTCGAATCTCCAGCGTCAAATACTCCACTCGACCTCGGATATCGGTCGGAAAAAAGTAGAATCGGCAAGAAAGAAATTGAACGAGCTCAATCCTGATGTCGAGGTAACCACCTATCCAACGCGCTTCGAAGACGATAACGCCGCTGAAATCGCTGCGGGTTACAACTTTATCGTCGACGGCAGCGACAATTTCTCGACCAAGTTTTTGGTGAACGACATCGCAATTCAATTGAACATCGCGTTTTCGCACGCCGGCATCGTTCGTTTGCAAGGACAAACGATGACCGTGCTGCCGCGGAAGACCGCGTGTTATCGATGCCTCTTTCAAGCGCCACCTCCGCCAGAAGAGATCCTGAGCTGTCAACAAGCTGGCATTCTCGGCGCAGTGGCCGGCACGCTTGGCACGATCCAAGCGACTGAAGCCGTTAAATATCTTGCCGGATTCGACGACGGATTACTCACCGATCGCTTGTTAACTTATGACGCCAAGACGATGAATTTTCACAGCGTGGAGATCAAAAGAAATCCCCAATGTGTTGCTTGCGGCGAGGCGAAAACTAAAGCACCGGTGCTGTCGGAAAATTACTGATGCGACGACGAAGGAAGGAAACACCATGAGCTTTGTCAAAGGATTGCAATGTCGTGAATGCGGCCAGGAGTATCCCAAGAAGCCGCTCCACGTCTGCGAGACCTGCTTCGGTCCGCTGGAGATACAGTACGATTACGATGGAATCAAAAGAGCAATAAGTCGGGAAAAGATCGCTTCGCGCGAGCCCAACCTGTGGCGTTATCGCGAACTGCTGCCGATCGACGGCGAGCCGAGCGTCGGTTTGTATTCCGGCTTCACCCCGTTGGTGCGCGCCCACCGGCTCGGCGCCGCTTTCGGCGTCAAAGAACTTTATCTCAAAGATGACTCGGTCAACCATCCGACCTTTTCATACAAAGACCGCGTCGTGTCGGTGGCAATCTCAAAAGCGATCGAATTTGGCTTCGACACCGTGTCTTGCGCGTCGACCGGGAACTTGGCGAATTCGGTGGCGGCCCATGCGGCAAAAGCCGGGCTCAACTGCTACGTATTCATCCCCGACGGACTCGAGCAAGGCAAAATCATCGGCTCGGCCATTTATGGTCCAAAAACGGTGGCCATCAAAGGCAACTATGATGACGTCAATCGGCTGTGCACTGAAATCGGCGATAAATATGGCTGGGCCTTCGTCAACGTCAACCTCCGCCCCTATTACTCCGAGGGCGCCAAGACCCATGGGTTCGAAGTCGCCGAGCAACTCGGCTGGAAGCTGCCGCAGCATATTGTCGTCGCATCGGCGGGCGGTACGATTTTGCCCAAGCTCGCCAAGGGGTTCAAAGAGCTGATCAAAGTGGGTCTGGTCGAAGATACCAGCTGTAAAATTTATTCAGCGCAAGCGGCCGGCTGCGCGCCGATCATTAACGCGTTGCACAAGGGCACCGACCTGATCAATCCGGTCAAGCCCAATACCATCGCTAGCTCCATCGCCATCGGCAATCCGGCGGATGGCTACTACGTCATCCAAGCGGTCCGCGAGTCGGGCGGTTGGGGCGAAAGCGTCACGGACGAGGAAATTCTCGGCGGCATCAAGTTGCTCGCTCAGACCGAAGGCATCTTCACGGAGCCCGCTGGCGGAACCGAGGTTGCCGTCACCAAGAAACTTATCGAAAACGGGCGGATCCCGCGTGATGAATCGATCGTCATCAGCATTACGGGTAATGGATACAAGACTCTGGAAACCGTCGCCGGAAGCGTAGAGAAGCCTTTTATGATTAACGCAACGTTAGAGAATTTTGACGAGCTGTTTCATCAGCTGCAGCCGGCGGCAAGAATGAAG
>DASPXM010000171.1:0-13827 GCA_035637295.1 Verrucomicrobiia bacterium
ACAACAATAGTCACGCCGGCGAGAAGCGGCGCCAAGAGGCCGCCGTTGAGCCCGAGCGAGTGCGCCAACGGAACGGCCACCAACACTGTGTCGTCGGGCGTGAGGCCCATGACCGGTTCGGCCCAAGAATGATTGGCGAAGCTCAAGGCGGCGTGGCTGAATACGGCGCCCTTTGGGCGACCCGTGCTTCCCGATGTATAGAGAATCAAGGAAGGCGCGCGGACTTCATCGATCGTTTGCCAGGAACTTTGGCTCATGACGACTCGATCGACGCTCAATTTCGGTCTCAGGTCGGCTTTGAAGGCGGCAAGCTCTTCTTCTTTGACGAGCGGATTGAGAGGCGCTGGCGTCGCGCCTAATTTAAGAATTGCCAAAAACGCGACGACGAATTCAGCGCCATTCGGCAATAGCAGCGCAACGCGGTCTCCGGCTTCGACGCCTTGCGCTGAAAGATGGCGGCTGAATCCCGACGCGTAACGGTCGAGCTCCGACCAGGTGAGCTTGCCGTCGTCCCAAAGCAACGCCGCTTTGGCGCCGAAGCGCCGCGCGTTGGATTCGATGGCGCAGACAAAATTTTCTTGCTGCATTTTTTTGTTCAAAGTTCCAGGTTCAAATGTTCAATCTCAACGGGCTGAATCCACCGCACCTTAGTGCATAGAATTTAATCCATTACCAAAGGCCGTCATTCCCGCATGTTTTTAGCGGGAATCCAGGCGAAACTCGGACTGGTAGACCCCCGATTAAAACATTCGGGGGTGACGCCTTTGGGATAAATTCTCATCTCCATGTTCTGATACCTCGTCAGCTTGCTTGCTGCGGGTTAGTTCAATGTAGCCCCTCCGTTAACATTGAACCTTAACCCTTGAACGTTGAACCCGCAGCGCGCATAGCTACTTTGTTGCGAAGTCTTTTAGGTTGATACGTTGCCAGACTTCTTTGGGGATACGATGCCGTGGAGTGTAGGCCGCAAGCGAAGGTTTGGCGGTGGCATCGACGCCCCACTTGCTCGTATAGCCGTCTTCTTTGGTCGATGGATCCAAGTCTGATCCCCGGGCATTACTGATGATGGCAATATCGCGATCTGGCTGGCAGCGCGTCGCGATCGCCCAGTTGACTTGCCGGTCATTGAAAATGTCCACGTCGTGATCGACGACGACCACGCGCTTCGTATAGAGATCGGCGCCGAGCACGGCCAAGATGGCGTTTTTCGCCTGGCCGGAGATCCGTTGCTCGATCGATACGTAGCAGGTAAACGGCGCTGGAACTCGTACGGCTTTCACCGTCGGCACCATCGCCCGCACCGCGCGGTACAAATTGGCTTCGATCGGCGTAGTCGAAAGCATCAGGTGATCGAGATGTCCCACTGTGATGTCTTGGAAAATCGCATCGCGCCGGTGGGTGATCGCGCGCACTTTCAGCACTTCGCGTTGACGCTCGCCGAGGCTGTATCCGGTGAACTCGCCGAAAGGGCCCTCCGCCGTGCGCTCGTGCGGTAAAATTTCTCCTTCGATAATCATTTCCGCGTGCGCTGGAACGAGGAGATCGGAAGTCTCGCACTTCACCAGCTCCAACGGTTCGCCGAGCAAGCCGCCCATGATCGCCCGCTCGTCCTCGTCGATGGAACCGATCGCGAGGCAGCCCAGCGCGATGGCCGGATGAACACCGATGGCGAACGCGACAGGCAGCGACTTACCCGCCGCTTCGGCAGCGCGCTGAAATTCCCAGAGATGTTTCGCCAACGTGAGGTGAATCGAAGTGGTATCGCGGCCCTTGATCATGAGCCGGTTGTAGGCGCAGTTCCAAGTCTCGCTGTTAGGATCCTTCGCAAACGAAATTGCCGCCGTGATGTACGCGCCGGCGTCTTCTTGGTGATGGAGAATCTGCGGCAGCTTATAAAGATCAATCTTGTCGCCGGTGAGAATCGCCTCTTTTACTGGAGCCTTCGAAACGAGCTTAGGTGGAATCGGTTTTTCCATCGCGCGCAGATAGACTCGTTGCATCTCCTCGGGCTTGGCATTGATCGCCGCTGCCAATCGAGAGCGACCGGCATGCAGGTTGGTCAGCACCGGGAACTTGGTTCCCTTTACTTTCTCGAAGAGCAAAATCGGCCGCCGTTTGGCTTCCTGTTCGAGCTTCACGGTGATCGCGGTGATTTCAAAAGCTGGATCAACTTCGCGGGAGACAACCAGAAAGTCTTCCGGGTGATTTTGTTTGATCAGATCCAGATAGCTACGAAGGTCTTGAGGCATAACAGATGTCCTTTAAGAAGACGGAAACTCGTTTGGTAATCGCCTTGGTGCTCTGAGAAATAACAAAGTTTATAAATGCATTGTACGCGAGTTCTTGTCATCCTGAGCAACGCGAAGGATCTCGCTTGAAATTCTTCACGCTACGCTGCCCTCAGAATGACAGGATCGAAAACTAAAATTTAAATCTTAGCAACTCCCGGCCGCGACTGGCGAGCTCACGGCAAACAATTCCCTTACCGAAGTCCGTCATTCCCGCATGTTTTTAGCAGGAATCCAGGTAATCTACAGACATGCGGGGGTGACAGCTGAGTAAGTGATTCTCATGCCTTGCTACCCGTCAGCTTGCTGCCAGGTAGTTTACTCTAAAATCTAAAATCACTTAATCACCTTGTCCGCTCTCACCAGCACGTTCGGCGGAATCGTCAGGCCGATTTGCTTAGCCGCCGTCAGATTGATGATGAACTCGAACTTCTTCGGCTGCTCCACAGGCAGACCGGTGGGCTTGGTGCTTTCGAGACTTTATGTGCTCCTGCGACAACATTCACAGGCCAAGAGATTGGCGTAATTTGAGGTCGATGGCTTGCATCTCCGGTTTCGGCATGGTGCCTACTTTCCGGTCGATCATGGCTTGCTTTATCGTTCGGAAGATCCCTGTCACCAGGGACGGAAAGAGTAGTCCAGCCCCCTTCCACCCAGCTATCAGATGATCGCCGAAGAGGCGGCGTCGGATGTTGCTCGTGATAGCCGCGACAATGATTTCTTGCCGCGAGCGGTTGTAAGCCGCAGAACTGATGACGACCGCGGGGCGGAGTTTTTTTGTTGATTCATCTGAGAAGACGAAACCAACCAGCACCACATCGCCTCGATTATAAACGGTCATAGGCGGAATCCTTAGGATTGTCCCACAATTCAGCCAGCACTGGATCAGCCTTCCCCGTTAAGGTCATTACCCCTTCATCTTCCTCTCCGAGATCTTCCCGAAGCTGTTCTTCAATCGCCTCGATCACGTACTGCTGTACCGAAACATCGCGTTTTGCCGCTGCCAGGCGAAGGCGCCGTCGCACCTCGGGTAACACGTCAACACTAATCCGCGGTCGTTTGGGCGAAGACTCCATTGGACGTGCCATAATGGTTCACCTCCTCGTGAGACGATGTCATATAGCCTCCATGGTGTCAATGACACCCAGGTGTCAATATCGTGCTCTCAACTTACTTAATCACTTTATCCGCCCGTGCCAGCACGTTCGGTGGAATCGTCAGGCCGATCTGCTTGGCGGCTTTCAGGTTGATGATCAGCTCAAACTTCGTCGGCTGCTCCACGGGGAGATCGGCGGGCTTGGTGCCTTTGAGGACCTTGTCGACGTAAGTGGCAGCGCGACGGTACAAGTCGGTCCAGCTCACGCCGTAGCTCATAAGCCCGCCTGCTTCCACAAATTCTGGAGACGGGTATATCGCCGGGCGCCGGCTCTTTACCGCAATTTCCGTAATCTGTGTTCGTTGAGAGACGACGACGGGGCTCGCCAGCACGAGGACTGCCTCAGGACGCCCCTTGCTTGCGGCTCGGAATGCAATCTCAATATCCTTGGAACTTGGTACGTCTAGGTATTGAAGCTTCACTCCGAACGCCCCGGCGGCGAGTTCCGTCTCTTTTAGCTGTTGGGCGTTACCGGGTTGGGTCGAAGTGCCCAGGACGGCCACGCGGGAGAGCCTGGGTACGATCTCCTTCAGAAGCTCCAGTCGTTTTCCGCTTATCTCCGGGGCAAGCGTTGACAAGCCGGTAATATTTCCCCCAGGTCGCGCAAGGCTGGCGACGAACCCACTTCCAACAGGATCGGCATCCTGCGCCATGACAATGGGAATCGTGGTTGTTACTTCCTTCGCAGCGCGGGTTGATGTCGAACCACCCGTGACGATGATGTCTACCTTGAGACGCACCAGTTCGGCCGCAAGATCGGGCAGTCGATCGAATTTTAACTCTGCATATCGCCACTCAATGACAATGTTTTTTCCCTCCGCATATCCAAGCTCGCGCATACCTTGCCGGAAGGCTTCAATGCGGTCTTTTTCTGTGGAAGCGGAGGTGTAGCCCAAAAATCCTAAGCGGGCAACTTTCGATGGCTGCTGCGCCTGAGCCACAACCCCAGTCACCACGAGCACGAAAGCGATTACCGAAAGGCGCAGCCATTTTAGATTTTCGATCCTTTGGTAAGACTCAGTACAGGTTTTACATTTCCGATTGTCGGAGCAAGAATTCAAAAATCGTTTCAGCCATGTGTTGTGCATCAGATTTTTTCTATAATCGAAAATCGGTATCCTCACTCGACGATCTTGGGACTCTCCTCGTCGAGAAACTGGTGACTGCAATAGGGACAGAGAAGCTTGATCTTCTTGTGCCGGAGCTCCTGCCAGTGGCAATAGAACTCGCCTTTACATTGTGGGCAGGTCACCCAAAAAATCTTCGTCACGGCGCCTCCTGCGTCAGGAAAACAAAATTCGAAATCCGAATATCGAAATCCGAAACCTTGATGGGTTCTCGGATCGCTTTCACCACAGAGAAACAGAGTTCGCAGAGTTCGGAGTATTTCTTAATAAAGAACCCTTTACTCCGCGCCCTCCGCGCCTCCGCGGTGCAATATCCGAATCCTTCTTCATCCCAGAGACGAGTACACAGAGTTCGCAATATTTCCTAAGGAGAAAACTCTTTTCTCAGCGCTCTCCGCGCCTCAGCGGTGAATAGTCCGATTCTCTCTCCGCCACGGACCTGGCTAGACCTTCGGCAGCCGGTCGATAATAGGGCGCGGAATAAAATCCTCGAGGCGCGTTTTTTCCATCGCGGTTTTCGGTACTGCGACTCGCGCTTCGAACGGACGCTGAACCGGCTTGGTGGCGTCGATGATCATCTTGGCGGTCATGATGTTGTCGGTCTGCGACGGATCGAGGGTGTTGCCTTTGACATTTTTGATGATGTCTACGTCTTGGTCCGCTTGCACGCGGGTGGCCACGGCCCACATGACTTCCTCTTCGTTATAGATGTCGATATCGGCGTCGACGACCACAACATGCTTGACGAAGTCGCATCCCCCTAGCGCGGCCAGCGCCGCCTGCTTGGTCTCGCCGTCGACTTTCGTGTCGATGGAAATGTAGCAGTTAAAACGGCAGCTGCCCGACATCGGGAAATGAACGGCTTTGACCGTCGGCACGACACCTCGGATGAGATTAAAAAGGCTGCCCTCTTTGGGAATGCCGCCCAGCACCCAAGTGTCTCGGTGACCCGTGAAGATATGCTGGAAAATCGCGTCGTGCCGATGCGTGATGGCGCTCACTTCGATGACGTTTCTCAGTCGCTGCGGGCCGTAGTAGCCGGTAAATTCGCCGAAGGGGCCTTCGACTTCCTTCACGTTGGGAAGCACATGCCCTTCGATCACCACCTCGGCATCGGCCGGCACCATGAAATCTTCGCCGAGGGTTTCCGATGGCGTGAGCCGAAGCGCCTTGCCCATAATGGCGCCAACCTTGGCGTAATCATCGACACCGAATGGCGAGACATTCAGTGAGCCCAAATAAAATGCCGGATGATGGCTAATGACGATCGCCACGGGCGTCGGCCGGTTTTTCTCTTCGTTCTTGCGATGGATTTGCCAGTTGTGTCGCGGCGACATGTGCAGGCCAAGCTTCCTTGGACCCTTCACCATGTTGCGCTGGAAGGCGATATTGTAAAAGCCTTCATCGGGGTCCTTCATCACCGGGGTCATGTCGATGTATGGCGCAGGATCCATGGCGTGATGGCGGACGACGGGAAGATCGTAAATGTTTGCCTCGTCGCCGCGCTTGACGACCTCTTTAACCGGCGCCTCGCTGCGCGGAATCGTTACCGGAGCGAGCAACATGTCCTCACGGCGGGCGTACTCTAAACTCACTGGTAGCTCGCTCTCGTTGGGCTTCATCCCCAGAGACAAGGCGCAGCGTTGACGGGTTGCAAAGACGTTGCTCAGCAGCGGGAATGCGGATGGCTTGCCGTTGAGATCGAGCGGCTTTTCAAAAAACAGGACAGGAAATTTTTTTTGATTTTCGAGATGCTGAAGCAGAGCCGTCACCTCAAATTGTTTAGGTGAGACAGGCCGCTCAATGCGCACAAAGTCATAGGGCAGTCGTTCTTGAAGGTCGTCGAGGAAAGCTCTGAGGTCCATGTCCGTAACGCGATCCTCCAGGCGCTCAGGTCAGCAATGGATTGTTGGAGTATCGGAGTACTGGAATGTTGGTTTTTAAAAGCATCACTCCATTACTCCATCACTCCAGTACTCCGGTTTTCTAAGCCCGCCAGCCGTGCCAAGGCTCTTTGCGTGTACACTTTGGCCATGCGCTTGCGATACCAGTAGTCGAGATCCGCATTGTCCAACGGATGCGCGGTCTTGGCGGCAAGATCCGCAACAGCGTTGATCAAATCAAGCGTAACTTTTTTGCCCTGAAGCAATACCATCGCTTCGGGGATGACCTTTGGCGCCGATGCCACGGCGGTTAGCACAACGCTCGCATGACGGCACTCGCCCCGCTCATCTACATCCATGGTTGCGGCGACGCCCAAGATCGGAAAGTCGAAGGAATCGCGGCGGCGCAATTTGAGATAAACATTTCGCCGTCCCAAACTTTCTTTAGGAATAAGTAATCCCTTCAGCACTTCGTCTTTCGCTTTCGCCGAATAGTCAATGCCATCATCGCGGTATAAGTCTTCGAGCCTGACACGACGCTCGCCCGATTTGCTCACCAGAACGGCTTCAGCTCCCAAGCTCACCAGCACCGGGGAGGTGTCCGACGACGCGATCGCGAGGCACTTCGCGCTGCCGGGTGCAACCAAACAGATGTCGCCGTCCTTTTTCATGCAAAAACCGACCGCCTGACGCCAGAAGAAAGTTTGGTCGTAATAATTGCAGCGAGTGTCGACGAGAACGTTACCGCCGATTGTGCCCATGTTGCGCAACTGTGGAGTGGAAACGGATTCGGCGGCGTGGGCGAGGGCGGGAAAATGTTTCGCGATCAGGCGGTGATTTGACACCGATGTCAGACTTTCGCCGGCGCCAATCCAGACACCGTCGTTTGTTTGGCGGATTCCTTTAAGCTCGCGCAGCGCTCTGAGGGAAATCAAATGGCGCGGCGTGAACTGCCCGCGCTTCATTTTCGGATAGATATCCGTGCCGCCGGCCACGAGCATCGCATCGGCGCCAAGATCGGCCAATGCTTTCGTCGCCTGTTTTAGCGAGCGCGGTTGATAGTAATTGAATTCAGGTAGTCGCAACATGGTATCTCTACAGGCGCACCCTCACCCTTCCCTCTCCCTCGATTACGAGGGCGAGGGTAAGAAATTTTTCCCTCTCCCGCTGGGAGAGGGTTAGGGTGAGGGATTTCTGTGACACGATTTTTTTCAACTCTTCTGTGCTACCTGAACGCCTTCGCCCGGATGCCATTTAATCGGCGGAGGAAATTTAAATTCAGGAATGGACACTGGCTTCAAACGGCCGTCAAGGGCGCGCAAAATTTTATCCGGCGTGATCGGAACTTCATGAATGCGCACTCCGATGGCGTCATAGACGGCATTGGCCACCGCCGGTACGACGGGCAAGAGCGGCCCCTGACCGGCTTCTTTCGCACCGTAGGGTCCTTCGGGATCGATGGTTTCGACGAGAATAGTTTCGATCTCGGGAGTCTCCAAGGTCGTCGGGCTCTTGTATTCCAAGATGGATGGAATCTTGTGCAGACCGTTTTTGCGAAAAATCTGCTCTTCCATCAACGCCTCGCCGAGTGCCATGTAGACACTGCCTTCGGTTTGACCTTCGACGAGCAGCGGATTGAACGCACGTCCACAGTCGTGGGCGATCCAAACTTTGTCGATCTTGATTTCGCCCGTGACACTATCGCAGTGAAGCTCGACGATAGAAGAAGTGAAACTATAGGACGGGGTAGGACCGACGCCTGATCCTTTGAAGTCGCGCGGGTTTTTGGGCGGCCAGTAGCTGCCCGTGGCGCCCAACGTGCCGTGCTTTCCCTCGGCCTTGGTCACTGCGTCGGCGAAGCTTATGCCACGTTCGGGGAAGCTGGCGCTGCGGATCTTGCCGTCGGCGAATTCGAGATCGTCCGGCGGTACTTCCAGCGCTTGGCTCGCAGCTTCGAGCAGCATGGGTTTGAGCTTGCCGCAGGCCTGCACCGCGGCGTTACCGGTCATCACCGTGACGCGGCTGGAGTAGCTGCCGAGATCCACCGGCGTTAAATCCGTATCTGCGGTTAATACTCGAATGTCGGCGGGGTCGATGCCGAACTCTTCCGCGACCGCATAAGCAAGAATCGAATCCGATCCTTGACCGATATCGATAGAACCGCAGAAAACGGCGACACCGCCGCTGCGGTCGAGCTTGATCTGCACGCCGGAGTGCGGCATGTCGTTCCAGTAAATAGGCAGGCCCGCGCCGCTGATATAAGAGCTTGCCGCGAAGCCGACACCGTGGCCAAACGGAAGCTTGCGGAATTTTTTCTTCCAATCCGTGCGCTCGGCGACGCGCTCGATGCATTCGCGCAATCCCGTGCTGCTGACGCGCAAACCGTTGACGGTGACGGTGTTGGGTCCGACAAGCTGTTTCAGCCGCAACTCGATGGGATCGATGCCGAGCTTCTCGGCAATTTCATCGAGTTGGATTTCCATCGCGAAGCGCGGCTGCGGTGTGCCGTGGCCGCGCTTCGGTCCACACGCCGGCTTGTTGGTAAAAACGCGCACCCCTTCGAACTTGTAAGCCGGCACTTCGTACGTCACCGTCTGCAGCGCGCCGGTGTAATAAACCGAAGCCAAACCGTAACTGCTGTAGCCGCCGCCGTCGAGATAAGTTTTGTATTGCATCGCTTGAATCGTGCCATCGCTCTTCACGCCGGTTTTGGCCCACATCTTGACCGGATGTCTGCCGCGATGGACGTAAAACGTTTCTTCCCGGGTGAGCGTGATCTTGACCGGCCTTCTGGTGATCATCGAAAGTTTTGCGGCGCAGATCTCGTGGGAAAACGGATCGCTCTTGCCGCCGAAGCCGCCACCAACCGGAGTGGCGATGACGCGAATGCGGGTGGCGGGCAATCCCAAGACCTTGGCCAATGCCCGATGCACATAATGCGGCGTCTGGGTCGAAGACCACAACGTGAGCTTGTCATCGGGACCGTAGAAAGCCACGGCCGAGTACTGCTCCATCGGCAGGTGCGTATTTCCCTGATAGAAAAATGTGCCTTCGAAAACATGATCCGAGCCGGCGAATCCAGCGTCGACATCGCCGAATTCCAACGACACGGCTTTTTGAATATTGGCGTGCCGGTTCCAGGTGTGAATCCGCTCGCTTTCCTCCGTTGAAGCCAGTGCTTCTTCAATGGTGAGGATCGGTTTCAGCACTTCGTATTCAACGTCTATGTAACCGAGCGCCTTTTCCGCCACGCTCTCGGTTACCGCCGCCACCGCCGCCACCGGGTCGCCGGCGTAGCGCACTTTGTCGATGGCCAGCGCCTCTTCGTCTTGAGTCGACGGCATGATGCCGAACTTCTCCGGCAATTCTTCGCCTGTGATCACTGCGAACACGCCATCGAGCTTGAGCGCGCGGGCGGTATTGACGCTGAGCACGCGCGCATGAGGATGGGGACTGCGCAACAGTTTGGCGTAAATGGTGCGCGGCAAATTGAGATCGTCCGCAAAAATCGTTTCGCCGGCGCATTTGGCCATCGCGTCAATCTTGCGCAGCGGCTTGCCGATTACGGATAATTTCTTTTTCTTCATAACATCTCTCGACAGGCCGGTGGCGTATGGCTGATAGCATATGGCGTATAGATGGAACCCAAATGCCATAGGCCATATGCTATAAGCCAACCGTAGTGAGGCGATTGAGCGCACCCTTCGACATTGCTCAGGGCATTCGGCATATGAGTCTTTTTCAGCAGCCTGCTATTCCTTTGCGGCCAGCTCGACCGCTTGCAAAATTTTCGTGTAGCCCGTGCAACGGCAAAGATTTCCCGACAAGGCTTGCCGGATCTCGTCGCGGCTCGGGTGTGGATTCTCATCCAACAGTGCTTTCGCGGTAAGGAGAATTCCGGGGATGCAATAACCGCATTGCGCGGCCCCCAAATCAGCGAATGCATTTTGCAGCGGATGCGGTTTGCCGTTCCGCGTCATGCCTTCGACAGTCGTGACCGCGGTATTCACCGCTTCGATACCGAGCATCAGACAGGAAAGTACCGGCTCGCCGTTCACCAGCACAGCGCAAGTGCCGCACTCGCCCAGTTCGCATCCATGTTTTGTCCCGGTGAGACCCATGTCTTCACGCAAGACCTCCAACAAGGTCTTGTTCACTTCGGTCGCCACTTCGTGCATCTCGTCGTTGACGCGGAGGCGTAACAGAATTTTACCCGGCGTCGGATTGTTTTCTTGTTTTTGTCTCGGAGGCATTCCTGGCTGTTCTCTAAATTGGATTTTAGTTTGCCTGTGGGCAGGCTGCCACTATCTCATTGTGTTTCACCACGACGCTAACGAACTCGAGGCGCCCCCACCTCTTTCCTCCCCCGCGTGTGCGGGGGAGGATGAAGGAGGGGGAAACCGTAAAAAATCACGCTTTAAAAAATCTTCTAGCCTTGAGATCGAACCTAGGCAAAGCGCCCGGCGCGACGAATTCGATCACGGGACGAAGTCCAATGCGTTCGCGTACGCGCTGGCTGACTCGTTCATCGAGCTCTTCGATAGGACTGTAATGAGCACTCGGCTCGATAACGATCTTTATTTCTTTCAGCGCCGATTTTTCAAAAATTTCCACGCGAAATTCTTCGATCTCGGGAAATTCTCTCATGACATTTTCGATGGCGCTGGGGAACACGTTCACACCGCGAATAACCATCATATCATCCGCCCGCCCCAGCACTCCACCTTCGAGTAGGATGAATGGCCGCCCGCACGGGCAGGCTTGGCTCAGCGATTGAACCAGATCCCCGGTTCGATAGCGAACGACCGGGCTGCCTATTCTGCCGAGATTGGTAATCACCAATTCGCCCTTTGTTCCCGGCTCCGCCGGCTGTCCCGTGACTGGATCAATGACTTCGACGATGAATTCATTCTCGTTGACGTGAATGCCGCCGGGTTGGAATCGGCATTCGAATCCGAACGCTCCCACCTCGGTGGCGCCCGCATGGTCATAACACTTCGCGCCCCATGACTCTTCAATCATCTTTTTCGTGCTGGGAATGCTCGCGCCCGGCTCGCCGGCATGAATAGTAATCTTTACGGCAGACTGCTTGGCGAGATCCATTCCAGCTTTTCTCGCCTCGGACGCCATATGCAACGCGTACGTCGGCGTGCAGACCAGCACCGTCGCGCCGTAATCGATGATTGCTTTGAGCCGTTGGGCAGTGGACTGACCGCCGCCAGAGACGGCCATCGCGCCGACCTTCCGCGCGCCCTCCCAGCCGGCCCAAAAGCCGATAAAGGGTCCAAACGAGAACGGGAAATAGATGCGATCTTGCGAAGAAACACCGGCCGCTTGAAAGATCACTTTCCAACACTCCGCCCACCAATTCCACGACTCCTCGGTATCGAGCCAGTACAGCGGCTTGCCGGTCGTACCCGACGTTTGGTGAATGTGGATGTAGCGTTCCGGCGCGAACGTCAAATCGCTGCCGAACGGTGGGTGGTTCTGCTGATCTTCGACGAGTTCGCTTTTGGTGGTGAATGGTAAACTTTGAAGCTGCTCCAGCGAATCAAACTGTTGAAGACCCATGCGCGCAAATTTACGGCCGTAAAATTTGTTCGCCGGCAAGATCGCCTGAAACATTTGGCGCAAACGCGTGAACTGCTCCTGGTCAATCGTTTCGCGACTGCTTGATCCCATGAATTCCTTCGTCCCGCCGTTGCCCAGCATCGGTGGTAACGCGCTTCTTCAAACGAAATGTATTATTCAGAGGAAAGAACTGCAAGATGAAGTTTTCGATCCGGATTCCTGTCTCAGATGTTCTTTTATGAACACCGACAGGAAGATTTGCTCTCACAACAGGCTCGAAAGTCTGTTATGGAGAGCGTGGTTCTCGTCGTCGCTAAGCCTTGTCCTCGTCAGTCTCCATGTTATAATCCGCGCCTCTTTAGCGGGGGATGACAAGTCCATGGCGGGAGTAACGAAGATTGAGATTCGCGATGTGGAGCACGTATACCACAGCGATTTCTCATCCGTGTCAGCCCTCGGGAATGTGAATCTCGCCGTGCATGATGGCGAGTTTGTCGCTCTCTTGGGTCCGAGTGGGTGCGGCAAGTCTTCGCTTCTCCGCGTTGTCGCGGAGTTACTCCGTCCCACAGCGGGCTCAGTCGTGATCCACTCTTCGTCCGAGAAGGAAAACGGCCGTCCGAAAACTGCGCTGGTCTTTCAAGAGTATGCGCTTTTTCCTTGGCGGACAGTTCTCGATAATGTCGCCTTTCCGCTGGAAATGCGCGGCGTGCCGCGTCACGAAGGTCTCACTCGGGCGCGCGACGTGCTTGCGCGCGTCGGACTCCAGCCGTTCGCCCGTGCTTACCCGCACCAGCTCTCGGGGGGCATGCGTCAACGAGTCGGAATCGCCCGGGCGTTGGCTGCCGAACCCGAGGTGCTGCTCATGGATGAACCGTTCGGCGCGCTGGATGCGCAGACCCGGACGGTGCTCCAGGAAGAACTGCTCCGGGTCTGGGAAAGCGAGCGCAAGACCGTCCTTTATGTTACCCACAGCATCGACGAAGCCGTCTATCTGGCCGACCGAATCGTGCTCCTGACCGCGAGGCCCGGCCGAATAAAGGCGGAGTATTTGGTGGACCTACCGCGTCCGCGCAGTATGGAAATGCGCGGTTGGAATTCTTACACCAAGCTGTCGTTGGAAATCTGGGATGCACTGCGAGACGAAGTCGACATGGCGATGGTTTCGGAAAAACCATGACCCGCGCAAAGCATGTCCTGAGCAAGGTCGAAGGGACGCTAAGATCGCCAAGGAAAATCAAAATTACAAATTCGAAGCTCGAAATACGAAACAAATCCGAATGATCAAAACTAAGTATTCAATGTTCCAAACAGGCTCCGTTTCGGATTTCGTGATTGGGATTTGATTCTTCGTGTTTTGTTTCGGATTTCGATATTCGGATTTCGGATTTTGTTTCGCTGGCGTCTTGACGCGAGAAGCAAGGTTATTCGTCAAGCGCCCACCAAATTACCCTTGTGCTTGCAGGACCTTGCCGCCGACTTCGACCGGCTTGGCGTCGATCAGGACGAAAGCGATCACACAGGGCTGAGTGCCACGGTTGATCCAATTGTGGATCGTGCCGCGCTGCACGAGCACGTTGCCCGCTTTTAGATGGACGACAGAGTCATCGAGCTCCATGTCGATCTCGCCCGACATGACGACAGCATAATCGACGGAATCCGTACGGTGGTTCCGCGGCGCGACGCCGGGCCCAAACTCGACGACGCGAAAGACCGTCCCGTTGTTCAATGTCGTACCGACCTGCCGCAGTCCCTCGTCGGCGTCACCTGTGTTATTGACGGGAAAAGATTCTGTGGTCCAGACC
>DASPXM010000172.1:0-6714 GCA_035637295.1 Verrucomicrobiia bacterium
CTCTCCAGTTAAATCTTTCAATCCACCGTTAGGTGGAGGATTGACTGTTGAGTGTGATAGCTGCTCAAGGCTTTACGGAAACCCTAAACCGTCACTGCTTATAAATGGCAGTTGCTACTATTTAGTTTTCAAAGACCAGAAAGGTCACTCGTGACGAGCGAAAGGTTGTTATAAGAAAATGATCGGCGCTTGTCAATACCAGTTCGAAGATTTTCTAGTCATTTTCTACGGCCCTGGCGATGCGATTCTTGCCCACTTCCAATATTTGATGTTGCGGATAATGAAATTGAAAATTAGCGTCGCTAACAACCTGCCCATCCACCTTGACCGCTCCCTGGGCAATCAGTCGCCGCGCTTCACTCGTCGACTTTGCAAACTTCACCACATCGACGATAAGCCGGCAAATCCAAATCGGCTCCGGCGCGGCGAACTGCGTTCGAATATCGGTCGGCGTCGCTTTCTTTTGGAATTTCGTTTCGAAATAACTCCGTGCCGCCTCCGCCGCCGAAGCACCATGAAAACGCGTTACCAATTCCATACCCAGAGCTTTTTTAACCGCCATCGGGTGAAGCGATCCGTCATCAACTTGCGAACGAAGGTTTTGAACCTCGCCAAGATCACGGTCGCTGAGCAATTCATAGTAGCGCCACATCAACGCATCCGAGATCGACATGATCTTACCGAACATGTCTTCCGGCGTTTCGCTAATGCCAATATAATTCCTCAGAGACTTGCTCATCTTCTGCACGCCGTCGAGCCCCTCGAGCAGCGGCATCGTCAATACGACTTGAGCCTCTTGGCCATATTCCCGCTGCAGTTCACGCCCCACCAGTAGATTAAATCGTTGATCTGTTCCACCTAACTCCACGTCGGCCTTGAGAACAACGGAATCGTAACCCTGCATCAATGGGTAAAGAAATTCATGGATGCTGATCGACTGCTGCTTCTGGTAGCGCTGCTTGAAGTCGTCCCGCTCGAGCATCCGCGCGACCGTATACTTCGCCGCCAGACCGATCATGGCAACCGCGTCCATTTTTTCCATCCAGCGGTGGTTGAATTCAACGATGGTTTTTTCCGGATCGAGGACTTTGAAGATCTGTTCCTTATAGGTTTCCGCGTTTTTCGCGACCTCGTCACCGGTGAGCTGCTTGCGCGTCTCGGATTTACCCGTCGGGTCGCCTATCATCCCCGTGAAATCACCGATGAGAAAGATCACTTCGTGGCCCAACTCTTGAAACTGCTTCATCTTTTGAATCAGCACCGTGTGGCCGAGATGGAGGTCCGGAGCCGTGGGATCGAACCCCGCTTTGATTCGAAGTGGCCGTCCTCGCTTGAGCTTCGCGATCAGCTCTTCTTCGGGAAGGATTTCGACCGCGCCGCGTTTGATTATTCCAAGTTGGGTTTCAAGATCGACCATATTCACTGGTTCGCTTGCCAATGAACTCGCAGCCGGCGAATTTCTCGCGCTTTGCCGCCGTGGTCGTCGACGTCGACAATGACACCTTGAAGTGCGACGTTTTCCTCGGCGACTTCGAACTGGCGGGGTAATTGACTGAGAAACCCCTTGATGACGGTTTCCTTTTCCATGCCGATGACGGAATCGAGCGGACCGCACATGCCCACGTCCGTAATATAAGCGGTGCCTCCCGGCAGAATCCGTTCATCGGCCGTCTGCACGTGAGTGTGGGTTCCATAGACAATCGACGCCCTGCCATCGAGATACCAGCCCATAGCGTTCTTTTCCGACGTCGCCTCGGCATGCATATCGACAATCACCACAGGAGAACTTCGCCCATGCTGTTTGAGAATTTCATCGGCGCAACGAAACGGGTCATCGACGTGATTCGGCATGAATACTCGACCTTGAAGATTAATGACCAGCGCGCTGTAGCCATTTTGCTGCCACAGACACCAACCTTTGCCCGGCGCACCGACGGGAAAATTAGCGGGCCTAAGCAGATTGTCCTGATCGTCTAGAAACGAATAAATCTCTTTTTTCTTCCAGATGTGATTACCTGAAGTCAGAACCTGAACGCCGGCAGATAAAAGTTCTCTGGCGCTCTTGATATCGACCCCCATGCCGCCGGAAGAGTTTTCCGCGTTGGCGATCGCGAGGTCGATCTCCTCTTTCTTAATCAGTGATGGGACGAGATCCCGTATGGCGCGCCGGGCGGGTCGTCCCATCACATCTCCTAAAATCATGACTCGCATTCAAGTGCACTCTCTTCTATTTAGCGTAGTCCACCGCGCGCATTTCGCGAATCACAGTGACCTTAATCTGGCCGGGGTAGGTCATCTCGTTTTCAATTTTACGGGCTACCTCACGCGCCATGCGTGAAGCCTCATCGTCGGAAACCAAATCATGCTGGACCATGATCCGGATTTCTCGACCTGCTTGCACGGCATAAGATTTTTCCACTCCTTTGAAGGCATTAACGATTTTCTCGAGCTCCTCCAGACGCCGCGTATAGGTTTCCATCATCTCACGGCGGGCTCCAGGCCGAGCTCCCGAAAGAGCATCGGCGGCGTCGACTAACGGCGCCAGAATCGTTTCGGCCCTGACATCTTCATGATGAGCGGCAATCGCGTTGACAATCTTGGGTGATTCACCGTATTTGCGCGCCAGCTCGGCGCCGATGATCGCGTGGGAGCCTTCGACCTCATGGTCGACAGCTTTACCGATGTCATGTAGTAAGGCAGCGCGACGCGCTTGTTTTTCATTCAAGCCCAACTCCGCCGCCATGGCGCCGCAAATGAACGCCGCTTCGATGGAATGCAACAAAACATTTTGGGCGTAGCTGTAACGGTATTTCAGACGACCAAGGAGCTTGATGAGTTCCGGATGAACGCCATGAACACCGACATCAAAAATGGCTTTTTGGCCTGCCTCGCGAATCGCTTCATCGATTTCTTGTTCCGATTTGCGCACCACCTCTTCGATTCTGCCGGGATGGATGCGGCCATCCGACACTAACTTCTCCAGAGACAAGCGCGCGATCTCGCGGCGAATGGGATTATGGCCGGAAATAACCACCGTCTCCGGCGTATCGTCGACAATTAGGTCGATTCCCGTAGCAGCTTCAAGCGCGCGAATATTCCGTCCTTCACGGCCGATAATCTTGCCCTTCAGCTCATCGTTGGGCAAAGCAAACACCGTCACCGAACGCTCGGCGACAAAGTCGCCCGCCAGCCGCTCGATCGCCAAAGCGACGATCTTTTGACTCTTGCGTACCGCTTCTTCCTTGGCTTCTTCTTCGATGACACGAATCCGCTTTGCCGACTCGTGTTTGGCCTCTTCGACCATTTGATCGATCAGATTTTTTTTCGCTTCTTCCCGTGTCATGCCCGCGACTTGCTCAAGCTGCCGTCGCGCTTCGTCGACCTGCCGGTCACATTCAGCCGCTTTGTCCTCGATATTTTTCTCCCGCGATTTCAGCGATTGCTCTCGCCTCACCAGCTCGCTTTCGCGTTTGTCAATGGTCTCCGCTCGTTTATCGAAACCTTCTTCTCTGCTGATCAGCCGCTTCTCGAGATTCTGGAGTTCGCGGCGGATTTCTCGTACCTCCTTTTCAAACTCTGTCCGCTCTTTAAGCACACTGTCTTTAGCCTGGAGCTCAGCCTCTTTCTTGATGGCTGTAGCGTCTTTCTTCGCCTCCTCTATGATTCGGGCTGCGGAGGTTTTGGCGCCTTCTGCTTGCGTGCGTGCCTGTTTGCTGCGAATCCAAACAACTGCGCATGTAAGAAGAATTCCGCCAACCAATCCGGCAATTCCAAGCAACAAACTCTGATCCAATGACAACACCCCCTTTCACTTCAATCGAATAACTGTCATCGACTACATGCTGTTGCCGCAGTCGATTATTCTATTTTCGGTAATAACGTAATGAACTCTCTGATCCCACGATGCCGCCGGTAAACTATCGACGACTTGAATTTCATAGGCCAAACCGATGAAAAACCCCCGGTTGCCCAACTGAGCCAGCGCGCGATCGTACCACCCGCTCCCTCGCCCCAAGCGATGTCCCTGACGATCAAAGAGCACACCGGGTATGAAGACCGCTAAGTTGGCGCAATCTTCCAGTGATAAGACGTTTGTGCCCGCGGGTTCCGCTATGCCGAACCGGCCCGCGACCAGGTCACGTTTAGAAATGACCTGAACGAATTCAGCCCCATCGCGCCGATGTAGCTTGGGAAAAAAAACTTGCTTTCCGACTCCGAGCGCGTCTTCTAGAATCGCTTCCGTCTCCACTTCGTTCTGTACCGGACTGTAGAGAGCTACGGAGCGAGCGGCGAGATACTGCGGGAGCCTAAGCGCTTTCGCCTGGATCGCGCGGCTCCAAGATTGGCAGTTTGCCCGAGAAAGCGAGTTGCGCTGAGATATCGCCGCTCCGCGCAACACGTCTCTGTTCTCTTCCATAACGGCTCCGATCCTTTCTTAAAGGAGCGGCTAGGAGAGATGATGAGAGATATTTTGCGGGGAAGGTTCGATTAGAGATCAGATCGGCGATTCAGAGAAGTCGGCCCCCTGCACGATTGTCCGCCGCAACGAGTTCGGGCGGGCATTGCCATTGCCAAAGCCAACGGTTTACCTAATCGAATATCAGGATTTTCCGTACGGGGCTGCCGCATTGTAAGTGAATCGAAGAGTAATAAAACCCAACGGATCAGATCCATCGTTATCGTCTTTCCCCACTCCCTCATCTTTCCGCGCCGCCTAAATTAAGGCCCCCGCTATTTCCAAAACAGCGAGAATGACTTGCCCTAAAAAAGGTTCTAACCCTCCTCAGTCAATGCCATAGATAGTTTCTTGGACAATTGGTCCAATCTATTCAAAATCGCTTCGTGCGTGTCTTTCAATCGATAGTATTCGTCTGCGATATTCAGCGCAGCGAGCATGGCCACATTCGATTTCGCCACTGACTTAGAGGAGCGCATAAGTTCTTGCATTTTTCCGTCGACATAACCAGCCACTTTGAGCATATAGCTCTCTTCGGCATCGCTGCTAATCGTAAGTTTCTGACCCAGGATCTCGACGTCTAATGCTTTTTTCATCACTTTTTTTCCGCGCTCTAATCGGCAAGATTCAAACCGGCAAACTGGCCGATGATTTTGTCCAATTTTTCTCTCAGCTCGATGCGCTCACGTTCGTACTGGCGTAATTGGCCTTTCAAATGGTGCCACTCACTTTCTCTTTGTTGAAGCTTCTTTTCAATCGCTTCCTTGTCCCTTTTCATGCGCTCGTGCTTTTCTATGAGCCGATTGATCGTTGCTTCGATTTGTTCGACGTTGTCGGGCGGCATGTTTGTGTGCACCAAAAAACTTCATGTATGAGTTTAGTTTTAACATGACATCTTGTCAAGGCGCATCTACAAGCTACGGCCTCATTGAAAGTCTCGACAAATTGGCAGGATAGCAACTCCGTCCAAACACTTTTTTAGACGCTGTGCGATGACCTGGAAATAGCGAACGCCTTATACGATTCTAGCCATTTCCGTGGCAAACTGGTTGCTGCTACGGTGAGCGCCGCGCCCCAGGGCGAATCTCCGCTGCGCCACTGCAGAAATTAATAAGGATTTGACCGAGCTCTGCGAACTGCCGGTTTTTGCTCGTCCGGTGGTTCGTCGTCGTAGCCGAGCACCGCTTCCCATGGCACGCTGCAATGGGCGACGACCAGAGTGTCGAATCTCTCCCACCAGGCTAGATCTCGTCCTTCGCGGCTGAGAAAACGCACCATCTGCAGCAAATCATTGATTTCGGATGGGCGTAGCGCCGGCTCGAAAGCGGGCATCGTCCCCCGACCCTCGGCAATAATTCTTCTGATTTGTTTATTGCTCTTGCGCTGCACCGTATCGCGAAAATCAGGCGGCAGAACGGGTAACGATACCGCCAAGGAACCGTCGCCGCGACCGCTCGCTCCGTGGCAGTTAAGGCAGCGTTGGGCGTAAAGAGAATCCATCCGCTCGTTTCGCCCACAGCCGGCAAGTAGGACGATGGCAAGAAGAATTGCTCCGGGTATGACGTTACGGTGAAGCACTCAAAATGCAGAACTACCACACGCGTGAAGCGCTTCCAACCATGGCCTACGGCTTGAAAGACGTCCCTGAGTTGACACGAATTTTTCATTCGTGATACATGCGAACTGGAGTCAGAATGCATCACCTATCTCGATTCGGCGTTTCTTTGGAAGATGATCTGCTTGACGCCTTCGACAAAAGCATCGAAGGGCTCGGCTATGAGAATCGCTCCGAGGCGATCCGCGATCTGATTCGCGATCATCTAATCCAAAAGAAAGTCGGCAAGGGAAACGAGGAAGTTGTTGGCGTGATAAGCCTTCTATATGATCACCGTACCCATCACCTGAGCGATGTTCTCGCCGACATGCAGCACAAGGCCAGCGTGATTGTGAACGCGAGCCTGCACATTCATCTTGACGCTCATAACTGCTTGGAAGTCATCGTCGTGCGCGGTGGCGCGGACAAAGTGCACGAGGTTGCGGGGAAGTTGATCGCGACCAAGGGTGTGCAAAACGGCAGGCTAATTACGACGACAACTGAAATAAAGAACTAAATTTTTTTCTCTATACGTGCCACGAATTCCTAATTTGTACTATTGTAGTTCTTACCGCATGATTCTACATCGCATCGTCGCATTAACATCGGCACTCCTCTTTTGCATCCGTGCAACACCCCCTCACGCCCAAGACAAGCCCGCGAA
>DASPXM010000173.1:0-23103 GCA_035637295.1 Verrucomicrobiia bacterium
ATGAATCGCGAGAAAAATTTTGGTCGTGAACACCGAGATTTTGGCCGGCACGCCGATCAGCGCCGGCACCTCGAATGCTTCGATGCCACGGATGAAGTTGATCAACAACACGCTGACCATCGCCGGCCGCATCAGCGGCAACGTGACCTTAAAAAAGGTTTGAAATGTACTGGAGCCCGCGGTCAGCGCCGCCTCTTCCAGTGAGGTATCCATATTGCGAAACGCCGCGGACATCAGGAGAAAGACCAGCGGATAAAGATGAATCGCTTCCGCAAAAATCATCCCCCACATCGAGTAGACATTAAATGGCGCCGATTCGAGTCGGAGAAGCTCCTTGACCACGATATTGATCAAACCGATCTTCGGACTGAGCAACAGAATCCACGAGATGGTGCTAAGAATCCCGGGTATAATGAACGGGATCAACGACATTACCACGAAGAGTTTCTTGAATGGAGTATTCGTGCGCTCGCTGACCCAGGCGAGAAACGTGCCGATAAGAAACGTGAGCGTGCAGGTCCCTATTGCGTAATAGACGGAATTAAGCAGAAGGAGATAGAATTCCCTGTCGAAGTAGGCTTTGATGTAGTTCTGGATCGTGTAGGTGGCGCCCGGCTCGCCGATGGGAGCGCTCCGAATGCTGCCATAGAGCAGCATGACGAGCGGAATCCCTGCGAGATAGAGGACGAAAAGAGTGCAGCCTACGAGAATTAGGGATTGGGAATTAAAACGACTAACCATATCCAACCCCCATCAAAGACTCTTAGCGGTTGATGTTTTGGACAACCTGATCCTGGATCATGGTCTTTTTGACCTCTTCTTCGATCAGGTTCCACACGCGATCTTCATACTTGAGAAACGCGGGGTCGCGTTTGACCGAAAGATCCCGCGGGCGGGGTATATCGATCTTGATGGTTTCTTTCACCTTCCCGGGACGAGCGCCAAAAATAATCACGCGATCCGCCAAATAGATCGCTTCATTGATTTGGTGCGTGATGAAGAGCACCGTCTTGCCCGACTCCCTCCAGATGCGCAGCAACTCCGACTGCATGATCTCACGGGTCTGAGCGTCGAGCGCGGCAAACGGCTCGTCCATAATCAGGATCTTGGGGTCCACCGTCAGCGCACGGGCGAGGTTGCAGCGTTGTTGCATGCCGCCGGAGAGTTCATGCGGGAAGTGGTCTTCGAAACCCTGCAAGCCGACCAACTTGATAAACGTGGTCGCCCGCTCTTGTCCTTCGCCGTTATCGAGACCCTGACACTCCAAACCGAACATCACGTTCTTGAACACGGTGCGCCACGGCATGAGGCAGGAATCCTGGAATACCATGCCGCGATCCGTCCCCGGACCGGTTACCGGCTTGTCATCAATCATGATTCTTCCTGCCGTCGGTTTGAGCAGACCATCGCACAGATTGATGAACGTAGTTTTGCCGCAACCGCTGGGGCCGACGATGCTCACGAACTCGCCCTCATCGACCTGCAGATTAATATTGTCCAACGCTAACAGTCTACCGCCGGTTCGAGGCTGGTAATACTCATGCCGCAATCCGATCGCCTGTAACTTGGTCTGTGCCACAATGCCTCCTTTAATGTATTGCGCGTAATGTATTGCTCGGCGTTTGCCACGCCAAATCTTTTTATTTAGTATGATCTCGATGAAGGCCTACGACCCTTAGGTCGCAAGACTCCTTATCATTTCCAATTGATTTTTCAAGCGTAAAGGAAACCACGTTGACATCATTCAAGGGATCGGATACCGTCCGGAACATTGCATAAACTTTTTCATGCAAATTCGATCTAATGCCCTATCCGCTCGACGATCCAAAAACTAAAACGCACGCTGGCGAAAACCTTTCAGCCCGCGTTTACAGCCAAATTAAAAATTTGATTTTGTGCAACGAATTCATGCCGGGACAAAAACTGCATCACCAACAGCTTAGTGAACGTCTCGGCGTGAGTCGCACTCCGGTACGCGAAGCGTTGACTCGGCTCGTACAGGAAGGATACGTTACCTTTCTACCGAATCGCGGTTTTACCTGCAAAGAAATTAGAATGCAAGAGGCCGAAGAGCTCTATGAGCTCCGCGAAGCGCTCGAAGCATTTTCGGTTGAAAAAGCCATCGCCAATCTCACCGACTCAGCGCTCGATCGACTGCGTGATAGGATGAATTGCTACGGCCGGGACGTGCAAAATCGGTTCACTCGCGAGCGCCTCGTGTACGATCAAGACGTGCACCTCGAGATCGCCCGGCTGGCCGGCAACGAAACCTTGACAGCCATGTTGGCCCACGTGTTCGAGCGCATCGTACTGAAGCGCCGGACCGACGGCCTATATGACGCCGCCCGTGGGACCGCCGCACACCAAGAACATCTGCAGCTGTTGAAGGCAATGGAACGGCGCGACCCCCGCGTAGCCGTCGCCACCATTCGCAGCCACATTCAGGCGGGTAAGAAAAATGTCATGGCCGATCTCAGGCAACGGCAAGCGATTCGCGGGATACGGTTACACGAAACGGATTCCTAAAACACCAATAATAAAAGGAGAGGCAGGGAAATGGCTGCAGATTTGATAATTAAGAACGGTTGGGTGGTCACACCCGAAGCGACGTTTAAAGGCGGCGTCGCGATCAGTGGAGAAAGGATCGTCGCGATCGGCACCGACGATTCACTTCCGCAAGGCAAAGAGGAGATCGACGTCAAAGGCAAACATATTCTGCCGGGTTTGTTCGACGGCCACGTTCACTTCAGAGAACCGGGCATGACTCATAAGGAAGACTTTACCACCGGCTCGACGGCCGCCGTTTGCGGTGGCATCACTACCGTCGTCGATATGCCCAATACAGTTCCGCCGACCGCCGACGCCGAACAGGTAAAGGTCAAGAAGGAGCTCGGCGAAGCCAAATCGCTGGTCGACTTCGGCATCACCGGCGTCGTCGTGCAAACCAATACCAAAGATATTCTCCCCATGGCCGCTGCCGGCGCGATTGGTTACAAGATCTTCTTTGGTGAAACGATCGGCAACCTGCCGTTTCCCGACGACGGCATGTGCATGGAAGCCTTCGATTACATCGCGCAGTCGAAATTGCCGTTGGGCATTCACGCGGAAAATCGCCAGATCATGGCGTACTGCACCAATAAGCTCAAAAGCGAAGGTAAGAACGATGCCCGTTATTGGGAGGCCTCCCGGCCGGATATCTGCGAGGCTGAATCAGTGCACCACGCGTTGTTCTTCGCGGAAACTTTCGGCACCAAGCTGCATGTTTTCCATATGAGCTCGAAACAAGCCGCTTATATGGTGCGCGACGCCAAAGCCCGCGGCTTGCGCGTCACGGCGGAAACCGGCCCGCACTATTTGTTGCGCGAACCAAATGACATGGATAACGTCGGATCGCTCTTGAAGATGAATCCGCCGGTGCGCACCAAAGACCACGCGGAAATTCTCTGGCAAGGGCTGCGCGAAGGCTTCGTCGACACGCTGGCGACCGACCACTCTCCGCACACGTTGGATGAGAAAGGTTCCGATATCTACGGCAAACTCACCAAGCCGGCGATTTGGGATTGCATCTCCGGATTTTGCGGCGTTGAAACCGGCGTGCCGCTGATCTTGACTGAAGTCAACAAAGGTCGATTAACGCTCAATCAGTATGTCAAATGCGCTTCCGAGAATCCGGCCAAAGTTTGGCAGGTTTACCCGAAGAAAGGCGCCATCCGGCTCGGCTCCGACGGCGACATCACGGTCGTCGATATGGATAAGGAAGGCACGATCGACGTCAACAAACTCCATAGTAAAAACAAACCCTCTCCATGGCACGGCTGGAAAATCAAAGGCATGCCGGTGCTGACCGTCGTGCGCGGCCATGTGCAGATGAAAGACGGCGAGCCCTGCGGCAAGCCGATCGGCAAGGCGCTCAAACCGCTGGTATAACCGGTAGGGGCGACCGGCGGTCGCCCCTACCTATTTCTTATGAAACGCACCGAACCATTCGATTTCTATCAGCCGACGACGCTTGCGGAAGCGAGCCGGCTGCTCAAAGAAAACGGCCCAGGAGGACGATTTCTCGCCGGTGGCACCGATTTAGTCATCGCCCTGAAGGAAAAAGGGCTGCTGCCAAAGTATCTAGTCGACCTAAAACGGGTGCCCGGTCTAACCGGCATCCGTGAAAAAAGCGATGGCAGCATCACCATCGGCGCGCTGACGACGATGCGCGAAATCGAGACCGCGCCTTTGATCACAAAAAAATATCCGTTTCTCGCTCAAAGTGCCGCTGAAGTCGGTTCCATTCAAATCAGAAACCGCGCGACCATCGGCGGCAACATGGCGAACGCCACACCGTCAGCCGATACCGCTCCTGCTTTGATCGCTTTGAATGCGTCGGCAAAGATCGTTGGGTTGAACGGCGAGCGGACCGTAGCGTTGGAAGACTTTTTTAAAGGCCCCGGTCAAACCGTGATGAGTCCGGACGAAATTCTGACTGAAATCACCATAGCTAAAACCAGCCCGCGCCTGGTCGGTGATTACATCAAGTTTTCGCCCCGTGAAATGATGGATCTTGCCTACGTGGGTGTCGCCGTCGCTTACAACCTCAGAGACAAGAGATGCGATGGAGCGCGCATCGTTCTTGGCGCCGTGGCACCGACGCCGCTCCGCGCCAAGCGTGCCGAAGCTGTGCTCGAAGGCCAAATCTTATCTGAGGCGCTCGCAGAGAGATCTGGGCAACTCGCGGCGGAAGAGGCGAAACCGATTAGCGACGTACGCTCGTCCGCCGATTACCGACGCGCCATGGTCGGCGCCATGACCAAACGCGCGCTGCTCAACGCCGCGGTTGGATCGGCGACGGCATGGGTCGAACGGCGCGATAGAAGATATTAGAAGAATGGAATGTTGGAGTAATGGAGTGTTGGGTATAAGATTTCGGAACCCATTACTCCAATACTCCATCGCTCCAATTACTCCAATTTGATCTTGAGGTTGCCATGAACAAGCAAATCCGATTCACGCTGAACGGGAAGAACGTCAGTCGCGAAGTTCCCACGCACCGCCTGCTGCTCGATCTGCTGCGCGACGAGATCGGCATGACCGGCACCAAAGAAGGCTGCGGCACGGGCGACTGTGGCGCGTGCACGGTATTTTTGAATGGCAAGCCGGTGAACTCTTGTCTGGTTCTTTCCGGTGAGCTCGAAGGCGCGGATATTGTCACCATCGAGGGGCTTAAGATCGGACCCGAGCTTCATCCGATCCAAAAGACATTTCTCCAGGATGGCGGCGCACAGTGCGGTTATTGCACGCCGGGTATGTTGATGATGTCGAAAGCATTGCTGGACGAGAATCAAAATCCCACCGAAGAAGACATTCGCTTCGCGCTATCCGGCAATCTCTGCCGCTGTACGGGCTACGCGAAAATCGTCCAGGCGGTGCAGGACGCCGCCGCGATGATACGGAGTAAGAACGTTCAATAGGTTCAAGCCGTTCAAATCGACGATTCGCCGAGCGGTTTAAACTGACACACCACCAGAACTCATCACACGGCTTGAACGTTTTCAACTACTTGAACGACTTGAACGTTATTTTTAAGGAGACAGAAATGTCCGAACTAACAGTCGTAGGTAAGCCAGTCCAACGCGTAGACGCGGCAGAAAAGCTGACCGGCGAAGCGGTCTATGGCTACGATCTCGTGCTCCCGAACATGCTCCATGGAAAAACCCTCTTCAGCCCGAAGGCCCACGCGAAGATCAAAAGCATTCATACCGAAAAGGCGAAGAAACTTCCCGGCGTCGTTGCCGTCGTGACCGGAGAAGACGCGCCTTGGACGCATGGCGAATCGGTGAAAGACAAGCCATTCTTGGCGCAAGTCAAAGTGCGCTTTATCGGCGAGCCCGTTGCGGCGGTCGCCGCAGAGGATGAAGACACGGCGCAGGCGGCGGTGAAATTGATCGAGGTCGAGTACGAAGATCTGCCGGTGTACACGGATCCGGAAGAAGCCTGCAAGCCGGGGGCCGTGGAAATTCACGAGGACTTCGGTAAATACCGCAAAGCCGAATTCATCGTGCAAGGCGCGATGCCGAATGTTGCCGAGCATTTCAAGCTGCGCACCGGCAACGTCGAGCAAGGCTTCAAAGAATCCGACCTCGTGCTCGAAGAAAGATATTTTGTGCCGATCATCCAGCATGCCGCCATGGAGCCGCATTCGGCACATGCGCAGTTCGACAAAGAGTCGGGACGCCTGACGATCTGGGTCGCCAACGATGCGCCGTTCCGGGCGCTGCACGAAATCACCGAAGCGTTGGGCATGCCAAAAGAAAAGATCCGCTTCATCAATCCGCTGCAGGGTGGCGGCTTCGGCTCCAAGGGCGGCTTGAAAGTCGAGCCCATCGCCGTCGCCCTCGCCTTTCATACCAACGGTCGGCCGGTGCGCGTAAAATTCAATCGCGAAGAGACTTTCATCTCGACCCTGACGCGCCACGAAGCCGTGGTCTACTCGAAGACCGGCGTGAAAAAAGACGGCATGCTAGTGGCACGTGAGATGACGATTTACTGGGGCGCTGGCGCCTACGCGGAAAAAAGTCCGACAGTCTGCATCCGCGGCAGCTTGCCCGCCCCGGGACCCTATAGAATTCCACACGTGAAAGTTGACGGCTATGCGGTTTATACGAATAAACCAGTCGCGGGTTCTTACCGCGGCTACGGCATTCCCCAGGGCGCATGGGCGGGTGAGCAACAAATGGATGAAATCGCCAAGCGCTTAGGCATCGATCCCGTCGCCATTCGCATGAGAAACATTTTCGTCGAAGGCGATATCTCTTACTGGGGCGAGCAACTCCATGCCGTCGGACTAAAAGAAACTTTGCTCAAAGCAACGGAAGCGATCGAATGGGGTAAAAAACCCACCATCTCAAAGCCCGGAGTCAAAATCGGCAAAGGCTTCGCGTGCATTCAAAAACCGACTCGCTCGCCGACTACTTCCGCCGCCGGCGTCGTCGTCAATGCCAAAGGCGAAGTCACCGTACTCGCTGGCACAGTGGAAATCGGCCAAGGCTGCAACACGATTCTCTCGCAAGTCGCGGCCGAAGAACTCAAAGTGCCGATGGACAAAGTGCGCATGCATCCGCTCGATACCGACGTGATTCCATTCGACGCGTCGACGACGTCGAGCCGCAGCACGTATCACATGGGCAACGCCGTGCGCCGCGCGTCGATCCATGCGCGCGAGCAGATTATGGAGGCCGCAAGCCCGATGCTCGAAGCCGGCGTCAAAGATCTCGACTACGCCGACGGCAAAGTTTTCTTGAAAGACCAGCCGCAGCAGGCACTGCCGATCGGCGAAGTCGTGCGGCGAAAGCTCGGCATCAATGGCGAAGTGCGCGGCGACGGCTCCTACACCTACGAGATCGGCAAAGACTTGGATGTCGAAACCGGCCACAGCGATCACGCCTCGGCTTTTTACATGTACGCGACGCAAGCCGCCGAAGTCGCCGTAGACGAGGACAGCGGGCGCGTGCGCGTGCTCAGAATGTCGGCGGCCCACGATGTCGGCAAAGCGATCAATCCGCTCAATTGCGCTGCGCAAATCGAAGGGGGCGTGGTCATGGGCATCGGATCCGCGCTGCACGAAGAAATGGTGGTCGACAACACCGGCAAAGTGCGCAATCCATCCTTCCTCGATTATCATCTTGCGACGTCGCTCGACATTCCCGAGCTCATCCCGATCATCGTCGAGTGTCCGGAGCCGCAAGGGCCCTACGGCGCCAAAGGTTTAGGTGAGCCGGGCCTTGCGCCGACGCCAGCCGCCATCGGCAACGCGGTCGCCGATGCCTTGGGCGTTAGAATTTACGATCTGCCGCTCAAGCCCGAAAACGTCTACTGGGCAATGCAGAAAAGTAAGAAAAAACCCGCCGCATAGACTCACCAATCTCGAATTCCGCTAGATTTTCGTCTAACATTCACGCCACCGTCGGGAATCCTTCTCGCTCGGTGAGTATCTGATCGGAGGTAAGGCGATGACGGATCGTCGAACTCGTTTCCTAGTGTTAGCGAGTGTCGTGCTCGCCACATTCTTGTGGTTGCCGCCTGTGGCGACCGCTGGTGAGCCGGCGCCGCGAACGATCCAAACCGTTCCTGGCATGCCGCCGGTCATAGATCCCAACAATCTCTACAGTGAAACCCGGCCGGAAAAGTTAAACCCGCTCGTTGCTAAACATCTGCATCGTGTGTACGTGCCGAATCGTAGCTCGAATGATGTTTGGGTCATCGACCCCGTAACGCTCAAAGTCATCGATAAGTTCAAAGTCGGCGTTCACCCGCAGCATGTCGTGCCGTCGTGGGATTTAAAAACTCTGTGGGTCAACAACAATGCCGAGGGTCGCACCGACGGCAGCGTCACACCCATCGATCCGCTCACCGGCAAGCCGGGAAAGAACATTCCGGTCGACGATCCCTACAACATGTATTTTACCCCTGACGGAAGCGCGGCCATTGTGGTCGCTGAAGCACATAAACGACTCGATTTTCGCGATCCACACACGATGGCGCTCAAATATTCGATCGAGACACCCAATTGTCGCGGCATCAATCACGGCGATTTTTCCATTGACGGCCGTTATGTGATCTTTACTTGCGAATACGCTAAAAGCCTGACGAAGATCGATCTCGTCGAGAAAAAGGTCGCGGGCTATCTCAAATTATCGAGAGGTGGTATGCCCCAGGACGTGCGCATCTCGCCTGACGGCAAGATCTTCTATGCGGCCGACATGAAGGCTGAGGGCGTGTTCCTAATCGATGGCGACAAGTTCACAGAGATTGGCCATATCAAGACTGGCATCGGCACCCACGGCCTGTACCCGAGCCGCGATGGCACGAAACTTTACGTCGCCAATCGCGGCGTCGCTCGCGTTTACGGCCCACCGAAAGGTAAAGGCAGCGTCAGCGTGATCGATTTCGCAACGCGAAAAGTGGAAGCGATCTGGCCCATCCCCGGCGGCGGCAGCCCTGACATGGGAAACATCAGCATCGACGGCAAACAGCTATGGCTCTCCGGGCGATACGACAACTCGGTTTACGTTATCGACACGACTAACGGAAACGTTAAAAGTATCCCGGTGAAAAGTGAACCCCACGGCCTCACTGTCTGGCCGCAACCGGGGCGATATTCACTGGGTCATACAGGGAATTTGCGCTAACACTGATCATTCCGATTATACGCTGTTTGCATCGACTAGGACTGAATTTTTCAAACGGTTTGAACTCGCTGCATCGCACAGGAGGAGATATGTTCCGATCGGTCAGCCTCATCTTGCTTGCATTCGTTATTTCTGTGCCCGAACGGACTGATGCCGCCTCCGTCGATCAAGATTTCTATCGCGGCAGAAATGTTCGCATCATCGTTGGTTTCGCCGCCGGTGGCGGGTTTGACGCCTACGCGCGCGTCATCGCCCGACATATGGGACGGCATATTGCCGGCAATCCTTCGATAATCGTCGACAACATGACGGGCGCCGGCAGCCGTGTCGCGGCGAATTTTTTGTTTAAAGCACCGGCGGATGGTCTCGTCATCGGCAATTTCATCGGCTCCCTGGTCTTGCAGCAAATCATGGGCGACAAAGGAATCGAATTCGACAGCCGCCGGTTCGAATGGCTCGGCGCGCCGGTGCAAGACGAAAACGTCTGCGCGCTGACCAAAGCCAGCGGGATCAATTCTCTAGACGACTGGTTCGCTGCCAAGAAGCCGGTGAAACTCGGCGGCGAAGCGCCGGGCGCCAACGACTCCGACGTCCCGCGCGTCTTGAAAACGGCTCTGGGCTTGCCGATTCAATTGATCGAAGGCTTCAAAGGGACCTCGAACATTCGCGTTGCGGCTGAAGCCGGCGAAGTGGACGGCGGTTGCTGGACCTGGGCGTCGATACGAACTACGTGGGCGGGTGGTCTGGAATCAGGAATGGTTAAAGCCATCATCCAGGTCAACGCCAAAAAGGCTGACGATATTCCTAATGTTCCCAACGCCATCGACCATGCCAAGACGGCCGACGCCCGCGTGCTGATCGACTCCGGTATTCACGCGCCGTCGGCGATCCTGCGCGCCTACGCTTTACCGCCCGGAACGCCGAAAAGCCGCGTCGATCTTTTGCGCGGCGCGTTCCACGCGACGATGAAGGACCCGGAGTTCCTCGCTGAGATGAAAAAATCCAAGCTCGAGATCAACTCGCTATCTGGCACTGAAGTGGATGGCATCGTCAAGAAACTCTTTCAGATGGATACCAAAAACGTCGCTAAGATCCGTGACGTGCTCGTGCCTAAGAATTAACCCAGCGCTTTGCGGGCCTTACGTTGGCTTCGCGTGCGCTTGCATGAATATTCCTCATGCCGCAAAGGCGAATCCTACCGTGACAAGACCAAGCATCTGCAATGCCGCTTCGATCCCCCACCGATCAGCTCCTTCCCAGGCAAGTAGCTTAGCTCGCGGTTTTTTCCTGGAGTGAGATGAAGAACAACGCGCTGTCGGCGCATATCATGATGTATCCCACGACCGGTCGGCGCGCGCATATATAAATAGTCACAGGAGCGAGAGTGCCTGAATTAACGCCAGTGAATGATTTTTAGGACATCGGTAAAATCGTCCGTCCAAAGATCGCCGCCTAAGCTTCCATCGAGGTGATGCCAGCGTCGGTCGGCGAGGAATGACTCAAGGGCTTCCCGTTGGCCCGCCATGACGATCCAGCGTGACGCGGACTTACCCTCTCTTTGTTCCTCTATAGTGGAATGAAAATCATTTCGTATAAGGGCTACCAGATTCAAACGATGGGCCAGACGGTCCAATATCGGTGCGAGCTCCATATAACGATTCGAGACGTGAACTAGAACCAGGCCATCTTGCGCGATCTTGGAATAATATAATTCGATCGCTTCGAGAGTGAGCAAGTGGGTCGGAATTGCATCGGAGCTGAAGGCATCCAATACCAGCAAATCAAAATGACGATGCGGTTGCTTCGCCAAAGATAGCCGGGCATCGCCGATCACGACGTCGATCTGGGTCGGACAATCTCTCAAATAGGTAAATAAGTTTGCGTTCCGGGCAATTTTTTCGACTAACGGATCGATTTCAAAAAAAGTAAAATGCTGACTCGCGGTCCCATGGCAGGCCAGCGCGCCGGTGCCAAGGCCGACAACGGCGATATTTCCCGTCGGACGGGTTTGCGCCAATACCCCAAGCACCTGTCCGGCCGGACCGCTCCGATGATAGTAACCGATTGGTTGGAGGCGCGCCGCCAGATTCTGAGCCCCGTGAACGGTGGTCCCTTGAAACAGCACGTGTTTTTTCGCATCAACATCGATGGCGCGATAGACACTGAAGAAACTGCGCGCCGCATACAACGTCCTGCCAAACGGGTGAGGGGAAATCAGAGAGCTGAGCAGGATCGCAAGCATACCGAGCCCGAAACGGACGGGACGATAAGCGAACAACAAGCAAATCACTGCGGCAACGCTCAAGGTCGACAGCAGCGCATTCAAAGGAGAGAACGAACCGACGATTGTGGCCGCATAGATCAGCGATACGATGGCTATGAAAAGTATGCTCGGAAGCAGCAAATCTGCCCAGTGACTACTCGGTTTATCGCTCTTTTCGCCGACATAGGGCCTGAGGAACGCCGCTACGGTCACCACTAGAGGATATTCCAGAACGCTATTGAACAGCAGGGGCGCAATTACGTTGAACAATCCGCCCAACGCGCCACCTAGAGAGATCCAAAGATAAAATTCGGTTAGACGCGAAGGGGCCGGCCTATCCTTGGCCAGTTGACCATGACAAACCAATGCCGTCACGAAAAAGGAAATGAGATGGATCGGCAGAATAAGCCATACGGGGCTCGTTGCGTGGACGATAACCGTCAAAGCCGCGACCAGCAACAGGAATGCTTGCCGGCGGACGAGGAACAGGTGGGTAGCCCAGCTATCTCGCGCAAAGGCTAACACGTAGGTGAGGAGATAAATTGCCAGCGGCAACACCCAAAATAGGGGCGCCGAGACAATATCCGTAGTTATATATGACGTCACCCCCAAAAGCAGGCTGGACGGAACGAACGACCAGCATATCCAGCGCAATCGACGCACCAAGGTGACGCCAGCCGCGCCCGTCTCATCAGCTGCGGAATCCCCAGGCACGGGAGCAGGAATGATGGTTGCAGTTTTCAGCGCTCCGCTGATTGGTTGCAACGATAACAAGACGGAGCCTGACGTGACGAGTAGAAGAAAAAGATAGCCGTAAAACCAGAAATGGCTTTGCTGCGAGAGAGTGAGATTGGGTTCCAACAAGACCGGGTAAGCGACGAGACCCGCCATGCTGCCCAAATTGCTCGCGCCATACATGAAATAGGGATCGCGGGCCGCAGGATGTTTTACCTGGGTAAACCACTTCTGCAACAGCGGCGCTCCCGCTGATAGCACAAAGAAAGGATACCCAATGGAACAGACTAACGCCGTGAAAATCGTCAAGGACGAATTTGTGCTCTCGTCCAAAAACCAATGACTCGGTATCGCGATCGGTAAGAACAACAGTGCCCCGAGTACCAGAATTAAATGAACCAGTGCATGCCGTGCCGTACCAAGCCAGGCACTAGCAAAGTGAGCGTACAAATAGCCCGCCAGAAGCGACACTTGGAAAAACAGCACACTGGTGTTCCAAACCGTCGAGCTGCCGCCGGCCAAAGGCAGAATCATTCTTGCGACCATCGGTTCAACAATGAACAGCAAGGCCGCGTTAAGAAACAGGGTTAGCAAATAAAGAACAAAGAGCGGGTTGTCCCGTTGCGGCGCACTCGACAGATCAAGTGGACAGTCCGGGAGCGCACGACCGCGATCAAGGAAATTTGTGACTCCCGACCACCAGCCTGGAAACGACATAAGGACACTCCAAACGACTCGACAATCATATGCGCTACTCGCGCTGCACGAAGCAAATATTCTGTGCCGACGAGCAAGACCAATGCCACTCGATCTTGCCGGGATTTGCAAATCATGGACCGAAACAACAGGTCCTTTGATCCTCCACGAAAGGGCGGCAGCCGCGCAGCAAAACTATCCTGGCTGGTGAATTGACAAGTAGCGCGGCGCTTGGGTAAAAGACAAATCTGTTATTTCATCGACAAATTCACGATTGACAAACCGCAGGACGCGATCATGGAACGAGAAATCACGCTGGACAATTTGCGAACGATGGCTCAGCTCGCGGGGTTAAAGCTCGCTGACGAGGAGTTGCAGCGTTTGCTTGCGGGGGTCACCCGGTGAAAAAACAAGTTACGGAACTGCGCGCGCTTATTGCAACCGAGAGTGAACCGGCCGCAACTTTCAATGCTGCAGACGGGAAATAGAAACCCGTGAGCCAAAACGAACTCTGTTGTTTGACGATCACTGAAGCCGCGGCTGGCCTCCGCCGAAAGGAGTATTCACCTGTCGAACTGACGGGAGCATTGCTGAAGCGCATCGAATCGCTCGACGACAAACTACATTGTTTCATCACGCTGACCGCAGAACTGGCTTTACGGCAGGCGAAACAAGCGGAACAGGAGCTTCGATCAGGAAAAGATCGCGGACCGCTGCATGGCATTCCGATCGCGCTCAAAGATCTCTACATGACTGAGGGAATCCGGACAACTTGCCATTCCGCTGTTTTGGAAAACTGGGTGCCGAATTTCACCGCTACGACTGTGGCGAAGCTTGAAGACACAGGAGCGATTCTCTTGGGTAAATTAGGCATGCACGAGTTCGCGTTCGGCGGTCCATCGGTGGACGCGCCCTTCCCGGCTATAAGAAATCCGTGGAACACGGCGCATATCCCCGGCGGCTCCAGTAGCGGCTCCGGTGCCGCCCTCGCCGCGGGACTTTGTTATGGCTCGCTCGGCTCCGACACCGGCGGCTCCATTCGCACGCCATCGTCTCATTGCGGTGTGGTCGGCATTAAACCGACCTATGGTCGCGTTAGCCGCCACGGGGTCGTTCCGCTCAGCTGGTCACTCGATCATGCCGGACCGATGGCGCGGACCGTCGAGGACTGCGCTATCATCTTACAGACTATCGCCGGATATGATGCAAAGGATCCGGCGTCGGCGGACGCTGCCGTGCCAAACTTTCGGGGTGAAATCGGACACGGAATCAAAGGCACGCGCATCGGCGTGCCGCGCCTCGGCTGGTTCGATGAAAACCTGGGCGTCGACCGACAAACCGAAACCACATTTAACCGCGCTCTGGAGAGGCTCGAAGAACTTGGCGCGACCATTACCGAAATCGATGGCAAGCCATTCTCCCACGCGCGCAAGGCCAATCAAACGATTCTGGTTTGCGAAGCTTACGCTTATCACGAAAAGCGACTTCAACAAGCGCCGGAAAAATTCGGCAGTTCGGTCAGAAGACGTATGCTCGAAGGCGCATTTCTCAGCGCGGCGGATTACATCACCGCACAACGTGCCCGTGCCGTGCTGAACGAGCAGATCCGGGCGAACTTCACACGAGTAGATGTCTTTGCTACGCCCAGCGCGCCGCGCCCGCCCGAAGCCTTCGCAACCATGGATCCCAACGAGCAGAATCTTCGTCCTAGCTTCACTAACCCGTTCAATCTCACAGGTCTACCTGCCATCTCCGCGCCCTGCGGGTTTACTCATGAGAACCTACCGGTGGGCTTGCAGATCAGCGCGCGATCGTTCGATGAAACCGCCGCGTTTCGGGTCGCCTAGGCCTACGAGCAGGCGACCGAGTGGCACAAGCAGAGACCGGTGCTGTAATCGAACGCCAGCGGTCTCGGAATCTTTCCCTCCAAATCAACGCTCAAACCGAATAAATGGCCGCTTGACCAAGGCCCGGCCGTCGATATATAGCGATTTATAGACACCTCGGGGGACGTTCACATGCAGCAGATGGTTTTGATGGTCGGGGTAGTTCTAGCTTCAACCTTGGGCTTGGCTCTCCTTGCACGAGTCCTCGCAACCGCTTTCAGGAATTCGCGCACAGCCTGCCGTTCGAAGAAAATGCGTCCGCCGTTCGTCCAAGACACAGTCGTTTTTAACGAGAGTGATTTGACGCAGGCGATACGTGGGTACGACACTCCGGAGCTTTATCGACAAGACGAGCTGTTGCGCTCGCAATTCTCGTCACATAACTCGCCCGACGATTTATTCTAAGATCGCTTGGCGTCTGCCATTGGTTACTCGTCAGCTTGATAACAGCGTCCACAACTGGCTAAAGAATTGATGCGCAATTTTGGCTGATTCGACCCTTCAACTTGCGACGGCACCGCGAACTTAAAAACATATAACATGCCCGCCTGGCAGGTTTTGCACCCTCACCTGGCCGTTGCCGGTTTCTTTATTGTCGTGAATCGAACTCTAACGAAATACCCGGAAGTACATTTCTGAAAGCTTAGATTCCAGGGCCTTCGCTGCAGCCATTTCTCTTTGAATCGATGGCTCGAGCCGGCTGCGCGCTTGCTCGGCGAGCCTGAGAACTTCCATCTCATCGACCTTCGTCAGTCGGCCGTCTTCAACCACGAGCTCCCCGTTCACAATCACGCTATCGACGCTGCTCCCATTCTCGCAAAAAACCAACTGGCTCATTACATCATTCAACGGTGTGAAGGCTGGAGTATCGCGCTTGAGCAAAATAATATCGGCAAGTTTTCCTGGCGCGAGCGCCCCTGCGTCAAGACCGAAGGCGCGAGCGCCATTGCGTGTGGCCATGGATAGCGCCTGCACGGGTGTGACCCAATGGTTAAAGTCGGTACCCGCTTGATTGTGGATCAGCGCGACTAGCCGTACGGCGTCAAACATGTTCTGCCCGTCGTTCGATGCCGATCCATCCGTACCGAGCCCGACGTGGACGCCGGCTGAAAGAAATTGTTTGACCGGTGCCAGACCACTACCAATGCGCAGATTACTGGCAGGGTTGTGCACGGGAGTCGCGCCGCTGGAAGCGAAAAGTTCCACATCGCTGTCCTCGAGCCAAATTGAGTGCGCCAAAGACAAATTGGCGGCGAGGACGCCAATGGAATCAAGGTGCTTCAGCAGCGACGTTCGGTAGATTTGCTGTCCCACAACCGCCTGCGCCTTGGTTTCGGCAAGATGGATATGCAGCGGCAGATTTCTTTTTCGCGCGATTTTCGCCGACTCGCCCAGCAGTTCGTCGGTGCAGCGCTGCACGGCGGATGGACCGGGGCATGCTGTGGTGAGTCTTTCGGGAGCGTGAAAAGTTTCGACGAAGGCTTCGCACTCGTCGAGCCAAGCCTTCGTTGCCTTAGCTTCGCTCGCGCTCATGCGCTTGATCTCGTCGGCGAGATTGGCGGTCGTTTCTCCCAACGGGATCGTCTCCTCGTAATTTTTGTCCGACAAAGTAAGCGCTACGACGTGACGCAGGCCGAGATCACGCATCGCTTGGATCGCCGCGCCGGCGCCCATGAAGCGGCAGGCCTGATTGCCAAAGAAGTGGTCGAGCACGGTAGTGGCGCCGTTCTTGAGCATCTCCATCCCCCCGAGCAGCGCGCTCGCGTAAAAGTCCTCATCGCGCATGCCGCGCAGCGACGCACGGTAGTAAGCCCGCCAGATTTCCAGCGGCCTGCTCGGCATCATGCCGCGCACTAGATTTGCCGGCGAGTGGCAGTGGGCGTTAATCAATCCGGGCAGCGCGATCCATCGATCGCCGTCGATGGCGCGTTCGAAGGGCCCCGGCGGCGTCCATTCGGATGGACCGACGTACGTGATTCGAGTGCCGTCGATGGCAATGGCGCCCTTGTTGACGATCTCGTTGTTCTCATTCATGGTGACGATGAGAACATTTCGAATCAATGTCTTCATTCTCACCTCCGAGAATCGTTGAACGAGCTCCAGTGCCTCTGAAAACAGTAGGGGCACGGCATGCCGTACCCCTATGTGTTGAAACGAGAAGCGCGATGTTGCTCTCTTACACGAATCCCATTGTCCGGCCCCAGTTGTCGGGATCTTGCAAGAAGTCGATGATTTGCTTGCTCGACTCCTCACTAAAATAACTCTTGCTCAAGCCGGTGTCCAAGACGTCGTCCCAATTGGCGAGTACGTGCAGCGCGATATCGTTTTTAGCCAGATTGATTTTACCCTCATGCTGGTTCAACCGATCCGAAGCATAGTCGAAGACGCATAAACAGTGCGTCATCTTCGCCCCCGCCCCTCGGATGCCGATATTGAAGCGTAGCTTGCTCAACCCGTCCGTGATCAAATCTTCAACCAGCATGACGCGCTTGCCGGGCTCCAAAATTCCTTCAATTTGCTTCGTGCCGCCATAGCCTTTAGGCTGTTTGCGGATATAAATCATCGGCTTTTTTATCAGGTGCGAAACGAACGACGCGTAGGGAATTCCCGCGGTTTCGCCGCCGGCTACAACGTCGATATTCTCCAAGCCGATGTCCGCCTCGGTTTTTTTAGCCAGCGCGGTGACGATGTACTCGCGCTCGGCGGCAAACGACAACAGTTTACGGCAATCTATATATACCGGCGAGATTCGACCGGAGACAAAAACAAACGGTTTGTCCTTATAGACGGCGATGGACTCGGTCGCAAGCAGCAGCTCGGCAACTCTTTTTGAAACTTCGCTCATGAAAACTACCATTCCGAAATCGCGAATACGCACGCTATAACACAGCAGTTGCTCCATTTCCAACAATGGTGGACCTTTTGAGAGGCAGATTTTCAGCCTATAAGGAACCTGGTAGAATAACTCTCCATGAATCGACTGCCGCATGTCGTTCTTCCATCTCGCGTCACCGTAAATAAACGGCGGCTAATGCGCGATCTCAACTCGATCGGGCGCATCGGCATCGGCGATCATGGCGCGGTCACCCGACTTGTCTTTTCGATCAAAGAGCTGCGCAGCCGGCAATTGCTGATTCACTTGATGCGCCAAGCCGGGCTAAAAATTCACATCGATGCGATCGGCAACATTTTCGGCCGATTCGAAGGGAGCAATACTAGGGCTCCAGCGGTTCTTGCCGGCTCACATCTTGATACGGTTATTCACGGCGGCAAATATGACGGGCCCGTCGGCGTGATCGGCGCCCTCGAAGCGGTGCGCACGATCGGAGAGAACAAAATTCCGGTTCGCGCCCCTCTCGAAGTTGTTTGCTTCGTCGGTGAAGAGTCGAGTCGTTTTGGCTTTTCGACGCTCGGCAGCAGCCTGATCGCCGGCGAAGTGCATCCGAAGGATTTGAAGAACGCCGTGGACCCGCAAGGCACGAAACTGGCGGACGTACTTTCGAGCCTGGGCATCACCCAAAAGCAATTGCGCGCGCTCCGGCGCGATCCGAAAAGCCTCAAGGCTTACCTGGAGCTCCACATCGAGCAAGGGCCGATTCTCGAAGCGAAAGGAAAAAGAATCGGTCTCGTCACTTCGATCGCTGCGCCGAGCCGTTTCAAAGTGATCTTCAAGGGACAAGCCGATCATTCCGGCACCACGCCGATGGAAATGCGCAAAGACGCGCTCGTCGCCTCGGCGCAATTGATCGAATACGTCGAAAAAGTGTGCCGGAAGCACTCGTCCATGGACAAAGGCCGGGTCGTCGGCACCGTCGGGGCCATGAAAATCGAACCGGGCGTAATCAATGCCGTACCCGGAAGAGCGGAACTGTCGGTCGACATACGCAGCACTTCGGCGAAATCGAAGGATCGAGTCGCGCGCATGGTCAAAGTGCAGGCTCGCGCGATCGCTCACAAGCGTAAGATCGCTGTCGAAGTACTGAAGATTCGCGAAGAAAACCCGGTTCCGCTGGATAAACGGCTGCTGCGTGTGACTCGCGAAATCTGCAATGGGAAAGGCATCGATTACGAGATCATGCCGTCGGGCGCGGGCCACGACGCTATGCAGATGGCCAAGATTACGCTTGCCGGGATGATCTTCGTGCCGAGCAAGCGGGGAATTAGTCACAATCCAGAGGAATGGACCCACCCTGACGATATCGCGCTCGGCAGCCAATTGCTAATGGAAACCATGATCAGAGTCGCCAATGAAAAACTCTAGCTCGCTGCTGAAAGCCCCAGGTACCGATTGTCCTGAGCATTGTCGAAGGATGCGCTCAATCGCCTCGCTTCAACTACCGGTAAGTACGCCGCCGCTCGGCGATTCTTCGCTGGGCTCACCGATGAGATCCTTTTGACTAGGGCGCATGTTAACGTTGCAACCATCTTGGCGGAGCGGGACCAGTGAAGCAAAGTAACAAAACTAAGAAGAAACGGATTCTCAATGCGGCGCAAATCAATGCCGTCTTGGGGCGCTTTACGAGGGAAATGGCGAAACAATACGGAACCTTCGATCAGTTGGTGTTTATCGGTGTTCGTACCCGCGGCCCCTACATTGCGAAACGGCTAGCCGAGTTGATCAAAAAGCGCCACAGCAAAGAGATCCCCATCGGCGAGATGGATATCACGTTGTATCGCGACGACTTGAATGCGCTGCTTCCGGGGGGAACCGTTGATCACACGCGCATTCCGTTCGACATCGCTAATAAGATCGTCGTGCTTTTCGATGACGTATTGAACACCGGGCGCACTGTTCGAGCGGCGGTGGATCATCTGATCGACCTCGGGCGGCCACGCATGATTCATCTCGCCGTAATGGTTGATCGCGGCGGCCGGGAACTGCCCATCGCCGCTAATTACGTCGGGAAAAAGATCAATTTGTCGGCGGGCAGCAATGTTCAGGTCAAATTGAAAGAGGTCGACAAGGTGGATGAAGTATTGGTTGGCGACGCCGCCTAGCGGCGTGTTTGAAAGCACTGACAAAAATCTATAGTCTGGCAAAAAAATATAGAGCTTCGAGAGTCCCAATGAAAATATCCTGTGCGATTTACCGAGGTGGAACGAGCAAACCGGTGTTTTTTCTGGAAGACGATTTGCCCAAAGATGCAAAAAAACGCGACGCCGTCGTCCTCGAAGCTTTCGGCACGCCCGACATTCGGCATGGTCTCGGCGGTGCCGACCAGCTCACCAGCAAAGTCGCTTATATCGGCGCGCCGACAGTTCGCAATACGGATGTCAATTACACCTTCGGCTAGGTCGGCATCGCCAATCCAGTCATTGACTACACCGGCAACTGCGGCAACACGTCCGCCGCCGCCGGACGAGTGAAACCGGCGCATCACATCGTTGATTCGTCTCACCTTTATTCTCCTGAAAATATGGATGATTGTATCGGCTGGACGGCTTTGCGGGCTAACGGTACGGATCCAAGCGTCCGCATGAAAAAGAACGCAGCGAGCTAGCGTCGGCTACGTTATTCGGCATATTGTTCGACACTGACGGCGCGGCGTTTTATCAGCGCCATGACGTCACCAGCTTCGCGATGGATTTCCACGAATCTGCGGATGGACGCGAGCTCAACGGGAAGAAAATGCCCAGCACATCGGGTCATTAAAGCGTCCACGGTCGAGGAGTCCAGTTGACCGTAAGAAATGTTATCGTCGCTGTATGAAAATTCTTCCGTGCGCACGTTTTTCGGATCAAGTTCGCTGACGATCTCGCGAAATAAGGTTACAAAGAGACTGATCTTTACATCCTCGAGTGGCGCGGCGGGAGCCCACGAGAAGTGTAATTGCATCTCCTTGCGGATTTCCTTCTCCTGAATTTCGAGGCCGAAACCGTTTTCAATCAGCTGCCCCTTCACGATTTCATAACGAACCGGCTCTTCGATGCTCCCCCGACTCCGACGCAAGACTAGCGTCTCGCTGCCGTTACTCGCCTCGATGTATACGGCGCCCATGGGATCGGCGGAACCGCCGGGAAAGTAGTTATTGCCCGTGGCTGTCAAAGGTTCGAGCTTGTGACCGGCGTGCTGCCCCATAAAATCTCGCCAATCATTAGCGGGAATTTCCTGAATTTCGCCAGAGGCAATTTGGTAGGAGGGAAACCGATCAAAAGAACTAACATGATGAATCGCCCCGCAGTTACGGCACCAGATGTATTTCCCGTCACCCATACTTTCGCTGCCCGACAGCCAAGGGCGCCGTTGCGTTCACGTGAGACGGAAAACTCATCATGACTCGTGTGCCCACGTTGGGTTGACTGCTGACTTCAAGTTTTCCGCCGACCAACTCTGCCATTCGGCGGGCGACAGTGAGACCAAGTCCCAGTCCTGAATAGGCTCGTTGCACCGAATTATCAGCTTGATGAAAGGGTTCAAAGATCGAATCGATTTTGCTCTCTTCGATACCACTCCCCGTGTCGGTAATTTCAAACTCCACGCTATTTCCGTCCGCTGCCGGCTGTGCCTTGACACTAACCTCGCCCTCGGAAGTAAATTTGACCGCGTTATTGAAAACGTTCTGGAATACTCGCTCGACCTTGGCCCGATCGCTGACGATCGACATATCGCTATCAGCCAGCTGCACGTTGAGCTTTAGACCCTTGTCGAGGATCGTCTTCTCATAGCGCTTCAATGTTTCCTTGACGACTTCGCGGGCGTCGAATTTTTCTATGGTCGCGTTCGCATCTCCCGCGTTCAGCGAAGTCATCCACAGCACGTTATCGATCAACTCGAGCAGTTCCTCTGAATTTCGATAGACCGTTTCCAATACCTTCTGTTGATCTTCGCTGAGTTTGCCGATCACCTGATTGAGCAGCAGATAAACGAATCCAACGACCACACTGAGAGGAGTTCTTAACTCATGGGAAACATTGGACAGGAAATCCGACTTGACTTGCCTGAGCCTGGCCTTCGCGTTGCGACGGTCCAAGCCGCGACGAACCAGTGAGAGTATATGATTCACATCGAACGGTTTGGAAATATAATCGAAGGCGCCGAGGCGAAGCCCTTCGATTGCGGTATCCAGCGAGCCATATCCAGTGATGATGATCGCTTCAATGTCGGGGTCATATTGTTTGACCTTCTCCAACACATTGATGCCGCTGAAGCCGGGCATTTTAAGATCCACAGTGACTAAGTCGACAGGGACTTGCTTGAGCATCTCGACTGCCTGAGCGCCGCGATCGGCCGTGTGAACGTTGTAATAGGGATGGAGAATCATTTTAAGCGATTCTCGTGGACCCATCTCATCGTCGACAACAAGAATGTGAGGTTTGCTGGCATCCATGTGGGTGGAAATCAGCAAGGAATATGCCACGCCCCCGACGGAGACAAATGGCTAATTTAAAAGGATATTTTTGAGAAATGGGTGGCAGCCAGAAGACTTGCGGGAACAAATTTGTCCAGTTATGTCGATAATTTCACTCTTTCCTCTGAATCATTCGGATCATTGATTTTGAGTTTCTCGATCCGGTACTTCAGAATTCGCCGGCTGGTTCCCAACAACGAAGCGGCCTTGGTCTGATTGAAGCCGGTTCGTTGCAATGCCTTGACGATCAATTCACGTTCGAATTCGTCGACGGCGTCGCTGAGCGGCCGTGACCCGCTCAGCACGTCCTCTTTGAGCGTCGCCGTTTGATCGGTGGAGCGCATACCGACCGGCAGGTCGCGCAGCATGATGGTTTCGTGTGGAGTCAGAATCATCAACCGCTCGATCAGATTTTCCAGTTCACGGATATTTCCCGGCCAAGGATACGAAGTGAAGAAATCCACCACCTCCGGAGAAAGGCATTTGATGGGGATGGAGTGTTCCTGAGCCTTGAGTCGCAAAAAATGGTCGAGCAACAGCGCTATATCTTCACGCCGCTCGCGTAACGGCGGCAAAAACAGCGAAACCACGTTGAGGCGGTAAAACAAGTCGGGACGAAACTCTGCGTTCTTGGCCATCTGTTCGAGATCCCGATTGCTCGCGGCGATCACGCGAACATCGACCTTGATCTCATCGGTGCCGCCGAGCCGCGTAAACGTTTCTTGTTCGATCGCCCGCAGAAATTTTGACTGGGTTCCCAAATTGAGCTCGCCGATCTCGTCGAGAAACAGTGTGCCGCCATGAGCTAACTCAAATCGACCGACTTTTTTTTGCGACGCGTTGGTAAACGCCCCTCGCTCGTAGCCGAACAGTTCACTTTCGATCAACGTGTCCGGCAGCGCGGCGCAATTCACCACCACGAAAGGCTTGGCGCGCCGATCGCTGTTATAGTGAAGCGCACGGGCGATCAGTTCCTTGCCCGTACCGCTCTCGCCTGT
>DASPXM010000174.1:0-22342 GCA_035637295.1 Verrucomicrobiia bacterium
GGCGGCGATGCCGCCGCGCCAATGGCGAAGAAAGTGTTCGAGAAGTTTATCGAGCTCAAAAAGAAAACGACGGAGAAACAGGAAGTGCAAATCGACGGAGAGACTCGTGCAAATTGATCGCCGCCTGATCTCTCATTTCGACTGGACGCTGTTTCTACTGTCGTTGGCGTTTGTCGCTGTGGGAGTGACCACGATCTATAGCGCTAACTATGATTTGGCGGCGGGACACGCCGGTCCTTTGCCGACACGCCAGCTGACGTGGTTGGGGCTCGGCTTGATCGCCATGTTCGCTGCCATGAGCTTTGACTATCATTATATCGACCGGCTGGCCTATCCTTTTTATGGCGCAATGCTCTTGCTTCTGGTGCTAGTCATGGCTGTGGGGCATTCCGGCGGCGGTTCCCAGCGATGGATCAATCTCGGTTTCTTCAGGTTACAACCGTCGGAGCCGGCGAAGCTCGCCATCGTGTTGGTGATGGCCAAGTACTTTCAGGCGGACGAACCTCCACGCGGTTACTTCTTGCGCGATCTGTGGGTGCCGTTCGCGATGGTAGCGCCGCTTATTCTTCTGACTTTAATTCAACCTGATCTCGGAACGGCGATCATTCTCGGCATCGTGTTCATCAGCATGGTCTTGATGGGCGGATTGCGACTGCGCTCATTTGCTTATTTGGTCGGCGCGGGATTGGCTTTCTTGCCGGTCGCTTGGCATTTTCTAAAGCCCTATCAGCGAAATCGCATCTTGACCTTCCTCGATCCCGATCGTGATCCGTTGGGCGCCGGCTATCACGTCATTCAATCGCAAATCGCCATCGGCTCCGGGAGGCTCTTCGGTAAGGGTTATCTTCACGGAACTCAAAACCGACTCGACTTCTTGCCGGCGCAGCATACGGATTTTATCTTCGCGGTTTTTTCGGAAGAGTGGGGATTTGTTGGATGTGCGGTCTTGTTGCTGTTCTACTTCATCATGATTGCTTATTGCCTCGGGCTGGTGCAACGCGCCAAGGATCGCTTTGGTGCTCTCTTGGTATTCGGCATGATCGCCATCGTGTTCTGGCATGTCGCGATCAATGTCGCGATGGTGGCGGGAGTGATGCCGGTAGTCGGCGTTCCATTGCCGATGGTGAGCTACGGCGGCTCGGCACTCGCCTCCATGATGTTCGCCATCGGCGTGATCATGAACGTCAGCATGCGACGATATATTTTCTGAGAATTCTCCAGCGCGCCGGCTCGATTGAGCCATGCATCGAAGCATCGATGGGGTGAGATGCATTTGCTGGGTTGATCGGTATCGCGGCGCCCGCGCCGAACTCTTCGATTTCGTCGCCAATAGATTCTGCAGACGGGCTCCACCCTTCCTATTAATCGACGCTAAACTTCCCCTTGTTAGCGGAGCAAGCCTGGTGTAATACTCCGCCCAGTTTCCGGCATGTGGGCGAGATGACCGTGTCTCATCGCAAACTTCGTCGAATGGATATCACAGCATTGCTGCGGTCAAATCGCCGACTGCTGGTTGCTCTTATCTTGTCGCTCGGACAATCGGTTGTGGGCTCGATGGAGGCCCGCGCTCAGGAGAAAAGGATTGTTATCGGCTACGTCGAGCGAGATCTCAACAACCTGCCGCCGTTGGTCGCCGAAGCGAAGGGGTATTTTCGCGAGGCCGGATTTGCCACGCAGATTGTCCAGGTCCGCACCGCGGTGAGCACCGCGGCAATATTGAGTGGCGCGATCGATTATCATACGTCTTTTGCCAGCACGATCCAGCGCGCGATGCAGGGCGCGCCGTTGCGCGGGCTATTGACCATGGTAGAAAGGCCGAATTTCTATCTGGTGTCGCGGCCGGAAATTCGCACGGTCGCGGACCTGCGTGGCAAGATCATCGGTGTGGGCTCCCTGGGGTCGATCAACTCGATTATCGCGCAACAAGTGTTAGCGCATCACGGGATTCCCGCTGACGCCGTAACGATCATGGCGGCGGGAGATTTTCAAACCCGCATGGCGGCGCTGAAGAGCGGCACGATTCACGCGGCGATGGCCGTGCCCCCGGCGCCGGTGCATGTCAGAGAGTGGGGCTTCAATGTCCTCGCCTTCGCGGGCGACTATGTCGATCTTCCTCTGGCGGGTCTGTCGACGACCGTCAATAAGCTCAAAACATCGCGCAGCGAAGTGGTGGCCGTCATCACGCCGATCTTGCGCGCGCTTCAGCTCATGAAGTCGAATCGCAGCGAGACCGTTTTACATATTCAAAAATTTCTTAAGCTGGAGAAGAAGCTCGCTGAAGCGGCCTACGATCTATCGGTCAAGGCCTATAGCGCGACGGGCTCAGTGTCGGCAAAAGGCATTCAAAATATCATGGACATGGCGCCGGCAGTGACCAATCGGCCCGTCTCGCTGACTGATGTCATCGATTTCGGCCCCCTCAAAGAGGCGCAAGCAGCGTTGGGGATCCGATAATGAATTGGTAGGGGCAAGCGGGCCTTGCCCTCTGACAAAAAAATCACGGAGGTGTGACAATGGAAAACGAGACGAGTTCTATAAGCCCGGCCATGGTTTCTCCACATTTTAAGCGACCGCACTTCTCAAGTCTCAACCACCTAAGTCTTCCCTGCCGGGATCTCGCTGAAACCAAACGCTTCTACACCGACGTTCTCGGCGGCGAGCTAATTCACGATGTCGAAGGCTTCGCTGAGGTGCGCATCGCCGATATTATCATTGGCATGGCCGAGCAGCCGGGCGGTTGGACCGGTTGGGACGCCGAGTATCCGCACTACGCGTTTAACACCGACGGCGCAAATTATGACTTGATGAAACGCTGGCTCGAGGGATACGGAATACCTCATCATTCGTGGACTCGCGACAATAAAACCGCGCTCATGTATTTTCGCGATCCGTCCGGTAATCTTTTCGAACTCTACTGCGCCCGCGGTTACGACGGCATTCGATCATTACCGCTGGGACCCAAGCAGGGCGGGCAGCCGATACCGTTCGGCGGCCTCAATTACCGATGGAACGGCCAAAGCACAGCACCGAAAAGCGAGCGGCCGCGCTTCCATAGTTTCAGCCATCTAAGTATTCCCTGCCGCGATCTCGAAGAGGCCAAGCGCTTCTTCGCCCACGTAATGGGCGGCGAGCTTGTGTTAAATCTTGACGGCTTTGCCGAGGTACGCGTCGCCGGCGCCATCGTCGGGTTGTCGCCGCGCGCCGGCGGCTGGACAGGCGGCCATGCGGAATTTCCGCACTACGCCTTTTACGCGGATGCCGAAAATTTCCTGCCGATGATTGAATGGCTGAAGCAAAACGGCGTGATGACTCCCGGACCATGGACGCGCGACCGTAAGAAGGGACTGATGTATTTCCGCGACCCGTCGGGGAATCTCTTCGAGATTTACTGCGGCAAAGACTTAAATCAAGCTGCGTCATTTCCACTCGGGGCAAAACAAGGAGGAAGTTACGAGACCGATTTCGCGGGTTTATTTTACGAGTGGAATGGATAGCGCAGCTTGGCTTCGTCGTCCATGATGTTCGCCATCGGCGTGATCATGAACGTCAGCATGCGGCGCTGTATATTCTGACTGGCGAAGCAGATGGTCGAGGATTGAAGATGGAGGATAGAGGATGGCGCTCGATCTTCGATCTTCCATCCTCGGTTATTGCGGGCCTACTGCAGTGCCTTTTCGATAGCACTCACCAATTTTGCCTTCGGCACTGCGCCGACGATTTGCTCCTTGACTGCGCCGCCTTTGAGGATGATCAGATTCGGAATTCCGCGGATGCCGTAGCGTGACGCGGTGGCCGGGTGGTCATCGACATTTAATTTAGCGACTTTGAGCTTGCCGTCGTACTGGTTGGCGATTTCTTCGACGATCGGCGCGATCGATTTGCACGGACCGCACCAGGGCGCCCAGAAATCGACTAAGACCGGCACTGACGACTGCAACACTTCAGCTTCGAAATTATTGTCTCCTACCTCGGTGATTTTACCCATGGTTCCTCCGTATGAATTTCCCGTTTGGAGTCTCGCGTTTGGAGTTTCGGATTGCTCGGAAACGCGCATAGTGCGACATTGCCGCACTCCAGATTAAAGCTCCGATAAAAAGCGTAACAAGGTGCGCACGCCGAATCCAGTACCGCCCTTTGGGCTAAGCGCATTGTCGCTCTCGGCAAATGCCGGTCCGGCAATGTCGAGATGCGCCCACGGTACCTCGCCGACGAACTCCTGTAAGATCAAAGCGGCGGTGATGGCGCCCCCGTGTGAGCCGCCAACGTTTTTCATATCGGCCACGCTGCTTTTGATCATCTCTTTGTATTCTTTGACCAGCGGCAGCTGCCAGAGCTTCTCGCCGGTTGCTTGTGCGCAGCGGATGAGCTCGTCCGCGAGCGCTTGATGATTACTGAATAAGCCCGCCACTTGCGTGCCCAGGGCGACCATACAAGCGCCGGTCAGGGTCGCCAGGTTGATCATGTAATCAGGTTTTTGCTGCGCCGCGAGCGCCAAAGCGTCGGCCAAGATCAGCCGGCCCTCGGCGTCAGTGTTCAGGACCTCGATGGTCTTGCCATTTAAATAGTGGATCACATCGCCGGGCTTTTGCGCATTGTGGCCCGGGAGATTGTCCGTCGTCGGAACATAGCCGATGACTTCGACGTCGAGGCCGAGCTTTGGCAAGCAGCTCATCGTGGCAATGACAGCGGCGCCGCCGGCCATGTCGAGCTTCATGGTTTCCATGGACTTGGCCGGCTTGAGCGAAAGCCCTCCGGAGTCGAAGGTGATGCCTTTGCCGATCAGCGCCACTTTTTTTTTCGGTTTAGCCGAAGGTTTGTAATGGATTTTTATGAATCGAGGTTCTTCATGGCTACCGCGGTTGACTGCCAGGAGTCCCGCTAATTTCATCGACTCGATTTTCTTTTTACCCCAAACTTCAACCGAGAGGCCGCGGCCGCGGCAATGGCGCTCAGCCTGCTCGCCAAGGAAACGCGCCGTGGTGACGGATGGCGGCTCGTTGATCAGATCGCGCGCCAGATAGACGCCGGGGATGATACTTTGCGTGGTCTCTATGGATCTCTGCAGCGCCGGGGTTCGGGTTAACCCGGGTCTGAACAAGATTAGCGACTTGACCTCGGCTGATGACTTGGCGTTCGAGCGATACTTGTTGAATTGATAGCCAGCGAGCAGCGCGCCTTCGACGACGGCCCCGGCCGCGCTCTCGGAATCCTCGTCGGGCAAAAACCAAAAGGCAATCTCTTCCGCCCCGGTGGCGGCGGCTTCCTTGCGCGCTCGCGCCCCCGCTTTTCGCCAAGTTTCAGCGGCGATCTCCGGTCCGCCGCCGAGCCCTAGAAGCAGGAGCTGACCTGCTGGAAGCATTCCCATGCTGGTATAAAGAAGCGTACTCCCTTCCGCGCCCGTGAATCGCGTCTTCTCAACGCGCGTTCGCAGATTGCCCTTCAGGCGCCGGTCCAACGCGCGGATTTCTGGTGCATCGAGCTTCTTTTCGCGCACCGGGATGACCAGCAGATCGGCCTTGATGCGCTCTGCAGTCGTGTCGCGAAATCTTACTTCCATCCGTTCCTCGCTCAACTTTTCTGGCGGATGAGGGTCATAAATTCGGCGCGGGTTTCCTGGCGCGTTCGAAACGCGCCGAGCAGGCTGCTGGTGATGACAAAGGAATTTTGCTTCTCGACGCCGCGCATGCGCATGCATAAATGCTCGGCCTCGATCACGACGGCGACTCCCAGCGCGTCGAGCCTTTCCATAATCGTGGTGGCAATCTGATTGGTCAGCCGTTCCTGAACCTGGAGGCGGCGCGCATAAACGTCGACCAGCCGGGCCAGTTTCGAGATGCCGACAATCTTGTGGTGCGGAATGTAGGCTACATGGGCTTTGCCGAAAAACGGCAGCAAATGATGCTCACAGAGGGAAAAAAAGTCGATGTCCTTTTGCACGATCATCTCTTCATAATCTTCTGTGAAAAGTGCGTCATTGATGACTTTCGCCGGGTCCATCGCGTAGCCACGCGTCAAATAAGAAAGCGCCTGGGCGACGCGGTGTGGCGTTTTCAGAAGCCCTTCGCGGTCCGGGTCTTCACCGATAGCTTTAAGGATTTTGCGAACTTGGTCTTCCATAATTGCTCCGACGAGAGGGTGGGCGCTTCAGATTGTACAACGATGCCGATTTATTCCGGCAAGTTTACAAAAGTTAGCATTTAGCCGAAAATCGGTCAAACCAATGACGCGCTATCGCGGTTTAAAGTCGTTGCAGCAGCCAGTGCGGCGTGAAGCGCAAGACATAAGCATTAAGCAGCGTCATGTAATCGGTGATCAACAGGATGCCGACAATGATCAAGAGAACTCCGCCCACGGCGTGGATCACTTGCACGTAACGGCGCAGCCGTTGGGAAAATTGAAAGAATGAATTGATCGCCAGCGCGCTCAGAAAAAATGGTAACGCCAGCCCCGCGGCGTAGCTTGTCAGCAGCATCGTCCCGCGCCCGACTTCGCCGGCGGTGCTGGCGAGCGCCAGCGTGGCTCCTAATATTGGCCCTACGCATGGAGTCCACGCCACGGCGAATGTGATTCCCACCAAGATTGAGCCGAGATAGCCCGCCGGCTTGTCTTTGAGATTAAACTGCAAGTAACGCTCGAGCGCGGCAATTTTGAAAAGGCCGATGAGATAAATCCCCACGGCCAGAATAAACACGCCGCCGAGAATTCGAATCGCGTTTCGATATCCGAAGAAAAGGCCGCCAAGGAAACTCGCGGAAGCGCCGAGTGAGACGAACACTAAAGAAAAGCCAATAATAAACGCCACGGAATTTAGCACTACCCGCCAACGTACTCGCGAGCGCGCTTGCTCGCTGCGCATTTCATCCAAAGAAACGCCGGAGACGAAAGACAAGTAAGAGGGAATGAGCGGCAGAACGCAGGGTGAAAGGAACGAAAAAACCCCGGCAGCAAAGGCGACGAAAACGTTTACGTCGGTCATCGCTTTCCGTCGATGAGCTCTTTGATCAGTTTTCGCGCTGCCGGTGCGTACCATTCCGCTGGACCCCAGCCGCGCGCCAGTCCTTCACCTTTGGGGCCGATCAAGTAGGTTGCCGGCAGGCCCCACGCGCCGTAAAGGCTGCCGACCTGGGCTTCGGGATCCAGCGCAATGGGATAGGTAATCTTAAGCTCCTTGACGAAATCGACGGCGTCTTGTTTGCGATCTTTGACGGCCACGGCGAGAACAACAAAGTTTTTTTCTTTGTATTCTTTGTACAACTTTTCCATCGCCGGCATCTCTTCGCGGCAAGGCACGCACCAGCTGGCCCAAAAGTTCAGCAGGACGATTTTTCCACGAAAGTCTTTTAACGAAACCTTCTTGCCATCGGGCGTGCTCAGGCTAAATTCTGGTGTCGGCGCAGTGTCCTTCATCGGCTGCAAGATCGGCACGACTTTGTAATCAACTTTCGACTGGCTCGATACGGAGGCAACGCTCAGCATCATGAAACCCGCGCCGAGCGCTGCTAGCGAAAACAAATAGTTAAATCCGGCTCTCATACAGTGTCAATTTAACGAACCGGTTTGACGGACGCAATACTCGCCTATTTGCCGAGCGATTTACAAATAAGAGAGTTCCGGATGAAAGAAAATCAGTTGATTGCTTGACCTTGGAAGGGAACTGACGCGCCGGTTGTTGGTGAATTGGGCCTGTCCGTCAGCGGCTACAAACACAAAGCCCTCCAGTTGTCTTACTAGAGGGCTCTATGCATTAGGCAACCAGAACGGTTACCTTGTCGCCTGAGAGTAAGGAGGGTTTAAACCGCCACCACCACTCCACAAATTAAAAATTTATTTCTTTTTCTTTTTAGCTTTCTTTTTGGCCTTTTTCTTAGCAGCCATAGATACCTCCTTTTAGGATTGCACGGGCGGGTTTGTTACTGGATAGGCGTCAATGCGCGACTCAGGCGAAAAGAAAGAAGTACTAAAACCCTCCCATATTTTGTAGGTGATAAGGACATTAAGGCACAATAAATTGTATGTCAAGAAAAAAATATCATTTTAGAAAATATTTTCCCAAAAATGATTCGGCCTTGGTTAGGACAATTCCCTTGCGCTGCTGATGACAACGAGAAGCTAAACGGAAGGAACCGTGTTTTGCTATCGTCGGATCAAGAAAAAGGTGAAAAATCTCTTCGGACGTGTGTTGACGCAACCTCATCAAGCCGCGCCACTTGGAGTTCCATAGTCTGCGCTTCGGTCCATCAACTGGTCACTGTAGGATCTGAAATGAAGACCTTGACAAAGCGCGGCCCGGGAGTGTTCTGGATTCAGTTCAACTAATCCGCAGCGCCTTCATCAATTTCAGCAAGTGAGTACGGTGCAGCCCGAGCGCCTTGGCCGCGGCCGCGCGATTGCCCTGGGCGCGCCCGAGCGCGTCGACGATGAGCGTTCGTCGATGGCTATTCACGGCTTCGTGGAATGGCTGCGTTTCCGCTGAAGTGATCGGAGCGTCGCCAACTACCCTGGATGGAAGACAATCCACTGAAAATTCCGATCCGTCACCCAGGACCACGCCGCGCTCGATCACGTTGGCCAACTCTCGAACATTGCCCGGCCAAGAATAGGCGCATAACCATGCGAACGCTTCTTCGGTGATTTCGTTGAAGGGCTTCTTCGTTTCCAGCGCGAAGCGCTGCAGAAAATAGTCGGCGAGGGGGGGAATGTCCTCTATTCTCTCACGCAACGGCGGTAAGGTGATCGCGATGACGTTCAGGCGATGATAGAGATCTTCGCGAAACGCGCCGCGCTTTACCGCTTCTTCGAGATCTTTGTTGGTCGCCGCAATTATTCTGATGTCCACGCCGATGGACTGCGTGCCGCCGACGCGTTCGAACTCACGCTCCTGTAAAAAGCGCAGAAGCTTCGTTTGTAGCTCCGCTGAGATATCGCCGACTTCGTCGAGAAAAACGGTCCCGCCATCGGCAATTTCCATCTTTCCCTTCTTTAATTGGTGGGCGCCAGTGAAAGCGCCTCTTTCGTGGCCGAAGAGCTCGCTTTCCAGAAGTTCCTTGGAAAGACCCACGCAATTGATCGCTACGAAAGGGCGACCGGCGCGCTCGCTCCAATCGTGAATCGAGCGTGCGAATAATTCTTTGCCGGTACCGCTTTCGCCGAGAAGGAGTACGGTGGTCTTGCTGCTCGCGGCTTTCTTGGCCTCTTCGATCACTCGCGCCATCGTGTTACTTTTTCCAGCCACCAGCCGGTAGCGACCGGCTAATTCTCGAGCGAGAAGCTCCACCTCGGATTTGAGTCGAGCTTGTTCTAGAGCTTTTTTCACGACCAATGCTAGATGATCCGGGTCGAAGGGCTTGGTGACAAAATCGTCCGCGCCGCTCTTAATCGCCTCGACAGCACGCTCAATTGTGCCGTAAGCGGTGATCATGATCACGGGAAGCCCGGCCTGTCTCTTTTTGATTTCTGTCAGCACTTGCACGCCGTTCATGCCGGGCATTTGGTAGTCAAGTAGGACGAGGTCTGGAGATACTGCGGCAAGCTTGTCTAAGGCAGTTCGGCCGCTGTCGGCTTTTTCAATCGCGTATCCAAGTTCGGTGAGTTCCTGCTCCAAAAGATCGAGGTTCAGCGGTTCGTCATCGACCAAGAGTATCGTTTGTGACATGTCACGAACTCACTACATTGGGACCTAAGTATGTTAATGCGACGGATCCCACTTACGAGCAACACAACTCATCCATCTCATGCCCTGAAAAGCTCCCCCATGCGCCGGCCAAAAAAGCGGCCGGCGATGAAAAGACTTCCAGCCAAGAGCAGAAGCCCCAGAATTCCCATCGCGCTCGCGATATAAGGGCCATCCGCTATTCGCCCCAGAAGGGCATAGATCGCCTTTGTTATGGGATAATACGACTCTTTCGAGGCAAGGATAAGACTGTCGCTTACCTCCAGCATGGCGAATGAAAATGACAGCACTGCCCCCGCTATGAGGTTGGCGAATATCAGCGGCATGGTGATTTGATACAGAGTCTTCATCGGACTAGCGCCGAGGTTTATAGCAGCTTCTTCGAGGGCGATGCTAGTTTGTTGAAAGCCGGCGTAAGCCGCGCGTACCATATAGGGCAGGCGGCGCACGGCGTAGGCAATAACGAGCAGTGGAACCGGATTGACGCGGGCATCGAGCGGTGTTGCCGAGAACGCTGCGACATAACCAAACGCCAAAACGAGACCAGGCAGCGCCAGCGGGAGCATGGCCAGCGCATCCAGCACACTTCGACCAGGCACCCGCTTGCGCGCCAAAAGGTAAGCGATAGTAATCCCTAGAACGATATCGATAATCGTGCTCAGGCTGCTGAGCAGGAGACTGTTTTTGATACTGAGGAGCGCGAGGTCATGGCTAAAGACATTTTTATAAAACTGAATAGTATATTCACTGGGAAGCACGCTCAAAAACCAGCGGCTTGTCACTGACGTGAGCAAAACGCCGAGATGAGGAATGAGAGCCAGTGCCGAAATGCCAAGGACGACGGCATATGCGATTACGGTGATAGCCACTGACGCGGGGCGCGCGGCTGAAGCTACATGGCCGCGGCCGAGCATCTCGTAACTGCCGCCGCCAAGGATACGTTTCGACAGATAAAAGAAAAAAAGCGTGAGCGCTATGACAACCACCACGAACGCGTAACCCATGGGATTTTGATGCAGGTCGGTCACCATGTTGAAAATTTGCACGGCAACGACTTCGCGATATTCGAAAACCAGCGGCGTGCCGAGGTCGGTGAACGACCAGATGAACACGATGATAGCCCCGGCAAAGTAGCCCGGAAGCATCAATGGAAAAGTAACGGTTTTAAAAAGCTTGAAGCTACTTGCTCCCATGTTTCTCGCCGCTTCCTCAAGGCTGGGATCGACATTCGCCAGGGCTGCGGCCAAATTCAAATACATAATCGGGTAAAGATGCAGCGTTTCGAGGATCACCACCCCCCAAAAACTGCCGCCACCGAGCCAATCGATGGGCTGGTTGATAACGCCCAGTTGCAGCAGCAAAAGATTGATCGACCCAAAACGAGCGAGCAATTGGCGCATGCCGATCGCTCCGACGAACGGCGGCAACACCAGCGGAATTAAAATAAGACCGTTCAGTAACCCCTTGCCGGGAAAATTGTAACGCACGAGTAGGAGAGCCAGAGGAAGACTGAGCAGAGTCGTAAATAATGTCACGGCCAATCCCAAATTGACGCTGTTGGCCAGGATGATCGTATTATTCGGACTGGAAAAAAGGAGTTTCATGAAAACCAGCGAAAAACCTTCTGAAGTGAAAAAAGCATTGGAGAAAACGTAGCCGAGGGGATACAGCATGAAGACGATGAAAAAGACCCAGAGAAAGATGAGCAGCGCGGCGTTCGCCGGGTTCAAGTCGTAGCGACGCAACCAGCTAGTCACCCAACTCCTCCTGGGGTAACACGACCACAGCTTGGGCACCGAACTCGAGCGCGAGTCGGTCGCCAACCTCAGCTTTCCTCGTTGTCGGGTTATGCTCGATGGCACGCACTATGGTACTGTCCGCGAGACGCAAAGAGTATAGTTCGTTGTCGCCGAGGTACATGATGCTTTGCACCTCTGCGATCAACTCGTTGGTTGCATCGGACGGTGGTATCGAGCTTGACGCCGGGGCCGGCTTTAATCGGAGAGATTCCGGCCGCACCGAGCAAAAAACCGGCTCGCCTCGCGCCATTCCCTTGACGCCGTTTTTCCCACGCACAATGCCGGCTTGAGTTTTAACCGTCAAAAGATCACCCACCTCTTCCAACGTCCCGCGTAATAAATTAGTCCCACCGATGAACTCGGCGACAAATGCGGATTCAGGCCGTGTGTAAAGCTCATGGGGTGTGCCCACCTGAACGAGCCGGCCACGGCGCATCACCGCAATACGATCCGCCATCGATAACGCCTCGGCTTGGTCGTGGGTAACGTAGATCATCGTGCGCCCTATTTTACGGTGGATGTCTTTGATCTGAGTGCGCATTTCTACTCGCAGTTTGGCGTCGAGATTGGACAACGGCTCATCTAGTAAGACCACGTCCGGCTCAATCACCAAGGCACGAGCGAGAGCGACTCGTTGCTGCTGCCCGCCTGAAAGCTGATTGGGCATGCGCTCGGCGTAGGCCTGCATGTGGACGATTTCAAGCGCGTGCCTGACCCGCTTATCTTTGTCGACTTGTGATACACGGCGCATTTTAAGTCCGTAAGCGACGTTACTCCGCACGTCCATATGCGGCCACAGCGCATAGTTTTGAAAAACCATCCCGGTGTTGCGTTTGTGAGGCGGCACTCGGCTCTGATCTTGCCCATTAAAAAGTATTCGGCCTTCGTCCGGCGTATAGAATCCGGCGACTGTACGGAGCGCCGTGGTTTTGCCGCATCCGGACGGCCCCAAAAGAAAGAATAGCTCCCCGGCGCCGATATCGAGACTCAGGTTGTCGACTGCCCTGGACTGGCCGAGGATCTTGGTGACAGACTCAAATTTTACGCTAACCATCATGTAATATGCGCCGGGCTTCAAGCCCTTTTTTTCCAACTGTACGCGACCAGGCCGAGCGAGAGAAAACCAAAGGCGATCAGGCTATACCACTCGGATCGTATGATGGGCGGCTCGACTCCCAAAAGATATTTGCTCCGAGCGAAGTGGATCCACTCATTGAGTTTTTCATTGCGAAAGGCGGGATCTTTCCACTTCGTTTTCGCCAGTGCCAGAGCCTCATCCGCGGAAATGGGCATAGCCGTCAGCCTCTGCCATTCCTGTTCGCTCAAGCCGCCTTTATCCAACACCTCTTTCCACGCTCGAGTAAGGAGATGCTTTTGGTCGATGACCAAGGCGCCGATCAAGTCATTGACAATCGACCAACGCTCGGAACCCAAGTTGGGATCAAACGCAAAGTCCGATCGCCAAGAAAACGGGTTCAGTTTTACCGCAGTGCTCTGCGGTGGCAGCGTATATAAGGACGGCAGCACGCTGAAGCGATTAAGTTGGAAACGCTGCGGGCCTCCTGCCGATTTCTGGACCAACAGCCACAGTTTTTGACCTTCCTCAGACATCACGAAGCGGATGAAAGCCTTAGCGACATCCGGGTTTGGTGCACCCTTTAATATTGCGATAGCATCGGGAGTAATGATCGTTAGGTTATCAGGCAGGATAAAACCGATCTTGTCGGATCCTGCTTCCTTAACTTGAGCCCAGGCGTAAAAATCGATTGCTAAACCGTAAGCGACCTCGCCGGTCGCTACGTCTTTAGGAACTTGACTCGCCGAATTCGTGAAATTGCGCACGTTGGCGCCCATGCCCGTAATGATTCGCCAACCTTTCTCCCAGCCATAGGCCTGCAGGATAATCTCATAGACCATGTGCACACTGCCGCTTTTGCGAGGATCCGAAGAGCCTACCCAGCCGAACCCCCTGGGAGACGCTAGATCTTCCCAGGTCGTGATGACGGGCATCTTCGTAAGTCCTAAAACCACTTTATTATAGACGATGCCAAAACCCGACAAGGTGGCGCCATACCAGCTATGATCCGGATCATACAATGGAACACCAGCTAAACTCGTAGGAATCTTTTCCAGGAGTGATTTGGGTAAGATATACGATTCAAGGAGATGGGCTTTTTTTAGAGCTAAGTAAGGATCAAGCCCTCCGCCGAAGAAGACATCAATGCCAATACCCGCTGGCTTGTTTTTAAATTCCGATTCCAGATAGCGAAGGGTTTCCGATGAGCCGCCTACGTCCATCCACTCCAACTCTACAGCTCGTCCGGTCTCGCTCCGATAGCGTGCTTTAAACGCGCGCTCGAACTCATATCTGATCCCCTCCCAATGAGAGGAAATCAACACGAGCTTATCGGCAAAAACGAGTGCTGGAAAACTGTGGATTATCGCAAGGATCAGTAGGAGACCCCACCAAAGAATTCGGTTCGTTGTTCTAAGGCGACTGTTCAGCGCCGGTATCACAAACCCGCCCCAGTTGAATCCCTCGTGGGCCGGTGTCTTTCCTCGTTTGCCGCTACCACTATTTCGAGGAACGCGGCGGATTTCGGTGCCAATGTTTGTTTTCAACGAATCAAGAATTCCAGGATTCAGCAGTCTATAGCCGAGTTTGCCAAGCCGGGTCAAGTATCCATCCGGTTCCGTACAAAGTTAATTTCGCTCACCGGAATAGATTGCGAGTACAAGATCGCGCGGTCATTTCCGGCATCAGTATACTGGGTAACAGCAAAAAAAAATCAATCGAATATTTAAATTTTCGATTGATTTTAGCGATAGTCTTTCGCGGGGTGTGATCGGATGAGTGAAGGCAGGAGTGAAAAGCCCAGCGCTACGACCCCGATGGACTACGACTTAGTCAGCAATTTAATTCAACTAAGATTCACCCGCTAACGAGTCCGGGTTTGCGGCGCAACGTCGCGCGATAGTTCGTCATCGATAATTCGCGCGAAAGCTTCCAACGGCTGGGCGCCGGACACGATCCGGCCGTTGATGAAGAATGCGGGAGTACCCGTTACCCCCAGGCGATTCCCGTCCTCGATGTCTTTTTTGACGGCGGCCTGATATTTCCCGCTATCGAAGCAGGTCTCGAAGCCGGTCATGTCCAGCCCCACTTCCTTGGCCAACCCTTTAAAAATTTCCGGGCTGGATTTTGGCGGACTCGCAAAGAGCTTGTCATGATAAGCCCAAAATTTACCCTGTTCGTTGGCGCAGCGCGCCGCCTCGTGGGCTTTAGTCGCTCCCGGGTGTAGGTTCTCAATCGGGAAATCACGAAAGACCAGCTTAATCTTTTCGCCGTAGCGCGACTCGAGTTGTGCCAGAGTGGGTATAACCTGCCTGCAAAATGGACAGTGAAAATCAGAAAATTCGACGACGGTCACCGGCGCCTTCTCAGCTCCCTTGAACGGCGCCCCTTGGACAGACACTTCGATGCGCTGGATTGGCGGCGGATTGAGATTGATCACTACCTTCGCTTGCGCGCGCAGTGATCTGAGAAACTCTTCGCGCTTGGCCGCGAGCTTTTGGTTCTGTAAGAAAGCTCTGATCTGCTCTCGAACCTGTGACTGCTCTCCTTTGATTTGCGCTTTATTATCTTGGTAGAACTTTTCGACCTCCTGTTCAGTCACCAACCCGACTTTTGCCGTCACCTCGGCGTCAAGCAGAGCGGGCGCCGTGAGTTTTCGTTTCGCTGCTTCCTTTGCCAGCAGCTTATCGTTGATCAGGGCTTCAAGCCGCTGGCGCTTCAAGTTGTAAATCTGCTCTTCGAGCTTGGTCAACTGAGACGCAAGCGGCTTCTCAACTTCCTCCGACGTGATGACAACGCCGTCCACTTCGGCCAATATGTCGTCTGCTGCGTCGGCCGGCAGTGGAACACCAAGCCCAAGCAGTAAGAGTGAAATCCAAAGAGCCATCATGGGAGGACATCCTTTCGTTTAAGTTCATACATCGTGCCGGGTCGCCAATGTCAAGCCCAGTGTACAACGACGGCGAGGGTTGGCGGGCCCACGCTACAGGGAAGGTTGATCAAAAGAATAAAAGGGTATAGCATCCGCTTCGCTTCGGCCTGGTAATCATAAACTTATGCGGCAAAATTTCGCTGCGGTAAAATTTTTCCAGTTTGACGGTTGTCATCTTCCGCCCCGCCTGTGCGGCCGGTTTCTGACGCTGGCGATTTTCCTAAACTGTTTTATCAATATTTCTTTTTTGTTCGCTCGTCAGTTATCGGCTGCCTCTTTGTCTGCTTCGGAAGCGGCGCCGGCAGAGCAACACATGGAACGGGGCGTGAGCGCGTTCCGCCGCGGAGATTTTGAGCAGGCGATATTAAGTTGGACGGAAGCCGCCAGGCTATACGAAGCCGAGCAAAAGCTCAGCCAAACGAGCGACGCCCTCATCCGCCTCGCGCAAGCTTATCAATCCCTCGGCCAATATCGGGACGCTTTGAAAAACCTTGAGTCTGCCTTAGCATTCGCTAAAAATTCGCGGGATGGTGCTCAGTTAGCTCTCGCGCTAGGGACGATCGGCGACGTGTATATCGCTATAGGGCCTGCGGAGACTGCCGACAAATATTTGAACGAAGGGTTGCGCGCGGCGAAGGAACTGAACAACGAGAGTCTATCGGCGATTATCCTCAATAACCTGGGAAACCTATTCACAGCGCAAAAAAAATACCCCGAAGCCGTCGCTGCCTACACTGAGAGCGCCACTCTTGCGAAAGTCCGAAATGACCCGACGCTAGTTACAAGAGCGATGATCAATGCAGCAACGGCGTCGATACAGAACAAGCAAGTTAAAGAAGCCAAAGCGCTGCTTGACGGAGCCTCGGAACAGATTCAGACGTTGGAGCCGATATCCGACAAGGCATCGGGATTGATCAATATTGGCCTGGCCTACCTTAGTCTTCGCTCAAGTCTCCCTGACTTGAAAGATTCTCTCCTGCTGCTGGCGCACCGCAATCTGAGCGAAGCGGGCACCGTGGCGGACAGTATCGGAGATCGCCGGACAGCGTCGTACGCCTGGGGTCATCTCGGCAAACTGTACGAAGAAGAGCAGAGGTATCAAGAGGCGTTGCAGTTGACCCGCAGGGCCACCTTCGCGGCCCAGCAAGTGAACGCGCCTGAATCTCTTTATCGCTGGGAATGGCAAACTGGGCGTTTGCTCACGAAATTAGGCACCGTCGACGACGCCATCGGCGCATACCGGCGCGCCGTGCGCACGCTTCAGTCGATCCGACCCGAACTGTCGGTCGGCTATGGGACGCCACAAACATCGTTCCGCGAGACCATCGGGCCGGTGTACTTCGAGTTGGTAGATTTGCTGTTGCAACGCGCGTCGTCACTGAAGGACAGCAGTCTCGTCGGACCGTACCTGATTGAGGCGCGTGAGTCGGTCGAATTGTTCAAAGCGGCTGAGTTGCGCGACTACTTCCGCGACGATTGCGTGGACACCGCTTTGTCTAAAATTACCCAGCTTGAAACGGTGGCCAAGACAGCGGTCGTTATCTATCCGATCCTCCTGCCGGATCGCATTGAGTTGCTGGTTAGCCTGCCGAACGGACTGAAGCGAATTTTGGTTCCGGTGGGAGCGGAGGCGCTCACGCAAGAGGTGCGGCAATTTCGCCGCAGGCTGGAAAAACGGACCACGCGCGAATACCTGCCGCACGCGCAAAAGCTTTATGACTGGCTGATTCGGCCGCTGGAGGCTGACCTGGCCGCTTCTCACATCGATACCCTGGTATTCGTACCGGACGGGGCGCTTCGAACGATTCCGATGGCCGCTCTTTACGACGGGAAACAATTTCTGGTAGCCAAATATGCCGTCGCGATCACCCCTAGCCTGAGCCTCACTGACCCGCGGCCGATAAAGCGAGATGGCATGAAAGTCTTGACCGTCGGCGTCACCGAAGCCGTGCAGGGGTTTCCAGCATTGCCGAATGTCTCAGCGGAGCTTCAAGAGCTGCAAACTCTTCTGGGCAGCACGACACTTGTCGACCGGGAGTTTCTTGCTGCCAATTTGGAAAAGAAGTTGAAAGAAGAACATTTCAGCATTGTCCACGTCGCATCGCACGGCGAGTTCGGTAACGACGTCGATAACACTTTCCTCCTCACTTATGATACCAAGGTTTCGTTAGACCGCCTCAATCAAATGATCGGAGTCTTCAGGTTCCGTGATGATCCATTAGAGCTGCTCACCTTGAGCGCCTGCGATACCGCCGCCGGAGCTGATCGGGCCGCATTGGGCCTCGCAGGCGTGGCGATTAAGGCAGGAGCCAGAAGCGCCCTAGCAACTCTGTGGAATATTAACGACGAGGCAGCCGTCGACCTCGTCGTGGATTTTTACCGTGAGCTTAAAGATCCGTCGATCTCCAGGAGCGTCGCGCTGCAGCGCGCGCAGCTAAAGTTAATCGACAATCCACGTTACGAACATCCGGGATTTTGGTCGCCCTTCCTGATGATCAATAATTGGCTCTAACGCCGCCTATGTGCCGTGAGGTCGGTGCCTAAATTTTTGCGATCTCCTTTGGCCGCCGGCATCTTGATCGGTATCCTGATTTCCGCGGGGATCTTGGGTCTGCGCGGTTTGGGTATTTTTCGAATCGCTCGAGCTTCCGTTGACGGATGAAGTACTTGGGGTCAAGCAATGGGGTCTGCAATGGGGTCAGGCATGCCTAATTGACCTTTTTACTTTATGTCCTCTCCTGAGCTTTTCACAAAGCTTTTCGACATCACTGCGCAGTTCACTGTTTTCGGAGAATTCATCGGCCAACTTTATTATCCCTCTGCTTAACGCTGCGGGGTCCTGTCGTAATAATTTGGCTGTCTCCTGGTTAGTGAAGCCCCCGACTTCGCGCGCAATCCAAGCCATTACCCGCTTCGCCTTGGCATTCTTTCTCCCCCGGTCCGCGCTGCAACGCGACCGACGGCGGAAGGTCGAAATATTCGCAAACCGCCTCTTTAACCTCAGACCACGGCAGTGCAACGGCGCTGGCGGGCTCGAGGTCGGAGACTCGCTCTTTAACGGTTTCGACAAATTGTTCATCACCGAGATAGGTCTGCTCCACGACCTCGTACAGCTCGTCCCGGTGCCCCAGCTGGAGCCCATCCCGGACAAAGCGTCGATAGGCCGAAATGGCTTGGGCTGGCCTTTTGGCGAACAGGGGAAGAACCTCGTCCACCGCAATCCATTTCGTCCCTGTTCGTGCCAGGTAAGCTGCATGGCTGCTCCATGGGTACCGATCGGGATCTTGGACGAGCTTACTGCGGACAGGATTTAAATGCAGATAGCGAATCAGCTCTAACAGATAATTACCCTTGTCGCACAGAATCGCCTTATAGCGTCCCTGAAACAAGTGGCCGATCTTCCTGTATTTGGCATTCCAGTAACGCGTATATCTAAACAAAATATTTTGCATCACCTTGGCGAGCGGCGCTTGACCGATCTGAATGAGCTGATGAATGTGGTTGCCCATTAAGACGTAGGCATACACGCGATAGTTGTGTCGCCGTTGACTTTCCTGAAGCAGATCGAGGTAGCGCCGACGATCGGCATCGTCCGTGAAAATCGCTTGCCCCTGGTTGCCGCGGGCCATGACGTGATACAGAGCACCAGGGAAGTGAACTCGGGGCTTGCGCGCCATAGCGTACGGAACATAGCGGATTTATTCATAAAGATCAATAAAGCATGCCTGACCCCAACCTGTGACCCCAGCCCTGAGAATAGCCCTGACAAACAGTCACCCTATCATTTCTCGTGCATGACCACCAAGACTCCGTTTTCGCCCGCCGCCGCCCGCCCGGCATGGAAGGCCGCGGGCGCGTCGGCCGGAAAATCGCGGTGCAGCGCAGAGAAAAGTTCCGCGGCTTCAGGGTTTTCCTGGCTTAGCGCGGCATAGGCTTCAGCGTAGCGGGCCAGCAGCGCCGGCGGGTCGGCCGGGGAGACCGGCGCCAGGATCGGTATGGCATTTTTCCTGCCCTTCACGATTATGTCACCGACCGGACGAAACGCCTGGCGCCGGCACTGGGCGGCGGTTTCGCCGGTCACCGCTACACGGCTGCCGATATACTTGTTCAGCCCCTCCACGCGGGAGGTGGTGTTCAGCGTATCGCCCAGCGCGCCGTATTTCAGCTTGCCGTGGGTGCCGATATTGCCGACCAGCGCCATGCCGGTATGCACGCCGATGCGGGTATGGCCCCACTTGATGCCGCGCGCCGCCAGCCCGGCATTGAAGCGCTGTGCCGCCTCGTCCATCGCCAGGGCGGTAGCCACGGCGCGGTCAGCGTGGTCCGGCTGGTGCATCGGCGCACCGAACAGCACTAGCAGGCCGTCGCCGATGAAGTCGTTCACTAGCCCGCCATTCTGCACCGCCACATCGCTCAGCACACCGAAATAGTCGCCCAACAGCCCGGCCACGGTGGCGGCATCCATGGTCTCGGCCGTGGTGGTGAAGTCGGCGATGTCGGTGAAGATGGCGGTGATCTCGCGATGCTCGCCGCCGAAGCTGGGCAGGGTTTCGGCCTGCATCATCTGGTTGATGATACGTGGGTCCAGGTAGCTCTCGAAGCTGCGGCGCAGCTGGGTGCGTTCCCGCAACCCGGCCGAGTGCATGACGAAGTTGCAACCTGCCGCGCTCAGCACCCAGGCCAGCGCCACCGGTACGCCGGGCAGTAGCAAACCGGCGCCCGCGAAGCCCCAGGCGGTGGCGCCGCCAACCAGGCCAAGGCCCAGGAGCAGCGCCACCAGCACCACAAGCACGCGCCAGACCAGCAGCGCCAGCACCGCGCCAGCCATAGCCGCGGCCCAGATGGCGACATGATCCACCAGGCGCGGCAGCGGCACGGGGTTGCGCGTTTCGCGATTGGCCAGGCGGATCAGCTGGTCGGCGGTGTGCGCATGCAGTGCAATCCCGATCAGCAGTCCCTCCCCGCCCCAGCCGGTGCTGAACGGTGTGGCGAAATGATCCTTGATGGAAAGCGCCGCGGTGCCGACCAGCACAATGCGGTCGCGCAGCGTCGCTGCCAGCTCCGGTCGGTCGATGATCTCGGCGAAGCTGATCTGGCGGAAGCGTCGATGGCCGCCGCGGTAGTCGAACAGCATCTGGTAGCCAGCAGCATCCACCCTTGCGTAGGGGCCGTAGGGCTGCTCCAGCAACGGGATGCGGCCCTGGCCTAGCGCCAGGTCGTCATCCATCGGGCGCAGCCGCTGGCCGGTGTAGCGTTCGGCCAGGGAGACGCCCATGGTGCGCCAGTTGCTGCTGGCGCGTTCATCGGCGGCCAGCAGTAGGGCTCGGCGCACCACGCCACCGGCATCCGTCACGTGGTCGGCCAGCACCTCGCGGCCAGTCTCGCGCAGCACCGGCGGCGGCGGAATGCCGATATTGCCCTCGTCCGGCAGCTTGAAGGCCCAATAGAGGTTGTCCTGCGTCCGCTGGATAGCTTGCAACTCCGCGTTGCCCGGCGGCATGGGCAAGTCGCGGTACAGATCCACGCCCACCGCCTTCGGCCCGCCAGCGAAGACGCGTGCCAGCACGGCAGAAAGGTCGTTGTCGCGGATGGGATAACCGAAGCGGTTAATGTCCGCTTCGGTGGTGACCACCAGCACCACGCGGTCGCTTTCCTGCGACCCGGCGAAGAAGGTCACCAGCGTGTCGTACGCCGAAAGCTCTAAGCCTTGCAGCCAGCCGGTTTCCCGCAGCGGCAACAGCAGCAGGGCCACCAGGTTGGCCACCATCAGCGCTTTGACGAAACGCCGGCGCAGCAGGGCGAGCAGCCAATGCCGTGTGCGTGCTGGCGCGCCTTGCGCCGCCTGGCCTGCGCCGTCATCCATCTGTGTCAGCTTCTCCGTTCCCGCTGACCATCCATCTTACAGGCCTGGTTTGCCATCGCAAATCTGAAATGGTGTCAGGTAGGCCTTACGTGCCGTCCCACATTTTAGGACGCACTGAGCGCCTCGTCTTTTTTTTGGATTGTGAGACAGACTTCGAAAGAGTGCACTTTTTTCACGACCCGAGATCAATGTCAAGTCTTTACAGGCTGTTGAAAAACTCCGAAAGAAACTGATGACATTCGCAAACAGGGACACTGGCCGTTGACGATGAAACCCTTGAGCAAGTCGCTTGCAGCTGTGCCGCGCTGCGTCCTTCGTGGTGAATAATCCGCCAGCCAAAACCTCGAAGCACCTAAAAGCGAGCCGTAAACGATGTTGACCGCGGGGAAACCAAGTTGACGTCCGCGCACGAGTTCCGATATGTACTTCAATAGCGTACGTGAAATTTCTGTAGACTGTCTAGCTTTACTAAAGGCCTTGTAGTACAAGCAGAAAAGTTAGTTGCAATGATTCGACTAACCTGTAATGGGTGTTTCAGTAAGAGACTGGCGCAATCCTTGCTTTGTAAGCTCACGAGGAGGGGAAAAATATGAACTATCTAAAACCGATGGTTTGGTCTTCGATTGCGGTATTAGCGCTCAGCATGCCGATTTCCCTGCTCGCCGCCGATGCTAATGTTCCGGTATACAATCCTCCTAAACGCGGCGCTCCGGCCGGACGCGTGGGCGGCGGCACACGAGGCGGCACTCAGCGTGATGTTTTTGTGCTCTCGGTCCTTGCGCCGGATCACAGTGGCTTCACAACAAATGAACAGCCATCTCTGTACTGGTACATTTCTAACTCGACCTCACTGCCAATTGAACTTACACTCATGGATCCGCAAGGTATTCAGCCGATTCTCGAGACCCGGCTTCCCCCTCCTATTAAGGCAGGAATCCAGCGGGTTCGATTAGCCGATTACAATATTCATCTCGCGCCGGGAGCGGCGTATCGATGGTTTGTT
>DASPXM010000175.1:0-8873 GCA_035637295.1 Verrucomicrobiia bacterium
CAGGTTTGCGGCGCGGTTTGCTGGAGCAGAGCTTTTCTTTTCCATGAAATCCTTCTACTCCACGAACTGCATCGTGTCAGTTCATCGTTCGACGCGCCCTCAAGGGCTGTCAACTCGGTTGCGGCTGTGCCGCGCTAAGTCCTCTGCGCCTCCGCGGTGAGAGTTCTCCGGTTCTTTCTTCGTCCAAATTCATTTCGGATTTCGAGCTTCGGGTTATTTTTCTGAATTAAACCCCTTTTCTCTCAACCAATCAGCGGTGATTTCCATCGCTTGCTTCAGGTGCTCGGGGCCGCTTTCAAACCAATGGCTCGCTCCTTCGACGTACTTAAGTTTTTTATCCGCGGTTGTAGCCGCCTGATACACCGACTCTGATATATCTCCGCCGTAGTCCGCTGTTCCTCCGACGACCAGGAGCGGCGCTTTAACCAGGGCGATATGGCGCAAGGTATCGGCGTTGGCAGTAGCGTAATAAAGATGCGAGAACCAAGATTTCAAAGTTACGAAAGGTCCCTCGCGGCCACGGTGAGCAGTGTAGTTGAGCGTGTAGGGATCGCCCCATAATGTCCCGGTGCGCATGCCGGATCTAAAATTCACCCTGTCTAAAAATCTTGGGTTGGCCATGGTCCGATAGAGGACGAACGGCAAGTCATGGATTCCCCTGTGTGCCCTCTCCTTGATCTGTTGCAGTTGGATTCGCGCCCAATCGCTGATGCGATCACAACGAGCCTTTTGCGCCTTGCGGTATTTCTCAAGGAAGTCCGGAGAATAGATTACCTGTCCATCTTTAGTATCGTAATTTGCCGGGTTGTACATGTCCAACGACGGGTCCGTCGAGTAAGGATCAGACTCGTCAGTGACCGAGGGGTCGATACGTTGGGTGAATTCGACGTGTCTCCCCAAGTGGGAATTGGTAATGATGATGCCGTCTGCCTTCGGCAGTGCAGCCCTGGTGAGATCGGGCGGATCGCCGGTTGGCGTAGAACTCACCGTGGGAGTTTCAGCCTGGCTCTGGTAAAAAGCCATGAGCGGACCGCCGCCGCTGTGACCAAACAGGGCGACTTTTTCGCACTTTCGCTCGCGCAAACATTTTACTCCGCCGGCAATGTCGAGCATGATCTCTTCCATGATCATGGTCGCGTTGTTGCCGGCGAAGCGGGATTTAAGTCTAAGCGCCATGAAGCCCGCTCGGGCCAGCGGCTCAAGCTCAAAGTGCTTGAGCCCCGAGCCATCCGGATGCATGCTCAGGGTTGCCCCACGCGGCGTTAGCTGGGAATTCCACACGAGCAGGCCATCGAGTGCGTGGCCGTCCTCCGTGCGGACCGAGATGATTTCTTGCTGCAATTCTTTATCCGTCATGGTTCGAATTTCGGAGATTGCACCGCCGAGGCGCTGAGGTCGCTGAGAAATTCGAATGAGAAAATCATTTTGAATAAACCCTCAGCGAACTCTGTGTCTCCGCGGTGAATACTCCCTTTGAACATTCTAATCCGTAAAGTCCCACTCGAATGCGTTCCAGGACGCCGCATTGTCTCCGCCGGTGCCGAGGCGCGGCCCGGCCTTTTGCAATCCTTTGTGAACGGTCACGATTTCCGTGTAATTGTAGAGCGGCATTACCGGAATCTGCTCGGCGAAGCGAATCGCGATCTCCGCTAAAATTTGGTTGCGCCGCTCGGGCCGCAACTCTTTTTCCCATCGGTCGATGAGATCGTCCGCGCCGCTCCAGCCGCTTTCGTTTTCTTGAATCCATTGGTTCTCGGGCTTGGGTGTAGCTTTGCTGTGCCATTGCTCGGAGAGATCATCATGTTCGAGATTATGTCTAGTATAACGAAGTCCCTTCCAGCGATTGCGATGTTCGGAGTCGTTAAGGATCCGATCGCGTTCGTTTGCCGGAGTCGCGATCACGCCGATTTTTTTCCAGTAATCGCTCACCACCGCCTGGATGTTGAGCTCGACCGTGTTGTCCGACGCCACTTCGAAACGAATGGCAAACCTATCGCCCTTGTCGTTGGTGAGCACGCCATCCGATGCTTTTTTCCAGCCGGCTTCTTGCAGCAACTTTAGGGCAAGGTTTGGCTCATAGGCGTAACGCCTGAGTTTGTCCTTGACGAGCGGCCACACGTCCGCGTGACGCTCGGCAACAAGACTATGCGCCACCGGTTGAGCGCCCTTGAAGAGCGTCTTAACGATTGTTTCCCGGTCGATCGCATGGAGCAGTGCGCGGCGAATGCGAATATCTTTGAACCAGGGCTCGGAAATTGTGCTCGGTGCGATCCGGGCAAGACCCGCTGGCGTAAAATACACTTTCCCCTGCCCTTTGCTTTCCCACTGCTCCCTCAAGACCAAACCCTGCTCGACGTCCATCGCCCGCACCGAGAAATGGCCCTGGCCTGCAAGGATATTGGCGACGACTGCATTGTCATCCTCGACGGACTTCCAAGTGATCGTGTCGATCTTCGGCCGGCCGAGAAAGTATTGATCAAATGCCTCGAGGAGAATTTGATTCCCCTGCCGCCATTCGACAACCTTGTAAGGGCCCACGCCAATGAACTTGGTCGTATGATATGGATGCCGATTAAATCCCTTGGCATCTTTCCGATAATCCTTCTCGAGCAGATGCCGCGGCAGCGGAAAGTAATTGCCCTGAAAAAGATCGGTGGCGAGCGGGAAATTTTCTTTCCAGGTCAGCACCAGCGTGTGTGCATCGGGCGCCTCGGCCTTTTCGATCTTCTGCTCGAAGGTCCGCGTGCGATAATTCACGTTTGGGTCCAACGCAACTTCCCAACCGAAGACATAATCCTGCGCTGTGAAGTCAGCCCCATCGTGCCACTTGATGTTTTTGCGAAGTGGCCACACCGTGCGCATGCGGCCGTCCTTGAGAAGCTCCCAGGTTCCTTTGTCGAGGGAAGGAACTTCCGTGGCGAGGAGAGGATCGCGGTGCGCTTTCCAGTTAGTCGCCTTGACAAGCGCAGACATCGTGAGGCCGCCGACAACTTCGGTCCTGCGGGTGCCCAGCTTGCTAAACCCAGTCATCGGCCGAGCTTCGATAAAGATGATGTTCTTGGTTTTTTTCTGCGCCGGTCGAGCTATCTGTGGGCGGTAGGCGTCGAGCATCAACCCTACCGCAGCAGCGCTGGAATACGTGAGAAATTCTCTGCGACTAATGCCTCTAGTCTTTTTCGTCTGGCGCATTATTTCACCGCTATACAAGAGACGACCGAGGACTGAAGACGGAGGACCGGCCGGTCTGAGGTCATCGGTCGTCGGTCATTTCTTTGCTTGCGTGTGCACATCGCTTACGCAGCAAACACTGACCTAGCTTTTCGTCGTTATCGGCTTTAGCTCCCTCTTGCCCAACCGGACGGCTCCAGATTCGGTCACAACAACATGCTCGCCGATTTGCACGGAGCGGTTCTTTGGCCTGACGTCCTCGACGGCGTCGCGTCGCATTACGATCGTCGGCTTGAGGTCAAAGGTCATGCCGGGTTGAAGAACGATATCCATGTCTTCTTTGGTCGTCGGCCCTACGCGAGGGCGCTGACTACCCATGCCGCTGCTGTGCAGAAAAACTCCGCCGGGGGGCTCAGCTCCAACATCTTTGGCCATTGCGACATAACGGGCCATCAACTCTCCAGTGGTGATTTTTCCCGGTCGTATTGCGGCGACGATGCCAAAAAAGATCTCAATGGCAGCTTCCATCGCGGTTTTGTAATAAGCAAATCCCGGTGTTGCGGCGCCGCCGATAAATAGTGATTGATTAATCTGTGCCCGGTAGCCTTGATAGTTCGCGGCGATTTCCTCGCTAAGGATCTGTCCTTCCTCCACAGAGTCTGTTGTCGGAGCGCCCAAGGTGCTGTTTCCTCCTCGGTCGAGGGCCATCGAGAGGCGTGTGGGCAGCTCTCCTGTGGCAAGCAGCAATTGGATGTAAACCGGATACCATATGTCGGCCTGCTTGGTTGCAGTGCGCGCCGTCTCCACGAGAGTGACTATCGCCTTTTCATTGGCAGCGACAATCCTCTTCATCACGTCAATCTCTTCCGCGCTTTTGGTCATGCGCAATCGATGGAGGAGATCGGTGGCAACAAAGGTCACATGCGGTAGAGCGCTGCGAATGCGATCGAAGGTGGTAAAAGGAATAAGCCCTTCAGGATCAAACCGGATGCCGGTCAGTTGGGCGACGCCGATGCGGCCCCGTTCGAGACCCAGTTCTTTAATCGCCAGGATCACTGACTCTGAAATATTCGCCGACGACAGGCGGAAGTTTTCTTCGCCGAGCCAGTTCTGCGCGCCGAGCCAGAAACTCTTTACTCGATTGGATTCGACAAGGGCCAATACCGGCTTTGTCGGATCGCGCGCGAAGACGACCCAGGCTTCCTTCGTCCTGCCGCCGACCTGCGTGAGATAGAGTGTGTCTCCCTCCTCCACCGTCGCTGGCGCGAGAAGACCGTCGAGGTTTTCTTTTGCCATGGCTTCTCGCGCCCGCGACCAGCGCCGGTCACGTTCGGCAAGAGTGAAAACGGGCTTTGGAATTTCTTCAGGAATCCAATCTTGCATGGTTCGACCGTTCGAGAAGCCTCACGGCAAGCTTCCTCGACGGCCTCGGTTCCGAGCCTGTCGAGGAATCACCATGAACGGGAAGCATCAATTTTGTAAAGCCAAACCGTTCGCCCTGAGCCCATCGAAGGGTGAACGATATGTTTTTCGACAGCCTCTTGCATAGCGTTCTATACCGCTTCCGTTGTGATCGGCTTCAGCTCTCTTTTCCCCAAGCGGACCGCACCTTTGTCCGTGATCAGATAATGTTCACCGATCTGCACGGTGCGGTTTTCCCGCCGGACATCTTCGATGACATTCCGTTTTAATCTGATGGCGGGCTTGAAGTCGAACGTCATTCCTGGAACCAGAACGATGTCCGAATCGCCCCGGGAATTAGCCGGCCCTAAGCGGGGCCGCGACAGGTTACCGATACCGCTGCTGTGTAGGACAACGCCTGATTGATCATCGGAGTTGAGCTTTCCCACAGTGGCAGCGTAGTGATCGACGAGTTGTCCGCAAGTAGTTTTGCCCGGTACGATGAAGGCGATCGAGTCGAGCAGAGCCTTGATGGCGACCTCCATAGCGGATTTGTAGTAACCGAATCCCGGCGTGTTGGCCCCGCCGACGAAGATCGAATGATTGACCTGCCCTCGATAGCCTTGCACTGTCGCATCGATCTCCTGGCTGATGATTTGTCCTGCTTTCAACGGGTCATCCACCGGAGCGCCGAGGGTGGAATTCGAAGCTTCATCGAGCGAGATCGACAAGCGAGTCGGATCTTCGCCGGTCTCCGCGAACATCGCCGTAAAAGTTGGAAACCATATGTCGGCTTGTTGTTTGGCCGAGGAACGCGCTGCCCGGGCGATTGTCTCAATCGCTTTTTCTCCCGCGGCCACACAGCGTCGGATCGCGTCGTGTTCTTCCGCGCTCTTGACCATCGCCGGCTCATCGATGGGGCCTGAATCTGAACCCCATTTCTCAACCGGGAGAAACACAACCCCCGGCAAAGCCGATTTTAGATTGTCCAAATAGGTCGCCGAAACCATTCCCTCTGGATCGAAGCGGCTGCCGGTAAGCTTGGCGACACCGATGCGCGTCCCAGATTTATTGAGCCCCAAGGCTTTGAGCTGCTCCACGACCGGCTTGGAACCTTCGCCGTCGTTGATGACAAGTTTTCCGTCTGAGGTCCACGATGTGAGTCGCTTCGACCAAAAGCTTTTGTTGCGGCCCGACCCGGTGAACGCATAGACGGGTTTGGAAGAGTCACGCGGTAGAGCGACATCCGCAGAACCGCCACGGCCGCCGATTTGAGTCAAGTAGCGAGGATACGCGCCATCGCCGTTCGAAGGCGCGAGCAGCGCGTCCAGGTTCCACTGCGGCTTTGCCATGATCCGCCGCACCGCTTCCCACCGGCGGCCGCGCTCGGCGACAGAAAATATCGGCTTGGCAACCATGACTCCTCCCGGCTTGGATTCCGATGTCTGCCCGTGAAGCTTGGCCTCTCCTATAATCTGAGCCATTGGCAAACCCACTCCAAACAGAGAAATATTGCGAAGCGCTACGCGGCGGGAAATTTTCCCACCAATTTCAACCTTGCTTTTTTCAGCCATATTCTTCTGCCTCAATTCCCGTAGATTGCCGTCGATCTGGACCCGACTAAAGGCTGGGCATCGGTTATCGTATAACAAATGACGCCCTGTCAACCCACCACGCCGTTCTATCGTCAACAAGAAGTTGCGCGCGGTTGTGCCCAGGTGAGGTTTGACCGGCGGCTACTCGACGAGGTGTAGGACTAAATAGCTTAAGCTAGGGTCACAGGATTGCCGAGGCCACGGCGAAAGTAGAGTCAGGCAACTTAAGGCAAATCAGACACCCGATGGTCCCTGGCTGGCGTTCGATCCGGCGGCGATCAAATCGTTCAAACGATCTCAGCGTTTCTGCCGGCCCGTCATCTATAATCTTGGGAAAGAGAAACTATGCCGGTGCCATGACCTGAGTGTTGACGAGATCCTGAACTTCATGGCCCTCATCGATCAGATTCCAACTCACCATCCACTGGTAGGTTCGCAACAGCTGGTCTTCAGGAATGGGTTTTCCTGGTTCGACAAATATGATCCGGTTGAGATTGAAGTCGTCGACGGTCAGTGTTTTAACTTCCGCTCCCTTTTCGTTGTCGATGAAGTAGTGCAGGTATCCGCGTTTGTTCGCGTTGATCCGGCGCACCGCTTCGCTGAGCGCCCGATTGATCGCAGCATAGGCTTCTGCGCTGATTTCCGGTGTGGCTGTGTCCGTTCCATTGTAAAAACCCTGGACAATCAGCCGGCAGCCGTTCTTCTCGGCAACCGTAATCCAGGGCTCGCGGACGCTGCAGGCATCTACAGTGTCGTTCATCATCGCTCTGTAGCGCTCCGAGGGTCGCCCGCTACTGACGAGTTTGACCATGTCGCGCGGCACGAAGCCTTCCAGTAATTGCAGCGTCAGGTAATGCGTCCCGGCATGAAAAGGCACTGCGATAGTTTTATTAGCCAACTGCTGTGGCGTATAAATGTCGGAATGCGGCGGCACTGCTACGGCGCCGGCGACAATCGACGCCCGCCTTCCCAGCTGCCGGCAACCGACTGCGGTATCCTGCGATCTACGATAATTGCCCCATTCACAGGCGTTGAAGATATTTGCCGAGCCGCGTTCCACCGCCTCCGCATGGCCGGCGTTGGAGCGCACCTTGTTCCAGTCCGTGACGTTAACGTTGGTTTCTCGTTCTCCGCCGTGCGCGACCAGTTCAACCTCCAGCCCCTCTTTCGCAAACAAACCCTCGTCCAGTGCGACGAGCCAATCCAAGCCGTTATACACGCTGGGTTTTTCCATTTTGATTTTCGAATAAGCCATGACGGACCTCCGTAGCTGAGGAATCTTTAATAGACAGTTAGATTCTCGTTTACCTTGCTCTTCCGATAGTTGCAATCGTAGCAACCAACAAGCAAAGAGACCAAATTCTCGGCTCATTTCGTCAGAAACGGCATCACCTCGCGCACGTCCGAGAGCTTGTCTATTTCCCAGAGCGCGCGTTGCGCCTTTTCCGCTTTTTCGGCACCGAGCGCCGCCGCTGCAAGGCCGTTAAATTTTTCCTGGACCATCGCATCGCTCATCGGATTCCCGGGCGTCCCGGTTGGGTGCTGGATCGTCTCTGTGTAGGTAGTGCCGTCGTTTAGCTCAAGAGTTACAACCGCGGCGCGGCGGGATAGCGACGGGTCTTCGCTGAAATCGATGCGGTTCCTAAGCGCTTCGACGGCAGGGTCAAGAGCGCGCGCGTCGATGAACTGCGCCGGCAGCGCTTGCCCGTCGATCATGGCCACAGCCATCGAGTGATAGTAGCAGAACTTCGATTCGAGGCCAGTGCGCGGATGGCGCCGCCGCACCGGCGCCGGCGCGAACTGTTGCACGCTTCCCTGCATATGCTTGATGGTCTGTGGCGAGACGCCGCTTTTCTTTCTGAGAGCAAGCACCGCGTCGAGAAATCCGTGGTTCGCCTGGCCGCAGGCGTATGGCTTGAGCCCAGTCTGAGGTAATTCCCAACGGCTGCCGAGATCTTTGGTGGCCTCAGTAATATCGTGGCCCGTAGCCATCACGCCGACCAAGCCGCGCTCGCCTTCGAAGATGCCATCGGTGCCGGTGAAGCCGCGCTGGGCGAGCATTGCCGCCACTGTTCCGTTCTGGGCGGCTTTACCGGCATGAAAAGGCTTGCACATGGAACCGAATACTTCGCGGACACCCGAGGCTTGCGTGCCCGCAATAGCGAAAGCATAAACCATCTGCTGCTCGGTGAGCTTGAGCAAACGACCCGCAGCAGCGGCGGCGCCGAGCACGCCGCATGTGTTGGTGATGTGCCAATGCGCCGCTCCTTCCCTGAAATGCGCGTAAATCACCAGCCCAATGCGACAGGCAACCTCTACGCCGATGGCGAAGGCTCCCAGTAAGTCCCTTCCGCTAACCGTCCGCTGCTCGCTGAGCGCAAGGGCGGCGGGCAAGATAGGCGCGGTGGGGTGGATCACGGTCGTGTGTGTGTCATCGTAATCCTCGAGATGGCCGAGAAAACCGTTCGCCAAAGCCGCATTCTGCGCGGAAGTTCTGAATCCCTTGCCGATCACGGTTGCTTCGGCGGCACAGCCTTCCGCGCGCAAGAAATCGAGCAGAATATCGATAGCCGGGTCGAGGGTCGCATACAGCGCGACGCCGCAGGAATTCATCACGCAGCGCTTGGCCAGATGCATGACATCGGCTTGAATATCCTGTGTTGGGAAGTCGAGTGCAAACTTCGCGAGCGTCGTTTCAGTTTTTCCCAT
>DASPXM010000176.1:0-7289 GCA_035637295.1 Verrucomicrobiia bacterium
ATACCTTGTGACTGGATCAGCGATCCGCCGAATTGATTCAGCGGGTCGAATTGATTGTTTGTAATCGTGCCGAAACGAATTTCGGTGATGTCGCTATCGCCGCCCGTGGCCGGATTTGAGTGACATTGAGCGCATGATGTGCCGTTGAAAACTGGACCGAGTCCGTCGGCCGCGGTTTCTTCTTCAATGAACTCATCCTTGCCCTCATCGAATTGAGTCAATTGCGCGGTCGTCAGTCCAGGAAATGGATCGCCGAAGAGTTGCGGGCTGTTCGCGGTTGCTTTCCATGCGATCGCTCCCATCACCAGAAGCGCGAAGAGAGTCAAAGGTAACTTGGATTTCATAGACCACTCCATTCTGTTTTTTCGCACAACCGCGCCCGTAGACAACGCTGGACAAGCGTTAGTCCGTCATAAACGTGAATGCCGAGTCTGTGACGAGGTGATGGTTCGTCAGCGAGCAAGGCAAACCGCGTGCCCTGGGAGAACTAGCGAGCTTTGATGAAGGGGAGATAAATGTGCGGACAGAAGTTCAAGAAGAGCTTGGACCGGTCGCGCAAATATGAACATGACGCGCGAATTGTGCGCGCCGAACGCGCCGGGGATTCCTGCGTGAGCGTTGCCGCATCTTGATGGTGATCATCGGCGGCATCGCTCGAAAGATCCGTTATCAGATATTGAGCTCTTTCGAGCGATCATAATCATGACGTGCGCCTGCGGCGGCGCTCTTTTGGGGAAACAATTTGTCAATTGCCGCCAGTTCATCTGGAGAGAGGACAATATCCGCCGCGCGGACGTTTTCTTCCAGATGGGCAACTCGATGGGTCCCTGGAATCGGCACGAAATTTTCACCCTGATGGAGAATCCAGGCCAAGGATAGCTGTGCCAAAGTACATAGCTTCGCCACCGCGACCTTTTCTAGTTTGCTCAAAAGGCTGGCGTTATGCTCGAAGTTCTCGGCGTAAAATCGCGGCGCTTTGCGCCGCCCATCTTTTTCACCGAGATCGTCTAATGCTCTCACGGCTCCGGCAAAGAAGCCGCGTCCGAGCGCGTAGTAGGAAACGAAACCAATGCCAAGCTCACGAACGACCGGAATTGTGTTGCTCTCGTAGTCGCGAGTCCACAGTGAATACTCGCTTTGCACTGCAGTAATGGGATGGACCGCATGGGCGCGACGAATGGTCTGAGGTCCGGCTTCGCTGAGCCCGATGTGGCGAATCTTTCCTTGCTCGCTGAGCCGCGCCATTGCACCGATGGTATCTTCGATGGGAACTTTGGGATCGATGCGATGAAGATAATAGAGATCGAGGTAGTCGGTCTGCAGCCTTCGCAGTGACGCTTCGCAGGCGACCGCAACATATTCGGGTCGGCCGTCGACGTCTTTTCCTTGCGCCCAAAGCAATGGCTGACCGCGCAGGTTGCCGAACTTGCTGGCGAGAATGACTTGGCTGCGCTTTCCCTTCAGCGCTTTGGCCAGCAACTCTTCGTTGTTGCCGTTGTTGTGATCCGCGGTGTCGATGAAGTTCATGCCCAGATCGATCGCGCGGTGAATCACTTCAATGTCGCGCTTCTCATCGGCGTCGCTGAGCTTGCCTTGAAACGGCGGGCAGCCAAAGCCGATTGCCGAGACTTTCAGCCGCTGTAGGCCTAAATAACGATATTGCATGCTGGGAATTAATTCTTGGAGAATCCGCCGTTCGGCGATTTCGAATTCAAGGGCGACCGCCGGTCGCCCCTACATTTGCTTGCGCATATTGCATCTCTTCGACGGATTGTGTCCTAACCCGCGGACACATAGGTCCCCCCCTACTTCGTCTTTTGCGCTATTTGAGCAGATAGCCAAACATCTCTCGCGCCTTGCGCGTGACCTTCTGGCTTGGCGCGTTCACTTTGGGGAACTTGTCGCGCCACTCGTAGGGCCGTGTCGCGTCGATGACCATTCGGGAATTGGTAAAGTCGCGCACCTTGCGCTGCTCCGGCGTGAGGCGAGGATCGGCCGGCGTGCTACGCATGCGCCGCAAAATATCCACCGATGTCGCCGGATCGTAGCGCGACAGCATCGCCCACATGAGCTGATCGAGATTCGACACATCGATGTCGTCGTCAACAACGATCACCATCTTGCAGCCATAAACGCTGGCGCCGCAGCTCGCGGCCAGCACGCCGACTTGCTTGGCGTGGCCCGCATAGCGTTGCTTGATCGCAAGCGCGATCAGCATGCGCGAGGCGCCGATCTCATGCGACCATACCTGCGTCACGTCGGGCACACCGGCGCTGTGAAGTTGCTGCTTGAGCATCGCCGAGCGCATGATAGCGCGATAGCGCGCCATCTCGTCCGAGCCGCCACCGATCGGCGGCATGCCGAGAATGATCGGATCATTGCGATGGTAAATGGCTTCGATCTCCAGCACCGGCTGGGCGCTCTCGTCCGAAGCATAATAACCGGTCCATTCCCCGAACGGTCCTTCGAATTTGCGGTTATCATTATTCAGAAATCCTTCGAAAACGATCTCGGCGTTGGCGGGAAAAGGCAGGCCGGTAACTTTTCCACGCACGCATTCCGCCGGCTGCCGGCGCATGCCGCCGACGATGTCGTATTCGCATACGCCGTAAGGCTGTTCGGTTCCGGCCATGAAGAAAAACAGAGGGTCGCTGCCGATCACCAGCGCGAGCGGCATTTTCTCGCCGCGCTTGAAGTATTTTTCGCGGTGCATGTAACCGTGCTTGCCGGGAACCATCAGCAAGCTGACGCTCTTCTTGTCCTGGATCATGGCGCGATAGCAGCCGGCGTTAATCCATTTTTCATCCGGATCCATCGTGACCGAATAACAACCCGTGCCGATGTAACGACCGCCGTCGTTGACATGCCACGTCGGCGTCGGAAATTTCAAAATATCGATATCATCGCCCTTGAGAACGTTTTCGAAGACCGGCCCGTCCTCGATAAACACCGGCGGAATATGCTTAGGGTCCTTCTGGTAGTGCGCGAAATAAGCGTCACTCAACTCCTGCTTGGTCAATCCCTGGGGAAAACCGAGGGTCATCGCGCGCCGCTTGCCGGCGAAACAATTGATCAGGATGCGAAATCCTTTCGGACAGCCCGGCACTTCGTCGAACAGCACCGCGGGTCCATCGTCTGGTGGAACGACAACGTCGCTTGCCAAACCGATTTCTTCCTGCCACGACGCGCCGAGCACGGTTTTCAATTCCCCCAGTTTCTCGGCTTCGCGCATCCATTCACGCAGGTCAGTGAAAACGATATCGGGTTGAATCTTTGAACTGTCGAACATGTTCGCTCCTTATCTCGATCGATCGCTGACAACCTACCACAAACCCAAAGCCCAGGAAAATTGGCGGTTGCCGAAGCGCGCGCCGTTCAGATAAGCTTCGGCGACCAGAAAAGGAGGAACCATTGGATGAAAAGAATCGTCTTTTTACCGATCGCGTTCACTCTCCTGATCACCGGTTGCGCGCCCCGACTCGCCGGGCCGCCGCCGCTGATCCCGCGCCAAGTCTTATTCGCCGGTCCGGCCAAAAAGGATCCGCAGATTTCCCCTGACGGGAAACATCTGGCGTACCTCGGCCGCGACAACAGAAATATCTTGCAAATTTGGTCGCGCTCCCTCTCTGGGCAAGACGACAAGCAGCTTACGGCTGAAACCGCGCGCGGCATCCAACACTACACTTGGGCCTACGACAATGAACATGTCATTTTTGCGCGCGAGAACAACGGCGACGAAAATTGGCAAATCCATACCGTCGATATCGGTTCCGGCGCGGTTCGCAACTTGACGCCATACAATGGGGTGCGCTCGTTGCTGGTTGGTATGGCGCCGGATCAGCCGAAAAATATCCTGGTGGCGATGAACCTACGGAACCGGCGGTTTTATGATGTTTACCGCATCAACATCGAAAATGGGGAAACGCGCATGGTCAATCGCAACGGCGGCCGGCAATTCTGGTGGGCCGCCGACTCGCACTTGAACGTGCGCGTCGTCGCCGCGTTTGCCGGAACGATCGTTCGCGACACGCCGCGCCAGCCGTGGCGCGGCGTCCGCAAATGGCAAGTGGCTGAAAACGGAAAGTACTTCGGCTTTTCCGCCGACGAAACAACTTTTTACATGAGCGGGTCACACGACGAGGCCGGTACGCTCCTGGCAATCGATCTAGCGTCGGGCAAAGAAACGACGCTCGCATCCGATCCGGACTATGATGTCGAAAATGTTTTCATCCATCCGACGACGCAGGAAATCCAGGCCGTCGGATTTTACCGCGATAAGCTCCAATGGCAGGTGTTGGAGCCAAGCATCGCGCCAGACTTTGCATATCTGGAAAAGGCGCAAAAAGGCGAGTTCAGTATCGTCCACCCGCCGGACGAATCGCCGATTTTGTATTCGAAAAATTTGGGACGACGCGATCTTCAGGACCGCATTTGGATCGTCACCTACGAAACCGATGACGGTCCGGTTCATCATTACGCCTATGACCGGATCGCCAAAATCTCGACCTTTCTTTTCAGCGAGCAGCCCGAGCTGGAATCTTTCAAGCTCATGACGATGGAGCCCGTGTCGTTTCAATCCCGCGACGGGCTCACTCTTCACGGTTATCTGACGCTCCCTGCCCGCGATCCGGCAAAAAACCTACCGGTGGTTCTACTGGTGCACGGCGGTCCATGGTTGCGCGACCGATGGGGCCATCACAACATAGTTCAGTGGCTCGCCAATCGCGGCTACGCCGTGCTGCAGGTGAATTATCGCGGCTCCGCCGGCTATGGGCGAAAGTTTATCCAGGCAAGCTTTAAGGAATGGGGCGGCAAGATGCACGACGACTTGATCGACGGAGTGAATTGGCTCATTGCCCGCGGCATCGCCGACCCTGCAAAGGTTGCGATCATGGGCGGTTCCTATGGCGGCTATGCCGCGCTCGTCGGTCTGACCCTCACGCCGGATATTTTCGCCGCTGGAGTGAGCGCCGTGGGCATCAGCAATCTCATCTCTCACTATAATAACTATCCGTCGTATTGGTCGCTTTTCAAACCGAGATTCAGGGCGCGGGTCGGCGATCCGCAAAAAGAGGAAGAGCTGCTTAAGTCACGCTCGCCGCTCTTTCACGTCGACAAAATCAAAGCGCCACTGTTGATCGCCCACGGCGTGAACGACGCCAGAGTGGTTGCCTCCGAAAGCGAACAAATGGTTGCCGCGATGCGCCAAGCCGACAAACCGGTGGAATACGTGGTTTATGAGAATGAAGGGCATCGTCAATGGCGTCCCGAAACCAAGTTCGACTATTTCGCCAAAGTCGAAGAGTTTCTCGCTCGCCACTTGGGCGGCCGGTTTGAGCCTGCAAGCGCTCCGGCGGGCGCGGCCGCTATGGTAAAGTGATCGAACCAAACCGTGTGTGCCGCCGAGGGTTGACCGGCGCGGTGGCATCAGTAGAATGACTCCAACACTGCCAACCAGATTGCCAATAGAGGAGCAAGCGATGATCATCGACGCCGACGCCCACGTGGTCGAAACCGAACACACCTGGGATTTTTTGGACGGAAACGAAAAAAAATTCCGTCCGCAGCTCTTCAGCTCGAATGACAACCCCAACATGCAATACTGGTTCGTCGAGGGGAAGTCGGTCGGTTTCCGTCCGCCGACCTTGACCGAGCAGGAACTGATCGCGCTTTCCAAGGAAACCGGGCGCGAGCTGAAGACGGCGCCCGAAGCGCGCGAGCTGCGCGACGTCGAGCTACGCTTAAAACATATGGACAAGTTGGGTATCGATGTACAGATCCTCTTCAATACGATGTGGATCGCCCGGGTTGCCGACAAAGCTGAGGCCGAAATCGCGCTCTGCAAGTCGTGGAACCGCTGGATGGCCGAAGTATGGAAGCGAGGCAACAATCGGCTCCGCTGGTCCTGTGTCGTTCCGGCGATGACGCTAGGTGAAGCGCTCCAGCAAATGCAGTACGCCAAAGAGAACGGCGCTGTGGCGGTGAGTCTCCGTCCCTTCGAAGACGACAAGCACCTGGTCGATCCTTACTTCTATCCGATCTATGAAGAGGCAACCCGCCTCGACATGGCCGTGGCTGTTCATATCGCCAATGGCAGCCCGCAATTGCTGGATCAATTCAAACCCCGCTACGATAGAATGGGCGGCTTTGCGCAGTTCCGCATTCCCACAGTCATCACTTGTCTTTCGTTGATGATGAGCGACGTACCGAAGACTTTTCCCAAACTGCGTTGGAGTTTCGTCGAAGCGTCGGCGCAGTGGGTGCCGTGGGTGGTCAAAGAAGCGACGCGGCGATCGGGTACTAAAGGATTTCCTGAGCTGCCTTTCAAGGCATTCAACATCTACGTCACCACGGAAACCAACGATGACTTCGACTTCGTCTTGCGCTACGCCGGCGAAGACAACATCGTGATTGGCACGGACTACGGCCACACCGACGCCTCCAGCGAGGTGGACGCTATCGACATCTTCCGAGCCAACGATCAGGTCGCCGATCCGATCAAGAAAAAGATCCTGGACGATAATCCCCGTACGTTGTACGCGCTATAGACTGATTCGACGGACTCCATCGGCTTTGGCCGGATGTCATCACACGTAGGGTGGGTTGAGCGAAGCGATACCCATCAATTCGGTTGCCCTAAAGAAAAGAACGCGTAGAACGATGGGTATCGGCGCTACGCGCTTCCACCCATCTACAGAAATTCCTTTAACGTACGGGCTCGCCTTCCGTTTGACATGCTGCACCAGCTAATCAATAGTCAGCCAGGTTATCTACCTGCAAAGAACAGGTTTTAAATGCCCAAAGACCTGCGCAGTTTCATTGCCGAACTTGAAAGCAAGCACCCTGAAGAAGTCGCGCGCGTGAGCAAGGCGATCTCGCCGCGTTACGAGATCACGGCTCTGCTGACGCAGTTGGAAAAGAGCAAGCGTTTTCCGCTGCTATTTTGTGAAAATGTCGAAGGTAGCGACGCGCCAGTCGTGATCAATGTGCAGGCGAGTCGAAAACTCATGGCACTGGCGCTCGAATGCGAGTCCGAAGAGCTGGCGGCCAAATTCAGCGAGCGGCAGGGTAAGCCGATTGCGCCGGTCGAAGTCAGCGAAGGGCAGGTGCACGAAGTGGTTAAGGCCGGCGACGATGTGGATCTCACAAAAGTTCCGTTGCTCACTCACTATGATGTCAATGCCGCGCCCTATATCACGGCGGGCATCGTCGTTGCTGCCGATCCTGATTCGGGAGTTAGAAACACGAGCTACAATCGCCTGATGATGGCGAGGAAACGGGAGCTTCGG
>DASPXM010000177.1:0-16873 GCA_035637295.1 Verrucomicrobiia bacterium
GCTTTGAGATCGAGATCGAAGCGCTCGTACGCGTCTGCCGGGAAAAAACCGACGGTTTCATTTTGAAAAACGAAATTGCCGACGCTGTAGAAGATCGGTTTGCCTTTGTAAACCTCAATGCCCATTGGGAAGTGCGAGCCGTGGCCGACGAAAACGTCGGCGCCTTCATCAATTGCTTGGTGGGCGAATTTCGTCACGAAATCGGCGGTCTCTTCCAGATCCGCGCGGCTGCTCGCGGTAAGCAAACTTGCGCCGCCGAACTCGTGGCAGTGGACGCTGACAACCACCCAATCGGCCTGGCGGCGCGCTTCGCGAATCCATCTTAGGTTATCTTGCAGATCGCGTTCGTTGGCTTCGGTGGCGATCGAAAATTCCTCGCCGGCCACATAGCGATTACCGAGCAAGCTCAGTTCCGCTGACTTCGCATCAGGAATTTCCTTGTCGCTGTAGAAATGCTTGCGCGCGCGCTCATTGCTTTTCTCGAAACCAAGCCCGTGGCTAATCCGGTGCAACTGCGCGAAAGCCGCGGCGTCGACGCTGTAAGCGGTTTGAAACCCCAGCGGATTGATTCCGGGGCGGCCGCGTAGGTCGGGTCGTTGCTCGCCGGCCTGATTCCATTGTCTGAAGGTTGCCGTTGTGGCGATTAGAGCTATGCGACCATTTGGGGTGTCGAGATAACCGGGAGCGCGCGCCTCCGCAAGATTTTTTCCCGTGCCGGCGTGAACCAGGCCCGCCTCGTCGAGATGTTTGATATTCGCGAGCACCCCGCCTTCGCCGTAGTCAAAGGCATGATTGTTGGCGCAGGAGACCATGTTGATGCCGAACCATTTCAAGTCTTCGAGCAACTTCGGCTCGGTGGTCATGAACGTGCCCTGAGTAATGCCGGGGGTGCCTTCGTCCCAGGTGTGCACCGTGCCTTCGAGATTGGCGAATGCCGCGTCTGCGCCACGCAGAATTTCTCGAAGTGCCAAGAACCCTTCTTCGTTGAACGGCGTTAGCTTGCGGGTGAGCATGGTGTCGCCGGCCAATGCAATCGTGAAATTGCCTATTTCAGCTGCGTAAATCATGACGGTCTCCCAGACGAGTTAGGCGCAAATTTCATCTATTTTTGAACCGATTCATACCCTCGCCCGCGATGCGGGAAAAGGAGAAATACTCGGACGAAATATTGAATCGTCGGAGTCATCGGAGTCCCATTACTTTGCGGTACGTCTGAAAATATTCATTGTACCGCGACGCTAATGTCATCGGCAGTGGAACGATCTTGGTTTTTGCCGGCGCTTCTTTGAGGATCGGCGAGCTGACATCCGAACGCGGCGAGAAGTAGCCGGCCGCGGCGAATACTTCCTGGCCGTCGCGTGAAAGCAGGAAATCACTGAGCAGACGCGCAGCATTGGGATGTGGCGCGTCCTTAACGACGGCGGAACCGAACGTCAGTCCAATAATCGGCTCGGCGCCGACCCATTCGACAGGGGCGCCGTCTTTTTTCAACCGATCGACGCCGTTGGCAAAGGCGACAACGACGACGGCGCGCTCACCGGCGGCGAGCAAAGTCTGAAGTAACGAATGGCCAACGCGGAACTGGATATTTTGGCCGGCAAGCTTGCGCATCAGGTCCATCGCTTTGGCTTCACCGTAGTAACTAATCATGCCGGCCATCCATTTGCTCTCGTTCTCGTCCATCAGCAACTGGCCCTTCCACTTGGGTTCGACGAGATCCCAGAAGTTTTTGGGCACGTCGCCAGTTGAGACCATTTTTTTGTTGTATGCGATGACGTTGAGTGTGGCTGCGGGCATCACCCAAAGTCCCTTGTCGTCTCGATATTCGGCAGGATAGGCGGCGCGCTCGGGAGAAAGGTAACTGTCAAACAGACCTTTCTGCAGGACGCCGTAGAAATCGAAGCCGGATTGCTGCACGACATCGGCGCGGACCTTCCGCGCTTGTGCTTCCGCAACAAGACGCGTCGCCATTCGTTCCGAGCCGATGCGAGTGGCGTCGACTTTGATGAACGGATATTTCTTCTCGAATGCGGCGACGATTTTCTGCGCCGATACCGCTTCCATAGAAGCGTACAAGACGACTTGGCCTTCTTTCTTGGCGCCCTCCAATATCGACTGACCCATTGCAGTGCCGACCAAGATAACAAACCAGAGGGCGACTGAAATAGTAAATGAGGAAATGTTGGATCTGGGCGTCATATTGCACAAATATCAAACGCTGAGTGGCTTAACACCGATGTGCTAGAGTCGTCAATGCCGATTTTCATTGCCAGAACTATCTGCATCGCAACGTCATCGGCCCATCACCTGTGCCCACTTTACCTTGACATCACTGCGGTTTTCCAATACAAATTTTTGTGAAGCCGATGATTTGATCGACTCCAACCGCATGCCTTTTCACGACCCCAAGGTATGTGTTTTTAGCTGCCATCGATTCATGAATCATCCCTATTTTCCTTTACTTGTGATCTTTGCCCTGGCGGCGGTAGTGATTCTTGCGCTGCTGCTCATCGCGTCGAAGGTCGGTCCGAAATCCACCAATCCGGCCAAGGCGGATCCGTTCGAGTCCGGCAATCCGCCTCGCGGTGAAGCGCGCATCCGTTTCTCGGTGAAGTTTTATTTGGTTGCGATGCTATTTTTGATCTTCGACTTGGAAGTGGTGTTTCTCTATCCTTGGGCAATCTACTTTCGCCAGCTGGGAATCTTTGGTCTGGTGCAGATGGGGATCTTTCTGGTTATTTTGACGGTTGGTTACATCTACGTCTGGAAAAAAGGCGCCCTGGAGTGGGATTGATTCTTCATGTCTGATGCCAATCCGCGCATTTCATACATTCGAGAGAAGCTTGGCTCAAAGGTTCTAGAGATCCACCAAGCGCAGGGTGACGATGTGTTGCTGGTGGACCGTTCGGGATTACGGGCAAGCTTTCTCGTTTTAAAGACCGACACGCAGTTGGGTTACGATTTCCTGTCCGATATTACCGCCGTGGATTATTGGCAAAAGAAAGAGCCGCGTTTCGAGGTCGTGTATCAGATTCTTTCTGTCATGAATCACCAACGGTTACGGATACGCGTTCCGGTGCCTGAAAGCGATCCAACCGTCGAGTCGCTGACGCCGCTTTGGCGAGGCGCGAACTTTCTCGAACGCGAAGTATGGGATCTCTTCGGCATTCGTTTTATCGATCATCCCGACTTGCGACGAATTTTACTTTACGACGAATTTCAGGGTTTTCCTTTGCGCAAAGACTACCCCGTGAATCTCTGGCAGCCCAGAGTTCCTGAACGCGAAGTGGCAGGAACCTTCGTCGATGAGCGCTCGCACAACAAATTGCTGCGCTTAAAAAAATCCCTGGGCAGCAAAATTTAGGCCCGCAGTTACGGCAACGCGATGAAAGCGGAAAACCAAGATCTCCCGTTGGAGACGATGGATTTGCAGATGGGACCGTCCCATCCGGCGACCCACGGCACGATCAAATTCAATCTCAAGCTCGACGGCGAAAAGGTTCTCGACTGCGACGTCGAGGTTGGTTATCTCCATCGCGGCTTCGACAAGAGCTGCGAGCAAGCAACCTGGACACAGGTCATTCCCTACACTGACCGGCTCAACTACGCTTCGCCGCTGATCAACAATGTCGGCTATGCCCTGGCCGTGGAAAAACTTATCGGTGTCGAAACGCCGCCGCGTTGTCAGTACATTCGCGTCATCGTCAGCGAGTTGTCGCGGATTTTCGATCATCTCACCTGCTGCGGCATGTCCTGCTCCGAGCTCGGCGCGATCACGGTCGGCTTCTACATGATCGAAGCGCGCGAATTGATCATGAGGATTATGGAGAATCTCACCGGCGCGCGGCTGACCGTCACCTATGTCCGTATCGGCGGTCTCAAACACGATCTAGTCCACGATTTTGCCGAACAGGTGGCTCAGGCGTTCAAGACCATTCGCAAGCTGCTGACCGACTGCGATCATTTACTTTCGCGCAACCGGATATTTATCGACCGAATGTCCAACGTCGGAGTCATTTCCCAAGAAACGGCGCTCAACTACAGCCTCACAGGCCCGATTCTGCGGGCGACTGGGGTAAATTATGACGTGCGCAAGGCCTTCCCCTATCTCGTTTACGATCAAATGGATTTCGCGGTTCCGTTGGGGGGCAAGGGAGATAATTACGACCGTTTTGTCTGTCGTATGCAGGAAATCGAGCAGAGCATGAGGATCGTTGAGCAGGCATTGGAGAAACTCCCCGTAGGACCGGTTTGGATCGATGATCCGCGTTTTGTGCTGCCGGAAAAGGAAAAGGTTTACAACAGCATCGAAGGGCTAATGCATCATTTCAAAATTATCATGGAAGGCATTCATGTGCCGGCCGGCGAAACTTATCTTGCCGTGGAAGGCGGCAACGGAGAGTTAGGTTTTTATCTTGTGAGTGACGGCGGCGGCAGACCCTATCGCATCCGAGTGCGTCCGCCATGTTTTATCGCCATGGGCGCCTTTCATGAGATGATCAAAGGGTACATGGTCGCCGACATCGTCCCAACGTTCGGCATGATAAATATGATCGGCGGGGAATGCGATCGCTGAAGCGCGCCAGATTCGAAGATTGAGGATGGAGGATCGAGGATAGACATCACAAGGGGGAGGCGGCGCGATCCGCGATTCTCTATCCTCCATCATCGGTTCAAGAAACTATGTCTGTCGAATTCTCACCCGAGACGCTAAAGAAATTCGAGGAGACGGTGAATCGCTATCCCAAGAAAGAGGCGGCGATGTTGCCGGTGCTCTACCTCGCCCAGCAGGAGTTCGGCCATCTGGGAGAAGAAGCGATTGCATACGTTGCCAAAATCTTGGAGCAGCCGCCGGCGCGGGTTCACGGGGTGGTGAGTTTTTATAGCATGCTCAACATGAAGCCCGTCGGGCGCCACCATGTTCAAGTATGCCGGACCTTGCCGTGCGCGCTTCGCGGCGCGGAGAAAATCACCGGCTTTCTTAAGCAAAAGCTCGGGATTGAGCTAGGACAAACAACCTCGGACAAGAGGTTCACCCTGACAGAGGTCGAATGCTTGGCCTCCTGTGGCACGGCGCCGATGATGCAGATCAATGACGACTACTACGAGAACCTCACGGAAGCTAAGGTGACGGAGATTCTCGAATCGCTGAAATAGGCGATTTTCTCACGGACAACATGGAAAAGATTTTGCTGCGCAATATCGACGTGTCGGATTCCCATACGCTGACGGCCTACAAATCGCGCGGCGGCTATGGTTCGTGGCGCAAGATCGTCGAGAGCATGACACCGGAGCAGCTGATCAACGAGGTCAAAGCTTCGGGTCTGCGCGGCCGGGGCGGCGCCGGCTTTCCTACCGGCATGAAGTGGAGCTTTGTTCCTAAGGACAGCCCGAAGCCGAAATATCTCGTTTGTAATGCGGACGAGAGCGAGCCCGGCACGTTCAAAGATCGTTTGCTCATTGAGAAAGATCCGCACGCGACCGTCGAAGGGACGCTCATCGCGGCCTACGCCATTCAATCGCATACCGCTTTCATCTATATCCGCGGTGAGCTCGCTTTCGGTGCCGGCAGGCTCGAGCAAGCCGTTGATGAAGCCATTCAAGCCGGTTACATCGGCAAGAATATTTTCGGCTCGGGATACGACTTGGACGTGATCGTTCACCGAGGCGCGGGCGCCTATATCTGCGGCGAAGAAACAGCGCTGCTGTCGTCTCTGGAAGGCGGCAGAGGTTGGCCAAAGGTCAAGCCGCCTTTTCCGGCGACCCATGGGCTGTTCGGCTGTCCGACGGTGGTCAACAATGTTGAGACACTGGCAGCGCTGCCCTGGATTATCGAACATGGGGCGGTGGCTTATGCGGCCATGGGCACGGAGAAGAGCAAGGGGACTAAACTTTTCAGCGTCAGTGGTCATATTGCTCAGCCCGGTGTCTACGAAGTGGAAATGGGCTATCCATTCAAAAAGTTTCTCAATGAAGACTGCGGCGGAGTTGCCAACGGCAGAAAACTTAAGGGTGTCATTCCGGGTGGCGGGTCGATGCCGGTGTTGCTTCCCGAGGAGATCGAAAAGGTGAATCTCGATTATGAGTCCGTACAGGCGGCGGGAAGCCTGCTCGGCTCCGGCGGAGTGATCGTCATGGACGATTCCACGTGCATGGTCGGCGCCGCGTGGAACCTCGCTCGTTTTTTCGCCCACGAGTCCTGCGGCCAATGCAGCCCTTGCCGCGAAGGCTGTCACTGGATGGAAAAGATTTTTCGCCGCATCGAGTACGGCGCGGGCGAGAAGAGCGATCTCGATCTGATTCTCAACGTCAGCGGTAATATCATGGGGAATACGATTTGTCCGTTCGGCGATGCGGCGGCCATGCCGGCGGCAGCGTTTATCAAGAAATACCGCGACGAGTTTGAAGCGCACATTGCGGAAAAGCGCTGCACGGTAGCAGGATAAGAATGCGTTAATGGAATACTGGAGTAATGGAATGATGGATGGAAAACAACATTCCAGTATTCCAATACTCCATCACTCCAATCTTCGTTTATGGACCCGGTAAATATCATTATTGACGGTCGCGAGGTCGTCACGACCAAGGGCAAGACCGTCATCCAGGCGGCGGCCGGCGTGGGGATCGTTATCCCCTACTACTGTTATCATCCGAAGCTCACGATCGCCGGCAATTGTCGCATGTGTCTCATCGAAATCGAGAAGATGCCCAAGCTTCAGATCGCCTGCAACACTCAGGCAACCGAAGCCATGTCGGTGTTGACCCAGAGTCCGAAAGTCCTAGCCGCCCGCAAAGCGGTGATGGAATTTCTCCTCATCAATCATCCGGTGGACTGTCCGATCTGTGACCAGGCGGGGGAATGTTGGCTGCAAGACTACTACATGACGCATGATTTGCAGGCGAGCCGCTTCGACGCGCGAAAAGAGCACGACCGCAAACGGGAAATCTTCGGTCCCAACGTCGTGTTTGACGGCGAGCGCTGTATCAAGTGCACTCGCTGCGTGCGGTTCCTACAGGAAATTACCCACACGAACGAGCTTGCGGTAGTCAATCGCGCTGATCATTCGACGATCGCTTTGTTTCCCAATTCGGTGCTCGACAATCCGCTATCGGCCAATGTCGTCGATATTTGCCCGGTGGGGGCGCTTACCGATCGCGATTTTCGTTTCAAAGTGCGGGTCTGGTACCTGCAAAAAACCCCGTCGATTTGCCCCGGCTGCAGCACCGGTTGCAACATCAGCGTCGAGACTTATCAGAATCGGATCGCGCGCTTTAAGCCCCGCATCAACGAAACGGTCAACAGCCACTGGCTCTGTGACGAAGGGCGTTATTGTTTTCATGACTTGACCGGCGGTCCGCGTTTGACGACGCCGATGATTCGTCAAGAAGGCGGATTGGTGCCGACGACCTGGGAGCATGCGTTGCAGGCGGTTTACGCAGGAGTAAAGTCGGCCGGGTCTTTGGCGGGGATTCTGTCCGGCAGAAACACTAACGAGGAAGCCTATCTTTTTGCCAAACTGGCGAAAAGAATTTCTGCTAATTGCGTGCTGGAAGTCTTCTACCGGGAGCGCGAGCTCACCGAAGTGCAAAAAATTCTCATGAGTCCAGACCGCTCGCCGAATTTTCGCGGTGCCCGGGAAATGGGAGTCTCTTCGAACGGCGGATTTGAATCGCTGATGGAGAAACTCGTTGCCGGGAATTTCTCCGGCGTCTACGTCGTCGGCGAAGATCTCATCGCGACAAACGGCGACCGGGAGAAAGTTCGCGCCGCTCTCCAGAAGTTGTCGTTCCTAGTCGTGCAGGACACGCGCTTGACGGAAACGGCGAAGCTGGCGCATGTCGTTCTCCCCGCGACTCACTTCGGTGAAAAGGAAGGAACGTATACGAATCGGCGCGGGCGCGTGCAAAAACTTAACGCCGCGGTGATCCCGCCCGATGGCGCTTTGCAGGATTGCGACATTTTCCTGCGGTTATTGGATGCCGCGGGAGAGACGCATAGTTACGCGTCTGTTGCGGAAATCTTTGCGGTTTTGGCGCGCGAGATCCCGTCCTATAAAGGACTCGATTACGCCTCGATCGGCGATCAGGGGATTGAGCTGGGTAGTGGTAGTGTGGAGTAGCATGATCGTTGATATCACGATTATTGCGGCAAAAGCCTTTCTCGTACTCTTCATGGTTCTCAATCTGGCCGGCATTCTCGGCTGGATCGAGCGCAAGGGCAGTGCGCTGATTCAAGATCGCATCGGCGCCAATCGCGCATCGATCCTGGGCTTTGCCGGCATGGGACTGGTGAACACGCTCATCGCCGATCCGGTCAAATTTCTCACCAAAGAAGACTTCATTCCGCCGTCCGGCGATAAGTTTCTCCATACGCTGGCGCCTTGCCTGGCGCTGTTTCCCGCGCTGGTGACCTTCGCGGTGATTCCGTTCGGCGATGTTCTCATGATTGGTGACCGGATGATTAATCTGCAAGTCGCCAACGTCAATATCGGGATTCTTTACGTTTTAGCCATGGGATCATTGGGCGTTTACGGAATCGTTATCGGCGCTTGGGCGTCGAACAACAAATTTTCGCTGCTTGGCGGGGTGCGCGGTTCGGCGCAGATGATTTCCTACGAGGTCGCCATGGGGCTTTCAATCATTGGCGTCTTGATGGTCTACGGCACCTTGGAGCTACAGGAAATCGCGCGTAGTCAGGGTCTATTGATCCGCGAGCTGCTTCCTTCATGGCTTGTTTTCCTCCGACCCGTAATCGGTTGGTTGCCTGCCTGGGGTATTTTTCTTCAGCCCCTGGCGTTTCTGTTGTTTTTTACCGCGGCAGTTGCCGAGACGAAACGGATTCCCTTCGATCTACCCGAAGGCGAGTCGGAGCTCGTTGCCGGCTACCACGTCGAATATTCCGGCGGCAAATTTCTCATGTTCTTCGCCGGAGAGTTCGCCGAGATCGTCACCGCTGCCGGCTTGATGACGACGCTTTTTTTCGGCGGTTGGCAGGTGCCCTATCTTATGCGCGACGGCTTTCACTTTCCCTGGGGTGGCAGCTGGCTTTTGCCGCATCTCGGCGTGGTCGTTCTACAAGTGGCCGCGTTTACCATTAAAGTGGTATTTTTCTGCTGGCTGCAGATTCTCCTACGCTGGAGCGTGCCGCGGTTTCGCTACGATCAAGTGATGCGGCTCGGTTGGAAGATGTTGTTGCCGCTGGCGTTGTTGAACGTGACGATCACCGCGATCGTAATCATCGCCGCGCAATAGGTCATAAAAGACATGAACGCTTCGACGTGGATCTTCTTTATGCTATCTGCGCTGCTGATCATCACTTCGCTGATGGTGGTGTTTTTACGCAATGTGGTTCACTGCGCGCTGGCATTGGTGGCCGCGCTCTTCATTATCGCCGTCTTCTTTGTAACCCTACAGGCGCCGATGGTCGGCGTACTCCAGGTATTGATTTACGCCGGCGCCATCATGGTGCTGTTTCTTTTCGTCATCATGCTCCTCAGCCCCACTACGCGGGAGCGGGGCGGCGGCGTTTGGTGGAATTTGGGGACAGTGCTGGCGCTGATCCTTGGCGGCCTTTTGGTGCCTTTGTTGTCCAACAGCGAATCGGCTCGAGACCCGCTGGCTTCGACCGAAACATTCGGCAGCCCGGAAATGTTGGCTAAGAGTCTGTTCAATGACTTCGTCCTACCTTTCGAGATCGCCTCGGTTTTGCTGCTGGTGGCGATTGTCGGCGCCGTCGTGCTGGCGAAGCGGGAGCGCTAGGTTTCTATGGTGCCGCTGCACTATTATCTTCTCGTCAGCGCCGTCGTCTTCGCGATCGGTGTGATCGGCGTCTTGATCCGCCGAAACCTCATCGTCGTTTTGATGTCAGTCGAGCTCATGCTCAATGCCGTCAATCTGACTTTCGTCGCCTTTTCGCGTTTTTTAGGCTCTATGGAAGGGCAAGTCGCGGTTTTCTTCGTGATGGCCGTTGCGGCCGCTGAAGCAGTCATTGGGCTCGCCATCATCATTTCCGGATTTCGCCACCGCCAATCACTCGATCCGCAGGAGATGCAACTTCTCAAATGGTAACGTCCACGCCGAGCATAGTCGCCTACGATCTCTTGCGTTGGATCCCGCTGATCCCATTGCTCGCCAGCGTGGTCAATCTTTTCTGGGGCCGCGCGCTCGGCAAAAAAACCGCGGGTGCATTGGCGTGTGCCGCGGTGGGCGCGTCGTTCGCGCTGGCCGTTTATGTGTTCTGGCAATTATCTGCCACGACCATTTTCCGCGATCTGGTTTACGCCTGGATCGAATCCGGTTCCTTTCAGGTTAATCTTTCTTTTCAAGTCGACGCACTCACCGCCGTGATGCTTTTGGTGGTGACCGGCATCGGCTTTCTGATTCACCTCTATTCCCTCGGTTACATGGGACATGACGAAGGGATGGTGCGTTTCTTCGTTTATCTGAACTTGTTTATCTTCTTCATGTTGCTCTTGGTGATGGGCGACAATCTATTGATCCTTTTCGTCGGTTGGGAAGGCGTTGGCCTCTGCTCTTATTTGCTCATCGGCTTTTGGTACCACGATCACAACAATACGATCGCGGGCAACAAGGCGTTCATCGTCAACCGCATTGGTGATTTCGGTTTCGTGCTGGGAATTTTTCTGCTGGTTACCGAGTTGGGCCGGCAAGGGATCTGGACCCTCGACTTCTTAGAATTGCAAAAGCATGTGCAAATGCTCAGCCCGACGACGATTGGCTGGATCACCGTCCTACTGTTCATCGGCGCCACGGGCAAGTCGGCGCAGATTCCACTCTTCGTCTGGTTGCCCGACGCCATGGCCGGGCCGACACCAGTAAGCGCGCTGATCCACGCCGCCACCATGGTCACCGCCGGCGTTTACATGACCGCGAGGCTGCACTTTTTGTTTGCATTGGCGCCGCTGACGCTGTCTTTGATTGCCTGGATCGGCGCGGCGACGGCATTTTTCGCCGCGACCATCGCCCTGACGCAGCACGATATTAAAAAAGTTTTGGCCTATTCCACCGTGAGTCAGCTTGGATACATGTTCTTGGCGGTCGGGCTGGGTGCTTTCAGCGCGGCGATCTTTCATCTCTTTACCCATGCCTTTTTTAAAGCCTGTCTGTTCTTAGGCGCCGGCAGCGTGATTCACGCGCTGGATGGCGAACAGGACATGCGCAAAATGGGCGGGCTCAAAGCGCACATGCCTCGGACCTATTGGACTTACGTCGTTGCAACTTTGGCGATCGCGGGCGCGCCGTTCACCGCGGGGTTTTTCTCCAAGGATCTGATTCTGTGGCAGGCGTTCAGTCACGGCTCGTTGATCCTGTGGGGCGCCGGCTTCGTCACCGCCGGCATGACCGCTTTTTACATGTTCCGCCAACTCTTTCTGGTTTTTTACGGCGAGTGTCGCGCTGACGACCATGCCAAAGCCCATCTTCATGAGTCGCCGGCGGTGATGACCCTGCCGTTAGTCGTTCTCGCGATCGGTTCGATTTTTGCCGGCTGGTTGGGCGCGCCGGAGTATCTCTGGGGTAGCCGCTGGGATCACTGGTTACAGCCGCTCTTTGGCGGAGCAGAAGCGCACCACGGTTCGGTGACTGCCGAAATCATGGTAACAGTGATCACGCTCGCCATCGTCAGCGTTGGCATCTACTTGGCCTATGTGAAGTATGGACGAACCGGCGCACACGTTGGCGCAAGTGCCGGCGCGGGCGGCATGCTCTATCGTTTGTCGCTGAATAAATACTACGTCGATGAAATCTATGACGCTATTTTCGTGCGTCCGTTTACTGCGTGCTCGCAGTTTTTCGCCGAATTTATCGATCCGCAGATAATCGATGGAACCGTCAACGGCGTCGCCGCCGCGGCGCGCGGCGCGAGCTCGATCTGGGTCGGTATCCAGACCGGCAACGTGCAGCATTATTTAGCGGCGTTTTTGGTCGGCGCGCTTGCGTTGCTCGCCTACTGTCTCGGTCAAGTATAACCATGCTTGGAGTCGCCATCGGTAACTTGACCATTGTCCTCGCCATCCCTGTGATCGGCGCGGCGATGATCATGTTAACTCCCCGCCGGCAAACGGCGGCGCTCTTTTCACTGGCGTTGCTCGCGAGCGGGCTGGCGTTCGTCTGGTCGGTCATAGTCTTCAGCCTGTTCGACGGCATGAGCGGTGAGATGCAGCTCGTGGAACGTGTCCCGTGGATGCCAAGCTTCGGCATCGAATACATTGTCGGCGTCGACGGCATCAGTATTTTCTTGGTCTTGCTCACGACGTTTCTCATGCCGATCGCCATCCTGGCCTCTTGGTCGGTGACGGAGAAGGTCAAAGAGTATCTGATTTTCATGCTGCTGCTCGAAACCGGCATGCTTGGCGCTTTCGTCGCGCTCGACCTCTTTCTCTTCTATGTCTTTTGGGAGGTCATGCTGGTGCCGATGTATTTTCTCATCGGCGTGTGGGGCGGCACGCGAAGAATCTACGCCGCGATCAAGTTCGTGATCTACACCATGGCTGGCAGCTTGCTCATGTTGGTCGCGATCATCTATTTGGCGGCGCGCCACGCCGAAGCGGAGCAGGCGCTGACCTTCGATCTGCTAAAGCTCTACGACCTGCATCTTCCGCTCGACGAACAAGCATGGCTCTTTGCGGCTTTTGCCTTGTCCTTCGCGATCAAAGTACCTCTGTTTCCTTTTCACACCTGGCTCCCGGATGCCCATGTCGAGGCGCCCACCGCCGGCTCCGTGATACTTGCCGGCGTGCTGCTCAAACTGGGCACTTATGGTTTTCTCCGTTTTGCCATCCCGCTTTTTCCCGACGCGGCGCTGGCGGCGGCGCCCTACATTATAGCGCTGGCGGTGATCGGCATTATCTACGGCGCTGCGGTGGCGATGATGCAGAGCGATATTAAGAAGCTGGTCGCCTATTCTTCAGTGAGCCATTTGGGTTTCGTCATGCTGGGTTTGTTCGCCTTTAACATGCAAGGAATTCAAGGCGCGGTTTATCAAATGCTGAATCATGGGCTGTCAACCGGCGCGCTGTTTCTTCTGGTCGGCATGATCTACGAGCGGCGACACACGCGGATGATTGATGCGTTCGGCGGACTGTGGAAACCGGTGCCGCTCTTCTCCGCCCTGCTTTTGGTCATCACTTTCTCGTCCATCGGTTTGCCGGGGTTGAACGGCTTTGTCGGTGAATTTCTGATTTTGCTCGGTGCCTTCGCCGTCGCGCCGCGCTGGACGGCGGCAGCCGCCACGGGCGTGATTCTCGGAGCCATTTACATGCTTTGGATGTATCGCCGGGTCATCCTGGGTCCGTTAACCAATCCTGACAACGAGAAGCTTCAAGATCTCGGTGTTCGGGAACGAATCATGCTCGCGCCGATCCTCGCGTTGGTCGTTTTCATGGGGGTCTATCCGCAGCCGTTTTTGTATCGGATGCAGCCCGCCATCGACGTCACTCTGAAACGGATCATCGCCGTCACTCCTGTAGCCGTGAACCATCACCCGCAGGCAGTGTTGAAGAGTAAGAGCGATGGACGTTGACTTCACACCGCTCCTGCCCACGGCGCAGCTGCTGGTGACGGCGCTGGTGGTGATGCTGCGCGATCTCTTTATTGAAGAGCACGAGCCCAAGTGCATACTGGTGTTTTTGAGTTTGGTTGGTATTGGGCTGGCCGCCGGTGAGACTCTGGCTCTCTGGGGCGTACAGGAAAGCGCCTTCCACGACAGCATTGTGCTCGATAACTTCGCGCACTACTTCGCGTTGATTTTCATGCTCGCTGCCGGGCTGACGATTCTCTCATCCATCGACTACGTCCGGCAGGCGGGCATCCACGAGGGCGAATTTTACGCCCTGGTGCTTTTCGCCACGGTCGGCATGATGCTGATGGCGGCGGCAAACGATCTGATGGTGTTTTTTCTCGGATTGGAGACGATGTCGATCGCGGTTTATGTGCTGACCGGCATGTGGCGCACCAATAGCCGTTCGAGCGAAGCGGCGATGAAATATTTTCTCATGGGCGCCTTTGCCACGGGATTTTTACTCTACGGCATTGCTTTGATTTACGGCGCCACGGGCTCGACGAACTTAGATCTTATTTCAGATTACTTAGCCGAGCAGCCAAGCGAGTGGCCGCTTTATTTGATCGGCGGGGGATTTCTATTGCTCATTGGTTTCACGTTTAAAGTTGGCGCGGTACCGTTTCATTTTTGGGTGCCGGATGTCTACGAAGGCGCGCCGACGCCGGTCACCGGTTTCATGTCCGTCGCCGTGAAAGCCGCAGCCTTTGCCGCCTGGGCGCGCATCCTACTTCACAAGCTTTCCGCGTTGGACAGCGACTGGCTATTTCCTTTGTGGGTTATCACGATCGGAACCATGACGTTGGGTAATCTGCTGGCCATCACTCAGTCCAGCGTCAAACGGATGCTTGCCTATTCCAGCATCGCTCACGCTGGATATCTGCTCATTGCCATCGTCGTCGGCGCAGAGTGGGGCGGCTTGCCGCTGCTCTTCTATGTTCTGACCTATAGTTTTATGACGATCGGCGCTTTTGCGGTGCTCAGCTGTCTATCGGAAGCCAACAACCAGCGCGAAAATTATCGCGACTTCGCCGGGCTAGGATTCAAGCGGCCCTTTCTCGGATTGGCCATGTCACTGTTCATGTTGTCGCTTGCCGGCTTTCCGCCGCTTGGCGGCTTTGCCGGGAAGTTCTACGTCTTTCGCGCGGCAGTGCTTTCCGGTCACATCGGGCTGGCGATCATCGGCGTGCTCAACAGTTTGCTCTCGGTGATTTATTACTTGCGAGTGATCGTCGCGATGTACATGGAAGAGGGTGGCGCCGAAGGCAAAAGCTTCCGGCAGGCTTCAGCCGTTTATGTCGCCATCGCGGTGGCGGCTATCGGCACTCTCTATCTCGGCATCCTGCCAGCCTCCGCCTTGAACTGGAGTCGAATCGCGTTTGCGTCACTGGAGTGAGAACTTTCGCCGGGAATATTTAGGGTCGAGTTTGAAACCCGCCCCTACCTGCGACCTGCATACTTCGTGGTGAGAAAATCATCTATCGACTTCGAGCCGACAGGATGTCAGTTAGGTTTGGTGAAAAAGCCGATGGCTACCGGCACTTCTGACGTGCCGGACACCCATTCTTCAAACTTGCCTGCCTTCACATAGAGCTGCGCCGAACCGCCGCCGTCCAGATTCAGCAAATCCGGCGTGTTCAATTGCCACTTCATGCCGGTAAACAACTCTTGCAGCTCGGTAAAGTTCAAACCGCCGAGGATCGCGTCGGTGACGCCGATGATGACCCGTCCTTCCTTGTCGATCCCAATGACACTCCGGCGCGCGTAACGCCCCAAGCCATTCATGACCTCGATTGCGGCACTTCGATTCAACAACAACGGCCCGGTCTGCAGAGCTTCGCTTGTTTGTGCCGGTTGAAAATTATCGCGATGGACCACGAACGGCGCGGCGTCCCGCACGCCAAATATCCCAGTGTAAAGGGCGTGCTTTGAAATGGCGGGGTTAATCTCTTTTTCCACGGTTTTTAGATAAGCCAGCGGCCGGCCCTTTTCATCGAAGTAGTTAGCATTGATCGCGGCAATAGCGCCAGTTTTCTCGGCGAAGGTTTTGGCGCTTGCTCCCTTGAGTTGAAATTGTCCGCTGTAAAGCACGCGAGGCAAAACCCATTGGATGTCGAAACGAAGTAGCTTCAGATCAAGCGTCTGGCTTGGCTCGGTGCGTTCCAAGGCGATCTGACGAAACTCGACGCCTTTTTGAACTGTCTTCCAACTCCCCGAATCCGTTACCGTGAGTGTGGTCGCGACTTTCAACTTCTGCTGCGCCTGAGAAGCAAACGACACGACTGAAAATAATAGAAAGAGGTAAATTAAGCTCGCCGATAGCGGGCGTGGCTTTGCCATATCTGCGGTCAAGATAACAAATGGCAGTGAAAAGGAAAGCACACTTGATAAATGGGTTGCTTATTCGCGCCTGTTCCTGCTAACTAAACCTAATTACGAAAAAGTCAGGGGGAGGAAAGCATGAAGCAGCTGATTCGGATGATGGTTATTGCTGGAATGATCGCTGGGGTTTCAGCTTGCGGCGACAAGAAAGATTCAGCGGAGCGAGAACAGCAGGCGCAAAAGGCGATACAGGAAGGCATGCAAAAAGAGAAATCAATGATGGAAGGCATGCAAAAGGGCGTTGAGAATATCGAAAAGAAAATGACGGAGCAAAAGGAAGAAACGAAGAAGTAGAGCTTTCTGTCCAGATGTTTGCGGCGCGTAACTTAGGTGTACGATTGGTTCGCTTACGAGCGCGGCTTGATCTCGAATACCACTCGATTCATATCGCGCGGTGACGCGCGAGACGTTAGAATTTCTTTGCGCAGGTCGTCATCGGTGACCCGTGTAGCGATGCATGCGATGATCTCGCCGTTCACCTTCATTTCTACCGCGGGATTTTTAAGCATGTTCTGGCACCAGTGCTTCTCTTGCACTCTGCTTGAAGACGCGTAGAACCGGCCCCGATAGTAAACGAAGCGGAGTTCCACGGTGCGAGGCTGGCCGGTTTTTCGCCCGATCGTGGTTAAATGCGCGACCACGCTCGATCCCTCTTCTAAATTCATGGCCGTGAATATAGGACGCGGTTTCACGCGAGACAAGCGGTTTCGCTCTCCTTGACTCCTCTAGCCGCGGATGGATAAGCTTGGCGACGTTTGAGCGCGACTAGCAATGATTCCCGGGAGGAAATAGATGGCTGCGACGCAATCGAATGGGATTATGCCAACGATGATCAAATACAGCAGCGGCATCAGCGCCGTGCGTGCTTTCCCGAAAGCCAAAGACAACGACAAACGGCCTGCGGTCATCATTCTC
>DASPXM010000178.1:0-3590 GCA_035637295.1 Verrucomicrobiia bacterium
GAAGCAGTCATCGCCGCCTGCCTCACAGGTTTGATGATCTTGATTTTCTTGGCCAGCTGGCGCAGCACGCTAATCATCGCGGTTTCCATCCCGCTGTCCATTCTGACCTCGATCATCGTTCTCAGCTTCCTAGGAGAAACCATCAACATTATGACGCTTGGCGGGCTCGCGCTCGCAGTGGGCATGCTGGTGGATGATGCCACCGTCGAAATCGAGAACACCAATCGGAATCTGGATCAGGGCAAGGAGATCAAGCAGGCGATCCTCGACGGCGCGTCGCAAATTGCCGTTCCCGCTCTCGTGTCGACCTTGTGCATCTGCATCGTATTCTTGCCCATGTTCTTTTTGAGCGGTGTCTCGCGTTACCTCTTCGTCCCTTTAGCCGAAGCGGTGGTCTTCGCTATGCTCGCATCATATTTCCTGTCCCGAACGCTCGTGCCCACGATGGCGCTGTATCTCCTGAAACCGAAAGATCATCATGCTTCTACGTCGCGCAATCCATTCATCCGGTTTCAGGATTCCTTCGAGCGCGGATTTGAACGTCTGCGCCACTCCTACCAGCGTCTGCTCACGACGCTGGTCAACCGAAGGTTCGTTTTCGTTCCGATTTTCCTTGTGCTGTGTCTATTCGCCTGGGCGCTTGCGCCCTGGTTAGGTGAAAACTTTTTTCCTGATACCGACAGCGGCCAGTTTATCCTCCATGTGCGTGCTAAAACCGGCACGCGCATTGAAGAAACCGCGCGGCTTGCCGATCTCATCGAAAACTCGATCCGCCGTGTCATTCCGTCCCAGGAACTGGACAACATTCTCGACAACATCGGTCTACCTTACAGCACCATCAATTACATGCACAGCACGTCCGGTCTGATTGGCGCGGCCGACGCGGACATCCTGGTGTCGCTCAAGGAGAATCATCGCCCTACGGCTGGGTATGTCCAGGAATTGCGTAAAAAGCTTGCCGGTGAGTTCCCCGGCAGCACTTTTTATTTCCTGCCCGCGGATATCGTCACGCAAATTCTGAACTTCGGCTTGCCGGCACCGATCGATATTTAGATCGAAGGAGCAAACATTCAGGCTAATCGCGAGATCGCCAACAAGATCCTCAACGAGATTCGGCAGGTGCCGGGCATCGCCGATGCGCGCATCCAGCAAAATTTCGATTACCCGACGTTCCAAGTCGCAGTCGACCGCACGAAGGCAGCGGGCGGAGGATTTACACAGCGAGACGTCGCGACCAGTCTGTTAATATCGTTGAGCGGGAGCTTTCAGACGACGCCCACATTTTTCCTGAATTGGCAAAACGGCGTCAATTACAACCTGGCGACTCAGACGCCGCAATACAGGATTCAATCGCTGCAGGACCTGCAGAACATGCCGATTACTTCGGCGACTATGAAGAGTCCGGAAATTTTGGCCGACGTCGCCTCGATCACGCGGTCGAATGAGATGGCCGTGTTGAATCATTACAACATCCGTCGCGTCGTGGATGTGTACGCCTCCGTGCAGGACCGGGACCTCGGCGCCGTCGGCGGTGAAATTACGCGCATTGTCGATGCAAACCAAAAACTATTGCCGCGCGGCAGCTTCATCACGGTTCGCGGACAGCTAGCCACGATGCGGACATCCTATATCGGCTTGTTGGCCGGTCTCGGCTTCGCCATCGTGTTGGTCTATCTATTGATCGTCGTAAATTTCCAGTCCTGGCTGGACCCTTTCATTATCATCACGGCTTTGCCCGCCGCGCTGCCCGGCATCATCATCTTCCTGTTTCTCACCCACACCACGCTCAGTGTCCCGGCATTGATGGGCTCGATCATGTGTATGGGCGTCGCCACCGCTAACAGCATTTTGATCGTATCGTTTGCCAAAGAGCGGCTGACCGAACATGGCAACGCCGTGGAGGCGGCCATTGAGGCCGGTTTTACGCGCTTTCGCCCCGTGCTCATGACCGCTCTCGCCATGATCATCGGCATGATTCCCATGGCGTTGGGATTCGGCGACGGCGGCGAACAGAACGCGCCGCTCGGACGGGCCGTCATCGGTGGGCTGTTGTGCGCCACGGTCGCGACTCTCATTTTCGTTCCGGCGGTGTTTAGCATTTTCCACCGCAGGCGTGACGCCGCTCAACCGGTACGTCAATGACAAGATGTGGGCGAATGGCAGCCGATTTCATTCATGGAGCAATAGGATGACAGACACCGAGAAGAAAGAATCCGAAACCCAATTCGAAGATACGCGACATGAAAGCCAGCGCGCGGGAATCGGGCTCGCCACCTATGTGATTCTAAGCGCCGTGGCAGTAATTTTTGTCATTGTCATTAGCCTTGGTTTCATCAGTCGCAAAAAGGCGGAGGCCGAGCTGAAGCAGACGACGGCTACGGCGGCGATAGCCAAGGTCAACGTGGTCTATCCGAAGATGGACGCTCCTACCGATGAAATTGTTCTGCCGGGAAATACCCAGGCTTTTACCGATGCGCCGATCTTTGCGCGGACAAGCGGTTATGTCAAAAGCTGGCACATTGACATTGGGACCCATGTGAAGAAAGGCCAGTTGCTGGCCGAGATCGAGACGCCGGAGGTGGACCAGCAGTTGCAACAAGCTCGGGCGGACCTTCAAACCGCGCAGGCCAACCTGCGCCAGGCCGAGATCACGGCGGACCGCTGGCAAGCTCTCTGGAAAACGAACTCTGTGTCAAAGCAGGAAACCGATCAGAATGTCAGCAACTTTCATGCGATGAAAGCTACGGTTGATTCGAACAGCGCCAACGTCCGCCGCTTGGAGGAGCTCCAGGGGTTTCAGAAGATTTACGCTCCTTTCGACGGCGTGATCACGGCGCGCAACACGGATATCGGCGCGCTCATCAATTCGGGCGCCAGCACGCCGGGGCAGGAGCTCTTCCACCTCGCGGCAATTAACACCTTGCGGGTCTTTGTCGCGGTGCCGCAAGTCTATTCGCAAGCGGTGCGTCCGGGCGCGACGGCATCTCTCACGCTCGACGAATTTCCCGGCAAAACTTTCGGCGGCACGATTGCGCGGAACTCTAACTCCATCGATCCGGCGTCACGAACTCTGCTCGTCGAGGTGGACGTGGATAACCGAAGTGGGACTCTGTTTCCGGGAGCCTACGTGCGCGTTCATCTCAAATTGCCGCAATCGGTCAACTCAGTGACGATTCCGGCCAACACGCTTCTGTTCCGCTCCGAGGGCTTGCGCGTCGGTGTGGTTCGCAACGGTCGCGCGGAGCTGGTGCCGATGACCATCGGCCGCGACTATGGGAGCAGCGTGGAGGTTGTGTCCGGGCTCCAGCCTACGGATCCGGTCATCCTCAATCCAAGCGACTCTCTGATCAGCGGCACGACGGTCCAAGTGAATCCTCCGCCCGCTCAGGCCGCCGCTCGATGAAGTCCCTTTACCTCGGTCTTACCGCTGTTGTGGTGTCGCTGTGCGCAGGTTGCATGGTGGGACCGGATTATTTCAAGCCATCGGTGCCAATGACGCCGGCCTACAAAGAAGACCAGGGCTGGAAGCTCGCGCGACCACTTGACGACATTCCCCGAGGTAAGTGGTGGGAGATTTTCGGGGATCCGCA
>DASPXM010000179.1:0-7731 GCA_035637295.1 Verrucomicrobiia bacterium
TTAGCACGGCTGCATGCAATCTGAGAGTAGATGCCGGTCAATGAGTGACAATGGCAATCAAGTAAGTGACTATGCCGGCGGTGAGGAGAATGCCGCCGAGAACAATGAATACCAGAAAGCTCATTGGATGGCTCCAATAGAGGCTGATTCCTTCAACGACGAGACCGGTGATCAACAAGTATGCTGCCGTCTTCAGTTTGCGCTGCAGGCGCGACGCGTCGTCTGTCATGTGCCCGGTCCTTTCCATTGTTTGGCCTTATCGATATTCGCCACGTCATGAATTTTATTGTGGCATGTCAGACACGACATCTGGTTGTCGGTTAGCTGTTCCTTCATCTCCTTGTGCGGCGTGGTCTCTTCGAAGGATCGCGCGCCGGCGTGGCAGTGCAAGCATTCGCGGTTTTCGAATGGCTTGTAAAGCTGAACTTTGTTCGGGATCGGTTTCAAATAGTAGGCGTAGAGATGTTGCAGCCCGCGCATTTTGGAGTTGAGGTCGCCGAACATCGTGTAATGGGTATGGCAGGTGAAGCAGGCCTGGTCTTTCGGGATGCGGTTGTTTTGAAAGTGGGCGGCGGGAACATAGGTGGGATCATCTCTAAAAAGGCTTTTGCCGTAGGGCCCCATGACGTGGCAAGACAAGCAGAACTGCGTCGACTTCGAATTTTCTAAATGAATCGAAGCGCCCAAGACCGTCGCGACGATCGGCAGGATAAAGAACGCGATGAAGGCGACGATCTTGCCTCCTTGTGCTGCCGTTATCGAAGGCCGGATCAGCAATAGGCCGATCAGAATGATACTCAAAACGATGACGGTAGCGACGGCGTAGTTTGCCACGGATTATTTCCTTCCGTGTGTCGGCAATTCGTTAGTTGATTCGTCGATCATGCGTAGCGTATACCGAATCGTCGTGAATTATCCAGAAAAAAGTACTCATGGGCGATTTGGCCACTATGGAAAAGGGTCGAATCTCATCTCATGCTAAAGACCGCTGACGGGATTATTGAATATTGCTGGCGCGCCCAGGGTCCAAGGTGCGAATATAACGTTGACAGTCGCCTGCCTTGATTGGAAGCCTGAGAATCAGTAAAAGAGCGAACCAGGAGGATTCCCGTGAAGCTCAAACCAACTCTACCTACGACCGCACTTATTCTTACTTTAGCCTGGCCGATCAGCCACGGGCTGGCAGCCGACGCCGATGCCGGTAAAACGGCCTACGAGAAGAACTGCGCCGGTTGCCACGGCGCGGACGGAAAGGGCAACCCAGCGGTGGCCAAAACCTTGGGCGAAAAAGAGCTCAACATCGTCGGCAAAGAAACGAAGCAGAAATCGGACGAAGTATTATTGAAGGTCATCGCTGAAGGCTCCGGCAAGATGCCGGCGAACAAGAAACTTACCAAGGATGAGCAAAAGGCCGTGCTGCAGTACAGCCGTTCTCTGGCGAAATAGTCTGGAGTGTTTCGAGCCAACAGGATGCTGACGAAGACGGGAAAGTTGCGTCACATACAGCACTGAACGGAGATATCGTTACTCATTACTGTCCCAATTAAATTGGAAACGACCGATAAAGCGATAAGCGCTCGGCTTGTTTTACCTCGCTTGTCGGTAGTGGTTCAGTTAGGTCAAGATCCTCACTTCGTTCGAGATGACAAACCGTCTATGGCGTGGTCATTCCGAGAGCGAGGAATCTTTCTCCTGAAAATTTGTGGCGGCCTCTAAATGAACCAATACACGCTTGTCTCTCTCCAGTTCAGGCCACATCCCAAAAAAATCTTGTTGGTAAGGACGCCCCGAGCGACGTCGGTGCCGCGCCCGCCAATCGTGAGTTACTTTGCGGTCGACGCGATCCTGACGCCGAAGCTCGGCGATGAAACGATGTCGAGCGGCTCTGCACATTTTTGCATTTTTGGAGGGACTGTTTGATGCCCGGGAAAATCTACCGCCATCTCGCCGACGATCACCGGCGCCTCGATGCCTTGCTCGAACGCGCTATGTCCGACCCGGAGAATATCGACGGCGCGGCTTATGCCCAATTCCGCTCGGGTTTGCTCAAGCACATTGGGATGGAGGAGAAGATTCTTCTTCCGGCGGCGCAAAAGCTACGCGGCGGCGAGCCGCTTCCCGTCGCGCCCAGGCTGCGCCACGATCATGGCGCGTTGGCCGCGCTGCTGGTGCCGACACCAACGAGACCGGTCATGGCGGCAATCCAAGCCATTCTCAGGGTCCATAATCCCATCGAAGAAGACCCCGGGGGTATGTACGATCAGTGCGAGGAACTGGCTGGCGCCGAGGCCGATAAGATTTTGCAGCAGTTGCGAGAAGCGCCGGAGGTCAGAGTCGTGCCCAACGTCGATGGCCCGCATGTTATGGAAGCGACGCGCCGGGCACTGGCGAAAGCCGGCTACGATTTGGAAGTGTGACTTAATTTGTGAGAATCGCTCAGCCGCGCCGCTTTTTTATGCTGGATGTTGCGCGTCGATTTGACTTCTCAAGACAAACAACTCCGGCGCTGATGCAAATCGCGACCTAGTCGCTTCGCGGCATTTCTTTGTAGGTCATGGTGTGTCGTATACGAGTCAAATCGCCGACGGTAACCATTCGGTATTTTGCTTTATGGCTTCGCATTCTTCGCTGGGGCCTTCCTGAACGCCGCCACTGAATTGCTTTGTTCGATATTCAGCTATTTTCCTGGCTCCGAATCGTAAGTGTAAAGCATGCGCGGAAGCTCGGCTTCCGCTTCAACGCGGCGCGGATTCGGATAGCGCAACGCCTGTGAGCAGAGCCAGAGCAGAGGCAGAGCTCCGCCTACTATGAATAGAGCGTCGCCCGGCAGGCGCGACCATTCGAGAACATTGACCCAGGGTAAATTGATAAAGGCCAAACTCCGCGCGTACCAGTAGCCTAGATCCACGGCATAATAGAGCTGGACAATGCCGAGCGGAAAAAGATTGACAAACGCCATCCACGCTAAACCGATATTGAGAGACCAGAAAGATATTTTGGCTGCGCGATCGCTCCACATTTCGGGGCGTGTCAAGTAACGCAAGCAGAAGAGCAAAAGTCCAGCGGCCAGCATGCCGTAAACTCCCATCATCGCGGTGTGGCCGTGATTGGCAGTGAGCGCAGTGCCGATTTCGTAATAGCTTACGACCGGAAGATTGATTAGGAATCCAAACACGCCGGCGCCGAGAAAATTCCACACACCTACGGACACTAGAAACCAAACTGCCCACTGGTGGAGGTGATAGCGCTCACTAGTCTTCTGCTCGCCCGATTTTATAAATGACCAAGCCTCGAGGGACAGCAACAACAATGGGATCACCTCCATAGCGGAGAAAGTAGCGCCGAGAGCGAGGTGCGCCACCGGCGTGCCGCTAAAATAAAGGTGGTGCATCGTGCCGATGACGCCGCCGAGGGAGTAGAGGATAATATCCAGATAGATAACGCGCAGCGCCGTGCCTTGGCGAACGACTCCCAGTAAGACGAACATATAGGCGACGATCACAGTGGTGAACAGCTCGAGAAAATCTTCGACCCAAAGATGCACCACCCAGAAGCGCCAGAAGTCATTCACTACGAATCCTTCGCGAGGGCTCGCAAGCAACCCTACCGAGTAGAAGGCGGGAATCGCGAGAGCGGCGTAAAAGAGCATCCACGGCATATTGCCGAAGTGTTGCTCGCGCAGGGTCCCGCTGAGGCCGCGAAACAAGATGAAGACCCACAGAAAAAGACCAACGACGAGCAGGATCTGCCACAGCCTGCCCAGATCGAGATATTCCCAACCCTGATGGCCAAGCCAAAACCATAGTCCATCACCTAACCAGCCGCGCGCGCGCGCCGGCGTACTCGCCCGCGAGACTGCCGAAGACCACGATCGCAACGGCAATGAGAAGCAGAATGGTAAGCGCGCCCTGGCCCGAGCGCTCGCGCCCCGCGATCAGCGGCACAATGAAAATACCGGTTGCGAGATAAGACGCCGAGACCCAAAAAATTGCCAGCTGAACGTGCCAGGTGCGCATGATGTTAAAAGGCAGAATCGCCGAGAAATCGATGCCGAAAAATCCGGCCGGTTCGGCGCGATAATGCGCGATCAGGCCACCGGTCAAAGTTTGCAAGACGAAGAGCAACGAAGATACGAAGAGAAACCACAGCACGGCTCTCTGGGCCGGCGTAACAGCCACTTGATCGATCGGACGGAATTGGACCGGCTTCGTTTCCGCGTCGCCCCAACCAAGCCAATCATACCGGCCAAAAAAATACAGGATGAGACCGGTCCCGCCTAACAGGCCGATGATGGAAATCACGCTCCAGGTGATGGCGTCGGCGGTAATGAAATTACCCGCGAGCGGCTCCGGCGGCCAATTATTGGTGTACGAGTAGGATTGTCCGGGACGATTCGCTGCCGCGGTCCAGGCAGTCCATGCAAAGAAAGCGGTGAGTTTGCGAATATCGTCGGGATTCGTAATCCACTCGGCCTGCGCTCCGCCTCGCGTTTGTTTTGCAGAAAACATCGAGCGGTAGTGCTCTTCCATGAGGTTGTGCGCCGCGGCTCTCGGCGCACTCCAGGCGAGCGAATCTTCCGCAGGATTATAGGTGTTTTTGTGCAGCTCGGCGGTAACCCGCTCGCGCGCTGAAAGACCGCTGGCGGGCGCGCCTGCATAAGCCGCGACTAGAGACTCGGCACTCTTGTGCAGGTACTCCGCGGTGAAATCAGGTCCGAGATAAGCGCCGTGACCGTACACCGAGCCATACTCCATCAAGCCGTAACGCTGAAAGACATTCATGCCGCCGAGAATATCGTCGCGGCTAAACAGAATCTTGTTGCCTGCCAGGACTTTTGCAGGCATCGGCGGTTGGTCACGGTAGACAAGATAGGCAAGGATGCCGAGCACGGTAAAACCGAAGAGGTAAGTCAGCATCGCTCCTTGAAACCAAAGAGACGAAATCGGCATGGGTTCTCGCGCCATAACGTGATACCTCCGTGTTAGTCTTTAGTAATATTGCTAATGCTCTTTAGAATGGTTTAAAGAAATCGGTTCGTGCAGCTGTGAATCCCCAAATGGGACAATTCGCATCCAAAGTCTCGAAATACCCATCAAACCAAGCATCATCATCCAGATCTCTTTAAATTCCTGGATTCCCGGTCGGGCTAATTGCCGGCAGCTTGCCCCGGATATAAACAAAGCTGCGACGTGCCGCACTAATTCCTAACTAAACAAACCTTCGGTGGGCCTGCAACGAAAAAAACCAGAACGGTAAGGTTAACGGCGTTCCCCAGCTTTTCGTCTATGTCTCGCCAGCGGCACAGCGCGGACTGTCAGGAAAGAATCATGGAAAATCATTGTTTTATCGACCCTGTTCGGACGGAACCGATTCTGGACGCAAGACTTTGGCAATCTCCAGACAAAGAACGGCCATCCCTGGCGCACTGATTGCAACCATCAAATCAGCCCATCCCAGTTCTGCGAAGCGAAATACCGCGCGCGCTTGCGGAATATAAATCACGGCCGCGAGAAAGGTTAACGCTCCTCCGGCAACCCACCAGACAGCGCGATTCGGCAAACGAAGCACGCGCCAGAGATTTTGCGAACGTGAGCGATTGACGAAGATCAGCCCCAGCATGCCGAGCACTAACGTCGCGAATGTAAGCGTACGCACCTCGGCTTCACCGTAACCGCGGTAAAGAGAGAAGCCGAACACCAAAAGTACGGCCATCAAACCGACGAATCCTTCGAATAGGCTAAAAACGATTTGGCCCATGCCAAAAAGTGGTGCGTTTGGATTGCGCGGCGGCCGCTCCATCACATTAGCCTCCGCGGGCTCGGCTTCGAAAGCGATGGAGCAAGCCGGATCGATGATCAATTCGAGAAAGACGATATGCACGGGCGTGAGCACGAGCGGCCAATCCAGTAGCAAGGGGAGCACGGCTAACCCTGCGATCGGCACATGAATGGAAAAAATAAATCCCATCGCCTTTTGGATATTATCGAAAATGCGCCGGCCGGACCGAATCGCTTCAACGATGGTCGCGAAGTCATCGTCGAGCAACACTAGCGATGCGGCTTCGCGGGCGACGTCGGTGCCGCGTCCGCCCATGGCGATGCCGATATGGGCGGCTTTGAGCGCCGGGGCGTCATTCACGCCGTCGCCAGTCATGGCAACGATGTCGCCGTTTGCTTTGAAGGCTTCCACTAGATTCAACTTTTGCTCCGGCAGCACCCTGGCAAAGATATTTGTTTTTGGGATGAGCCGGCGCAGCTCGGCTGCACGCAATTCCTGAATATCGAGCCCGGTTACGATCCCGGTGCCCGCGTTTAAACCTGCCTTACGCGCGATTGCCTGCGCCGTCGAGGGATAGTCGCCTGTAATCATGACGACTTTGATGCCGGCGCCGTAGCATTCCTTGAGTGCTGCCGGCACCGAGGGGCGTACCGGATCAGCGAGGGCTATCAACCCGAGGAAGTCGAAATCGAACTCATGCTGACTTGTGGGCCATGCCGCTTTTCCAAAGCGCGCTTTAGCAACCGCGAGAACACGCAATCCATCCCGGGCCATAGTATCGACTTGCTGAGACAGCTGTTCACGTTGATGGGAATCGAAATGGCAGAGATCCCATACGGCTTCAGGAGCACCTTTGGTGGCGATGATATATTCGTCGCTGTCGGGCGTTTTCCAGACGTGGGACAGAGCCAGGAGTTCCGGCGACAGCGAATATTCATGCACCAACCGCCAATCTTTGCCGTTCTCCAGAGATGTCAAATAATGATCGCCAAGTTCCTTAAATGCCTTCTCCATAGGGTCGTATGGATCGGGTTCGCTGGCGAGAATGGAGAAAAGAATCAACTCGTGAAATCGTTGCGGCAGCAACCGGTCGTGGATTCCTTCCACATCGTAAAACTCGCCGCCGGCATAAAGCCGGCTCACAGACATGCGGTTCAACGTCAGCGTGCCGGTCTTGTCGACGCACAAAACGGTGGCTGAACCGAGTGCTTCGATCGCCGGCATGCGTCGCGTTAAAACTCGACGTTGTGACATGCGCCAGGCGCCGATGGCGAGAAATACCGTCAGCACGACTGGAATTTCCTCAGGAAGAAGCGACATCGCGAGCGCGATGCCTGCTAAAAAACCGCCCATCCAGTTGCCCCGGGTCGCACCGTAAAGAACGATCACCACGACGCACAGCGAAAGACCGACGGCCGCAAAGGTACGAATCATTATGGCCGATCTTTTCTGCAAAAAGGTTTCGTCTGGTTCGAGCGCTTGAAGCGCCTTGCCGATCTTGCCGATCTCAGTGTTCACGCCGGTTGCAAGAACTCGGGCGACGCCACGGCCTTGTACCAGCATCGTGCCGGAGTAAACAAACGGCAGATCGTCGCCGCCGGGCCGCGTGATTTTTTGCGTGTGGTTCAAAACGACTTTTCGAACGGGAACGGATTCGCCGGTGAGCAGTGATTCATCGACCATCAAATCGTTACAGGCTAGGAGCACGGCGTCTGCGGGAACCCGGTCTCCTTCGGTAAGAATCAAAATATCGCCGCGCGCCACTTCGCGTCCCGCGATCCGCTGCTGCTCGCCATCGCGAATGACAAGGGCGCGCGGGCTCGAAAGATCGCGCAAAGCCTCCAAGGCGCGCTCGGTTTTTCTTTCCTGAAAAATCGTGATGCCGAAGATGACGAAGAGCGACAACGAGAGAACTAAAGCTTCGCGCAGATCTCCCAGCCCGAGATAGATGGC
>DASPXM010000180.1:0-53521 GCA_035637295.1 Verrucomicrobiia bacterium
GCTGAACGGCATATGGAGCCGAGCTGGGCCAATACGATTGTCGCTTTCTCGCGATTCCCTGGTGCAATTTTTGGGCTCCTCGGCGGCTGGGCGTCTGATAAGCTCGGCGCAAAACAAACCATCGTCGTTAGTCTGGGCTTCACCGGATTGGCTACATTGCTCGTGGGGCTAACTGCGGATCGCTGGCTAAGCCAGGTGATTCTATTCCAGCCCTTACTTGCCGTTTGGTTTTTTCCAGCGGCGTTCGCGGCAATTGCCATGATCACGCCTCCCAACGCGCGCAATCTAGCCGTGGCGTTTTCGGTCCCGTTCGGTTTTCTGATCGGCGGCGGCGCGATTCCAACCTTCATCGGCGCCATGGGCGACGCTGGATCCTTTGCGACAGGATTCACCATTACCGGCGCGTTGATCGCCATCGGCGGCGTGCTGGCGCTGTTGCTCAAGCTGCCCGAGCCCGTCGAAGACGCAAAGTGACGCGCGGGTTGTGTTCGCCGTGCCGGCTGTTTTATAAATTGGGTCATGATGACTGTGAATGAATTCGCAGAAAAAATTCGTCAGCACGACGAAATCGTTGTGTTCACCGGCGCGGGAATCAGCACCGAATCGGGCATCCCGGACTTTCGCAGTCCCGGCGGCATCTGGACGCGCTATCGGCCGGTCACGTTTCAAGAATATATGAGCAGCGAGGCGGCGCGCATCGAAGCGTGGAAGCGACGCCTGGATGGATGGGAGCAGTACAAGAACGCCAAACCGAATGTCGGTCATTATTTTGTTCACTCGCTGGACGTCAAGGGAAAACTCATCGGACTAATCACGCAAAACGTCGACGGACTGCACAGTCAAGCAGGTCTGCCGGATGAAAAAATTGTCGAGCTGCACGGCAGCAACCGCAAAGTCGTCTGTCTTAAGTGCAGCCAGACTTACGATCCCGACGAGATCATCAAACGGCTGATCGGTGATTTTGCGTCGCCCAAGTGCAATCTCTGCGATGGCATTCTCAAATCCGCGACGATTTCCTTCGGCCAAGCGATGCCCGAGGAAGCGATGCGCCAAGCACAGGAGTGGACCGAGCAGGCCAAAGTATTCGTCGTCATGGGATCGTCGCTGCAGGTGCAGCCGGCAGCGTCATTTCCCGTCGTTGCCAAGCGCAACGGCGCGTTATTGGCGATCATCAACCGCGAACCAGGGCCACTCGACGAAATCGCTGATTTCGTGCACCACGGCGCCATCGGCGAGTTCTGCGGCAGATTCGGCGAGATGATCGCCGACGGATGAGGTGGATGATCGATGCTGGAAGATGGAGGATCGAGGATCGAAGTGGAACGCAAAATATCGTAGGGGCGCGATTCATCGCGCCCTGATTGAATTGGCAGAAAGCAAATTGGAGAAAACCATGACAGACTGGAAAATGATCGACGCGGATGGACATATTCGCGAAGTCGAGAGCGATGTCTTTGAGTACTTGCCGGACTACTACAAGAATCGACGCGAGGCGGTATTGTATTTTCCGTTACTGCCGCACCATGGCTGGCATCGGCAGGCGGGGCACGGCGGGATGGGCGCCTCGTTCCTGATTCCCACGCTGCAAGATTGGCAGTTGGCGTTGGATCAAGGCAATATCGAGACTGCCGTAGTTTATCCGACTCGGTTTATGCATATCGGTCAAGTCGGCATGACCGAGTTCGCTGTCGATTTGAGCCGCGCCTATAACGATTACCTATACGATCGCTTCCTGCGTCAGGAAAAGCGCTTGAAGGGAATCGCGGTCCTGCCTTTGCAGGATATTCCCATTGCGGTTGCCGAGTTGCGCCGGGCAGTGAAAGAGCTTGGAATGGTGGGTGGATTATTGCCCGCCGACGGATTGCCGCGGCCGTTGGGCCATCCGGAGTTTCATGCTCTATACGAAGAAGCGAATCGCTTAGGCTGCATGCTCGCGGTGCACTCACAGAATTCGCTGCGCAACAACGATCTCTTCATGTGGCGCCACGAAGCCGCGACGCTCGCCCATGTCTGGCCGCAAATGCGCCAGTTTACCAACCTGACGTTCTCGGGTGTATTTGGGAAATTTCTCGATTTACGTATCGCCTTCCTGGAGGCCGGATGTGGCTGGGTGCCTTATCTGATGAGCAAGATGGAAGCCCGCATAGGCGAGCTCCCGCGCCCGTCAAAATTGATCGAGCGCGGGCAAATGTATTTTCAGTGCGGCGAAGAGATGACCACGAGCCGCGATCTGGAACTACTTGGCGACGAGTGCTTATTTTGCGTCGGACTTTCCCCACGAAGGGATCGTCGACATGAGCAAAGCGGTGAATGAATTTTTAAGCCGCGAAGATATTCCGGAAACATCCAAGCGAAAAATTAGCTACGACAATCCGAAGCGGCTTTACGGGCTCTAAGGCGCAGAGTTCAAATCGTTCAAGCGGTTCAAATCGTTAAGAGAGGATCGGATTGAACGACTTGAAGGTTTTAGACGGCTTGAACGATAACTTGTTTATTACCCATTACTCACTTCCGCCTGAACTCTCTGCCGGATGTCCTTGCGTGTGACGTAGTCGATGATCTGGATATTCTCGGCCGGCCCGGAGCGGTTGCCCATCATGATCATCGGCCTCTCGCCGGTGTTTTCCAGCGTATAAAAGGATCCGCCTGTAATCAGGGCGGCTTGACCGGGTTTCAAGGTGACTTTGCCGCCGTCAGGAAAGCTCATCGTGCATTCGCCGTCGAGGACCACGAAAGTCTGGTCGGCGTTGTGGCAGTGCATGTCGTCCTTTTGCCCCGGTTTGTAATAATGCATCCAGGCGTGAAAGCGCGGCGTGTTGAAGATGTTCTTGCGCCGTTTTTCCTTGTGGGCCATATCCACGAGATCGACGACTTCGATGCCCATTGAGAATTTCTCCTTGTTGTTCTTATTCGAGCTACAAGACTCCAATGACTTCGATCTGGAACAGGTTATCTCCGCGCAATTCAACTTTAATGGCGTGACGCGCGGGCCGATCATGTTCGTCTGGGAACATCTTTAGCCAAGCCTTGTTGACCGAGTTACGGTATTTCTCGTCCTTCAGGTAAACCTTCATGTAGGCGATGTTATCGGGACTGCCACCGGCCGTTTCCAAGAATAAACGCAAATTGCGAAACATCGCATCGGCTTGCTGATCGGGTTCCGGCGACAACACCCCGGTTTTTGCGTCCTTACCGGAGATCGCCGAGGAAAAAATCATATTGCCAATAACGACGCCGTTGGGGATCGGCGCGCCATGTTCCATGCCTTTAATGTGGATCCTTTTTCTTTTCGCCATACCGCCCTCCTGGATTCTGTGTGGTTGATTCGATTCATACCACGAGGCGTGAGCCAACGTCCACAGTCGTGGACGCGGTCGGCCTTATCCGAAGATGCATACCTGATTACGCCGTGGCCAGGCCTTTCAATCTGGTTTGCAGTTCCTGATCTACATGCCACATGGCGCGGCAGTCGTCTTCGTTGTAAATCAATGCGGGATCGATGGCGAACAGGTCTCTGTTCTCTAGGTAATCCCAATAGCAGACCATCGATCGATAGGCGCCAATGTCTTTCTGCCGCCAGTGAAAGCCGAGCGCCGGCGCCACCGACTTGATTGAAAAGGTCGGAACCGGAAGGTACACGGCCGCTTGAATTGCCTTTTTCAAGTCGACGCAATGTAAAATGATCTGCTCCAACGAATTGGCCAGCATCGGCCAGCGGCCCATGACTCGGCGTATCTGATGGATCTCAAAATCAGTCCAATGGTAGAGACAAACATCGCGCGGATCGCCGACGTAATCAACAAATGCAGCAAAAATTCGCTCTTCGTCTTCGGCGCCGCGGGTGAGAAACCTAACAAAATGGTCGCGCGAGCCATCGTAGCAGCCGATTAAATAGGTATGCGGCGGTTCGGCCGGGTGAACCGCATCCGTCGTCTCAAAATCGAAATAGAGGAGTCGCTTGGCGCGAGGAATCGTTAGTTGTTCGCCGGGTTTCATGATCGGCCCGTTGTTCTGGTAAGCTTGCGCCACATGATAGGCGATGGCGCCGTAGTGCTCACCCAAAATCTCAACGATCTCATCTTGCCGGAGTTGCCAGAGCTGATCGACGCGCTCGATTGCCGCCTTGCGGAGCTTGTCGCGCTCGGGTTTTGCGATCCCCGCTAGAAGAACCAAGTCTTTTGTCGTCGCCGCATGCTGATTGCCGTAGAGTCGCCACGGTGAGCTGGTGGCGTTGGGCGGCCGTCTAGTTTCCGGTATCCGTTCGCCGTCACGCAGTGCTTTCCACAGCCGCCGTATAGATTCGAGGTCGGGGTCCTGGCCATTACAGAGCACGGTTTCGATCGAATTCTTGAGTACAATAGTGGTTTCTCGGGGCGCAAGACCTTGAAGTAAGCCGACGTTCTGATTGTAAAAGGCCGCTTGCAGGACGTGATATTCCCGTAAGGACTGAGATCGCTTCAACTCAACCACGCGGTAATGAAACGGGCCGAGATCCGATGCGGACGAATCGTCGCGAATCAAAAGATCGCCTTTGCCGTAAGTATCTTGCCCTAGATCCCACAAGTGCGGTTGGTAAATTGCTGGGGCACCGTCGAGCATGGCGCGAAAGGTATTTTTGAGCGCTTCGAAGCCGAAACTAGGCTCGATCGCCACCGCGTTCGGATAATGTCTTTTTACCCAATGTTGTTCGTATTCGACGCCTTGTTGCATGCGCAGCTCGTCATATCGGGTGGTTTCGTCGACGGCTTCTTGCTGCGGCGCGTGATGTTCGCACCAGAGCCAAAACGGATCTTTGAGCAGATAGTAGCTGAGTGATGGCCGGAATAGTTCATGACGGTTAAATTTGCGTCCGCTCGTGGCGCGCTGAATCAGCCCTTCGAGGCTTATCTTTTTTCGGGCAGTTGCCATTTACCTTGATGAAGCAGCGAGAAAGTCAGTCACGATTCTATAAAACTCATCGGGGGCGTCAATGTGGACCCAATGGTCGGCGCTGGCGATCGTTTTGAATTGAGCTCGTGGAAAGTATCCGCGAATCGATTGATAATCCTGTTCCACTAGAAAATTCGAGCGCCCGCCGCGGATAAAGCAAGCGGGCTTGATAAACGGAGACCCGGCGGCAACGGCTTTGGTCAGCTCATCGTAATTTTCGACGATGGCATCAAGCGCGATGCGCCAACGAAATCCTTCATGCGGGTCGCGTGTCAGATTTTTCAAAAGGAATTGTCTAACAAGTGGATCGGGAATCGCCCCGCTGAGGGCGCTGTCGATCTCGCCAAAGAATTTGTAGGCTTGCAACTGGAGACCGCGGAGAGCGGCCAGCAACTGCCCGTGCATCGACGGATAGCTTTTCGGCGCAATATCGACAATGACAAGCTTGTCGACCTGTTCCGGGTTTTGCAGTGCAAGCTGCATGGCAACCTTGCCGCCCATGGAGTGGCCGAGTATGACCGGCGACCGCAGACAGTGATCTTCGATAAATTCGCGGAGATCCTGTGCCATGACTAGATAGTTCATGATTTCGCTGTGTGGTGACCGCCCGTGATTACGCAGATCGACAGCGTACACCCGGTAATGTGCTGCGAGGCGTGTACTCATGGTCCGCCAGTTGTCGAGCGAACCGAGAAAGCCGTGGGCGATGATCAAGGGGACACCGTCGCCGTGAGCTCGAAAGTGCAGACGCATGATCGAGAGATGTTGCAAGGAGCCAGAGAAACTTTTACAAGATTACCATGAAAAAGAAAGAGCTTGGCAAGCGGCGTTTCAAACTGCATTGGGGCGGCGGCTGGATCACTGAAGAAGCGCGGTCAGTTACCCAGTACCATGAGCCGTGTGTCCAGCTCTTGTCGTTCGATTCCGGAGTGAAATCACTGCGTTTTTGCTATTATCACGACGGGATCTTTCAGGGCGGCCCGTTGATCCTCAACGAGGCACATCTGGCGAGTTTGAGACGAGAGATTCACAAGAACAAGACGATCCACTCACTGCTGAGAAAGCTTGTTTGAGCGGCTATTACTGCGTGTCGTGATTTGATCTGCGTGCGGCTTAAAAAAGAAAGCGAGCGATGGTGAGCTTCTAATTACGCCCGGCAACCCGCACGGCAACTTCTTGGCGAATGAATCCGGGCGGGCGTCCATGTTTTGAATGGATTTCGAACCAGCCGTCGCGGGTATTGACAACGTTGACCTTCACTCCCGGCTCAATTTCATCGATCAGCTCCGATGACTCAGTTGGCGCGGCGTAAACCCGGCCGGGCCGAGTAATTTCGTAGGTACCGACCGCGCGTGGCTCCTGTTTAGCCAGCGGCGTCGGTTTTGGGGTTTCTCTATTTTCGTTAACAGCCGGCTTGCTTGCATCCTTTGTCATCGGTGCCGTGGTGACTGTTGCCGGTTCGATTGCAGTCGGTTGCGGGTTCGCGCTGGACAAGGCGGTGACCGATGACACTGTTACCCGCGGCGCACTGGCTACGACGGTGGGAGTCGTCGATTCGCCAGCGTTTGGATTCAAGTACTGGATGCCCAACACGGCCGCTGCCGCCAGCATGATTATGGCAGAAAAGATGCCGAAGCGTCGCGCCGTTTTGTGCTCTGGCGCAGCTGCGCGATCGCCCTGCGGGGCGATGCTCGATGGGCCCTGCGTGCCGTTTTCCAGAGGATTTGCAAAAACCGCGGGGGACATGGCGCTCGATCGAGTTTTATCATCCGCGCCAGTCGAATGCTCGGTGCCGTACGAAGGAGAATGCGACGGCGAGCTCATTGGCGGCTTTTCTTGAGCTGGCAGGGCAATCATCCGGGCGAAGCCGGCGACCTCGTCTTGAAACTCGCGCTGCTGTTCGGCGAGCGCGGCTTGCTTGGCGATCAATTGCTCGTAGGGTGCCTGAAGCGATGCCAGCCGTCTGCGGTTTTCTTCGCCGTCCGCGATGCGTTCTCGCCAACGAGCAATCTCCTCATCATGGTGGCGGCTTTCATTGCGCAGAGTCTCTTGAATGCGTTCCGATTCGGCCAATCGATCTCGCAGGGATTCCAACTCACGGACGTGTTCTTGACCCATTGAAATCTCTTTCTCAAGTTCAGCAATTCGGCTTTCCATTCGCTGTCGTTCCTCGCGATGTCTTTCTTCCAGCGCGTCCACGCTGGCAAGTTTCTGCTGTAGGCTTGCAAGCTCTCTTAGGTTGGCGTGGCTTTCTTCGAGCTCGTGCTTTAATGCCATCATTTCGCGTTGCAGCTGAGCATGACGGTCGTCCGCGTCCTGGGTGCCGGCCGCCGAGCCGGTGATGTGAGCTTCGCTTGCCTGCAGGCGGTTTCTAAGTTCGTTCACCTCTGTTTTGAGTCGGTCGTTCGCCGCATGTAGTTCTTGCATCGTCGCGCGCGCGGCGTCGGTGCTGTGCTGCGTTGCTTGCAGTTCCTCGATCGTTCTAGCGCTCAATTCCAACTTGCCTGCCAGCGTGTTTAGTTGAGTCTGGAGACTTTGATTTCTCGCGCGAAGGTCAGCCAATTCCGCGGAGTTGTTCGGTTGCGGCGTTACCAGCTGGCCTGTAGAATTTTCTTGTGGGCCATTCTCCAGTCTTGTGAGCAATTCATCGATCTCGCGGCGTTTGACTTTGAGTTCTTTCTCCGATGCCACCAAGAAAATACCCAGCAGAACGATAACCGCTCCGGCAAACATTACGATCCAGACAAACAGATTGTCCATTTGTGGTCTCCTATTCGAAATTGGGACAGGACGATTATCTAACATCGCCAAATATATGCCAAGTAAAAAGTTGTCGTCCACTGCGTCTAAGTAGCCAATTTCTTGAACATTTTTCTAGTCGCGGTAATGCGATCGGTCGCTGGCAAAGGAGCAATTGTGAACAAAATCGTGAACCGCTGCGAAAATTGTAACTCCCTAATGAATAAGGACTTTTTCAGCATTTGATCGATGCGCTTGGCTGATTGGCAGTGACCGACCGGGGTGGCGCAAGGCGTCGCTCTAACCGTGCTAATCGGCTATCCAGCACTTCTGGTTGGCCTGACATTCGGCGCGAGCAATGGCTGGACGGTGATCGGCTGTTTTTACTCTGACGGCTAGTATATTCAAGCAGAGGGCTCTTGCGGCGGCGCTTGCCACTGTGGTTCTGAGCCACATGATCCATTTTCAATCGCGCTGTGCGCGCCGCTCTATCTCTAGAACGTGCTCGGCGCCAGCGGCGGGCAGCAGTTCGCTTTTACATGTCTTGCGCTTGTCGGATTAGTCGGAGTCGTTGCGGGTCTCAGAATCAAGCCGCCTACAACGGCGCACTCGCCGCGAATTCGTTAGCTGAATTCATGCGGGCTTTTAGCTGGTTTACAGCGCGAGAACTCTACGCGAGAACCATGCGCCGCACAGGCTGATTGCGAGCATCAACAGCGACGACGGTTCGGGCACGGCCGCGGTGACTTGGTTGGTGATAATGCTATCGCCGCCGGCGCCTGCTCCGCCAGGCAGGCCGTTTCCGGAGGAATTGTTCCCATTCTCATTCGAATCGCTCTCGGATTCCTCGTTCAGATCATCCAGGTCGTCCAATTGTTTATCGGTGGGCAATGGAATGTTGATCACCAGATTGTCAATGGCAAACGATTTCTTTTGCAACCCTACGAACTGTAACGTTTGAACCGGAGTATCGAAGAAATAGCTGCTCTGATGACCCGTCAAACCTGCCTTTCTTTGAGCTTTCGATAAAATCTGCTGATTGATGACGACACCATCGGCCAAGATGGTGAAGCTTTTTGCGTTCTTAAAGAGCTGAAAATCGACGCTGAACGAGTCGATCGGATTGGCGCCGAAATCGATTGTGATTCCCGACGCGCTTTTTCCCTTGCCGACATTTAAGAACGAGTTGCCCGCCGTCGTATTCTGACTGACGGAAATGTCAGATCCAAACAACCCCTCCATGTACGCCTCGACGTCGGAAGCGTTCACGCCTTTTTTTGACTGACTTTGAATCTGGTCGAAATCAAAAAGAACCATGCCGTCCGCAAAAGCCGGTCGATCGTAAATCAAAACTGTTAAGAAACATAACACTGTCCACGAAATTCTCTTCGACATAGTAAACCTCATCGCGTCAACTCGAAACTGTCGTCGAGGAGCGAGATAACGCAACCGATGTGCCGCCCAATCGCGATCACCAGCGCTGGGTCAGTGAGTCAGTCACGTTGTTGAACGAATGGCAATTTAGTAAATTACCGTAGTCTTCTGGATGGATTGTTGGAGCGGACTAGGAATATAAATTTTGTTGGGACTGATTCTCATCGCGAAACGGACACGCTAGACCGCCGTTGATCTAGGCAAATCCGCCTGACGTCCCGAAGTAGGTGGCACTCATGGACGTCAAAGCGTGACGATCTTGGCAGCGATTGACGAAGGTTACGCCGGTTCTTCCACAGACAAAATTGTGCCTGTGTACCCTCGGTTTTCGAGCGGGCAGAAATCTGACAGTGTCTAGATCGTAGGCACGAAGTCGGGTGCGATTGTCGTGAAAGTGTGACTCGACACATGATCCTTTAAGAAATAGTTGGCGCTACTCGTCTATTCTGCTGACATGTTGCTCGATATGACAACACCACAGGTGGCTGGCTGAGAGCTATCGTCTCATGTTAGGAAAGCTTACACAGCAGTTGCGGATGTGCCGCAGTCATTCAGCAGCCGCGGGCGCGAGTGTTCCGTAATGACAACGTCAAGGAAGCAGCGAGAGAGGGGCGAAGAATAGATGGTCATCGATTTTCAGCATCACTACATCCCCGTGCAATTAGCCAAGAAGCGAGGACTCTATTCGGAGACCGGCAGGACCATGCTCGAGGAAGGCGGTCTGCCCGCGACGACGATGCATCGGCGTTTATACGATTTGGATTTGCAGCTCGATGATATGGCTCAAGCGGGCATCGATCTGTCTGTGCTTTCGTGCTTGCTTGGCTGGTCTGCGCCGCTTGAGGAATGCCGTTTCATCAACGACGATCTCGCTGCCATTCAAAAAAAATATCCGCACCGCTTTGTCGGTTTGGCCCAGGCGCCGATCCTCGAAGGGAAAACGGCGCTCGACGAGTTGCGCCGGGCAATTGGCGATCTCGGACTGCACGGAGTGACGATTACGTCGCAGGTTGGTGGGTTCTCTCTCGACTCGCCGAAACTTTACGACTTTTACGAAACGGTCTGTGCCCTCGATGTTCCGGTTTTTGTCCACCCGGCGTTGGTGCCGACAGGTTACGAGCACTTAAAGGATTATGATCTGCCGCGCGTGTTAGGGCGCGAGGTCGATCTTACGGTCGCGATAACACGACTCATCGCCGGCGGCATTTTCGATCGGGTGCCCAATCTAAAGATCGTCATGGCCCACTTCGGCGGCGGTATCGCCGCGGTCAAAGATCGTCTGATTGGAAAGGGCTACCGCTTTGGTATGCTCAAGAGGCCGTTCGGCGAGTACTACGATAAGGTTTATTTCGACATGGCCGGATTCGAAGGAGGTATCGCCGCGCTTAATTGTGCGCTGCAAGGGATTCGTCCGGAACGCATGGTTTTTGCCAGCGACTATCCGCAGGATTTTACCGGAGTGAATACAGACACCGGGAAAGGGATGAAGGAATTGAAAAACTACATCGAGACCATTCGCAATTTACCGCTGGACGAAAAAAGTATAAAGAAAATTTTGGGTGACACGGCGGCGGACCTATTAAAGCTTTGTTAGCCTCTGCTCCCGCTTGGTCGAAAGAATGGGTCAGTCTAGGCTGTCGTTCGTCGGCTGCGTGAGAGCACCGACCGAAATTACGAATTCGACCCGTAAGCGAGATGCGCTTTTGCTTCACCGTTCCACAGCGGGTTTTGCCAAACTTGCGTCGACGTAACCCGGTTTGTTGCCCCGCTTGGATTCGACCTTGAGCCAGCCTTTTTCTTCTTCGACCACGTTGAGCTTAGTTCCCTTGGCAATATTTGCCACCACAGGGTAGTGGAGACCCGGTCCACTCCGTACCTGCGTATCTGCAACCGTTTCGTATTTGCCCTCGGCTTGCGGGTTCAAGCCTTCTTTAACCTCACCCTCCCAAGCTTTTACCGAAGCCATTTCGATGTAGCCGGGCGCGTTGCCTTTTTTTGAAACAATCAGTACCCAATCGCCATCTTTTCCGACGACGTTGACTTTGGCATCGGGGCCTATGTCGGCGATGGCACGAAACTGCGTCCCGGGGCCGGCGCGGACCTTGGTACGCTCGACAGTGACGTAGGCCCGCGTTTGTTCGTTGAGGTCGGGAAGCTCCTTGAGCGCGACCGGTTTCTCCTTGCTCTTACACGCTGATGCGGCGAGCGAAATTAAGACTACCAGTAACGCTGCCATTATGAGATTGACGTATCGAGTCATTGGCGGCCTCCGTGAGTCAACTTGATTTAACTCGTTATAGTAACATGCTTTCGAATCCGTCCATTGTCCGCTGTGTACGATGAAAAGCGGCGCAAAGCGCGCGTTTCAAGCTTTGGCTCAATGGATCTCTTTCCATACTTTGGCCAGACTTTCACCATAGACGCTGAGGTCCCATTCGCAGAAGTAACCGAAGGGTGTCGTCCAGACCTGATAACCGGTATCGCGCAACCGTTGGGCGGCGACGTCAATGAATGAGTCGGCGACAGCCGGTTGGGCGGTTTCGCCGCCGAGATGCGTGAAAGAGTGGAGCACGATATTCTTGAGGCCCCGCTTGTTGGCGAGCCATTTGATATGTTTGAGAACCTGACGTGACACCGAACCGTAGCGTTCTTCAGCGGCATCGGACGCTTCAGCGTGGACGAACACGACAATCGTTTCGGCGACCTCCTGGTCAATGTCGCGATCGTGAACATCTGGAAGAGTTTTTGAATGGGTTTTCCAGCGAAAGCGCTTTGCCTGAAAGCAGAGTAACTTCATCGCGCGACGGCTCAATAGTAATCCAGAAAATTCTTGAGCAGCTTTTTACCCTCCTCGGCGAGGATCGATTCGGGATGAAATTGCACACCCTCCACCGGGAAAGTCTTATGACGTACCCCCATGATGACTCCGTCGTAGGTCTGAGCACTGACGGTTAAGTCCGCCGGTAAGCTTCGCGGGTCAATCACCAAAGAATGATAACGCATGGCGGCGAAAGGGTTTTTCACTTCCCGGAAAATCGTCAACGCATCGTGAGTGACCTCTGAGCGCTTGCCGTGCATGATCGACGGCGCGCGTACGATCGCGCCGCCGTACGCGGCACCAATGGATTGGTGGCCAAGGCAGACGCCAAGGATCGGAATCTCTGCGCCGAAACGCTTGATCGTATCGCATGAAATGCCTGCCTCGTTCGGCGTGCACGGGCCCGGCGAAATAACGATCTTCTCCGGTCGCAACGCTGCGATTTCGTCCAAGGCAATTTTATTGTTTCGATAAACTTTTATACTGGCACCGAGCTCGCCCAGATAGTGGTACAGGTTGAAGGTGAAGGAGTCGTAATTGTCAATCAACAATATCATCGTTTCCTCCACTGTTCAGCAAGATCGACGGCTTTTAGCATGGCACGCGCTTTGTTGAGCGTCTCTTGGTACTCCAGCTGCGGATCGGAATCGGCGACGATACCGGCGCCTGCCGTAATAAAAACCTTCTTGCCCTTCATCAAGATGGTGCGGATAACGATACAGGTGTCGAGATTGCCGTTGTAGCCGAAATAGCCGATGGCGCCGGCATAAAGTCCACGCTTTTGCGGTTCGAGCTCGCTAATGATCTGCATCGCGCGGATTTTTGGCGCGCCGGAAACAGTTCCCGCCGGAAAGGCCGAGACAAACAGATCGAAAGCAGATTTGTCCGTTGCTAGTTTGCCGCGGACATTGGAGACGATGTGAATCACGTGTGAGTAGCGTTCAATAGCCATCAGCTCATTGACCTCGACCGTGCCGATTTCGGCGACGCGACCGACATCGTTGCGGCCCAGGTCGACCAGCATGATATGTTCAGCACGCTCCTTGGGATCAGCGAGCAAGTCATCTTCGAGCGCTCGCTCTTCTTCAGGGGTGGCGCCTCTCCGGCGCGTTCCGGCAATTGGACGGAGCTCGATAGTGTTACCGGTCAATCGCACCATGGTTTCGGGTGATGAACCGATGACTCGGAGATCTTCCAACTCCAAATAGAACATATAAGGCGACGGATTGATGAATCGCAGGGCACGATAGATTTCGAACGGATCGCTGCTCGTCTCGGTTTCGAGCCTTTGGCAAAGTACCACTTGAATCACATCGCCGGCCTTTATGTATTCCTTAGCTCGGGTCACCGCCTTTTCAAAACCTTGTTGTGTTAGATTAGAACGAAATTTTCGATTGCCGTTGCTCTGGTTCAGATCTCGCGGCTCGATCCCGCGCGGCTTCTTCTGGAGACTACCAATGACCTTGCGAATTCGCTTGACCGACGCGTCATAGGCACGCCGGAGATTTATTTTTTCATTGATTTCAACGTTGTCGATGACTTTAATCGTGTGTTTCAAATTGTCGAAGGCAACCAGAGTTTGCACAAAAACGAAGAAAATCTCCGGCATGCCGAGGGGATCTTGCTTGCTATTGGTGATCTCATGAAATTGTTCTACGGCGTTGTAAGACACGTAACCGAGCGCGCCGCCAAAAAACGGCGGAACCCCGGGCACCGTCACCGGCCGGCAGTCTTTCAACAGCTCTTGAAGTAGATCTAGTGGCACTTCGGAAACTAATTTCTTTAATTTACCATTCTCGGCGATTTCGACCTGATTGCCGCGGGATTTAAAAACCCGGTGCGGGGAAGTTCCCAAAAATGAATAACGGGCCCATCGTTCGCTTCCTTCCACACTTTCAAGCAGGAACGAATAGCGATCGCGCTCAAGCCGCTTAAAAAAGGATAACGGCGTCTCCAGGTCCATCAGCAACTCCTGGTAGACGGGTATCAAGTTGCCCTGTCTGGCAAGTCGGCAAAATTCTTTGTAGGTAGGTTGAATCATGTGTCCTTACAAAAACAAAAAGGGCCAAAAAACAAAAAGGGCCATAAGTTTATCACCTATGGCCCTTATCTTAAGAACTCACTTTTTTAGATGGGAATCAGCCACGGTGAAGACGCTGTCTCAGTAGCCAGCGCCACCATGCCAAGACGAACTGCGCGACTGCCAACCGTACGATCATGCACCCATACTGCCGCAATGGCTGTTGCCGGTCAAGTATTCATCGTCAGCCGCGGGCGCAACAGCGTTCCGGATCGGCAGTGTTGTTCTGAAAGGAGCTCCACGAGAACACGAGCAGCCTTCTTGCCGCCTGTCGCGCAAAACGTTGTGTGTAAATCACCTTGCAATGACCCGTTAAGCGGATTGATTTCGACGCTAAAATTTGGCCGATGTTGCCACAGAGTTAAGGAGTTGCGCCGCGTGCTTACGCATTTGACAATCACCATCGACCACGTTAAAACGCCTTTTTGGAATGATCTAAAGTCGCTTCAAAGCAAGACGTACACCGGGGAGGAAACATGGTTCGGCGCGAGAAGTCCAATTATGTCATTCAGTCTGTATCACACGCGCTCGACGTGGTGGAACAGTTCAACGGCAATGTTGATGAAATTGGCGTTACGGAGCTTAGCAAGCGGCTTAAGCTGCACAAGAACAACGTCTTTCGTCTGCTGGCGACGCTCGAAGCGCGGGGTTACATCGAACAGAACAAGATCACAGAAAATTATCGGTTGGGTCTCAAATGTTTGCAGTTGGGACAGACATTTATTCATCAAATGGGTTTACTATTGCAGTCCAGAGCGATCCTCGATGATTTGGCGAAGGTGACTAAAGAAAGCGCATATGTCGCGATCCGAAAAGGGGGCTCGATTATTCCTCTCGATTTTGTCGAGCCCGCGCGTACCGTGCGGGTGGTATCGTTCTTGGGCACGGTGCTTCCGGTTTATTGCACCGCCGCGGGCAAGGTGCATCTGGTATTTGAAGCCGAGGGCGGCGCAAATCAAAATTTGGGGGACCGGTTAGAGCGTTACACTGACAAGACGATCGTCGACAGAAGTGCATTGCGCGAACAGATGACGATGATCGGGGAATCAGGTTATGCCGTGGAACGCGGTGAGTTTGCCGAAGACGTCAATGCTATCGCCGTGCCCGTCCGGGACTATACCCGATCGCTTGTCGGCACGTTGGTGGTGGTGGGCCCCGAGCATCGATTGACCGACGAGAGGATCAATAACGATATCGCGCCGGCGTTATTAAGGGCCGGCAGTGAGCTATCCAAACGGCTGGGCTTCCCCGGTTGAACTCAAGAAACGGGACAACCCCCGTCATTGCCAACAGACCCCGTAAATTCATGCACCGATGGTCCGCGCCATCCAAGCTTACGGCGCCTTGCCGCGTGGAACAGGTTAGCGTTAAATAAAAAAGTGTCTTGCTAACGATACAGAGCGGGAAGCGAATCGTTCCCGCGGGCGGGTTTTTTACCCGACTGTTTGACACACTTATTCCGGCAACGATAAGAGGGGAGTGAAACGGAGGTCAATGAGACCCGCATGCTAACAACGGTGGAGAAAATTCTTTTTGTGCTGCTTGCGTTGGGCTCGCTCTATTACGGCGGCAAAAAGTTCTATGACGTCTATCGCGCGATCGCGCGCGGCAAACCGGACGCGCGCTTTGATAATCTTCGCCAACGCATTCGGCGGGCGATCTGGATCGTTCTGACCCAGCAATCGGTTATCAAGAAACGTCCGATCGTTTCGTTCTTGCATGCGCTTATCTTCTACGGTTTTGTTTTCTATTTTCTCGTCAACCTGGTCGATGTGCTCGAAGGTTTCCTGGGCGTTCGCGCGAGCGGCGGAGCTTGGAGTCTGTTTAATTTGGCTGCTGACTTACTGACAGCGGGTGTGCTGACAGGAATCATCGGCATGGTGCTTCGACGGTGGTTCGTACGGCCTAAGGATTTCGATTTTCCCGCCAATGTTCCAGTGCAGCCGGAGGTACGAGCGGGAATTTTTCGCGATTCGTCAGTCGTTGCCGGCTTTATCATCTTTCACGTCGGCTGCCGACTCTTATTCAAGGCATCGCAGCTGGCCCCGGAAGGCGGCGATGCGTTTCAACCGGTCGGCTCCTTCTTGGCGGCATGGTTTATCGGAACTGACCATGGCACGTTAGCGATCCTCAATCATTTCTTCTGGTGGGGCGCGCTGGGATCGATTCTCCTGTTCATCCCTTACTTTCCCCGCTCCAAACATATTCATATCTTTCTCGCGCCGATCAAGTTGGCGTTGAAGAAAAACCGACCTGGCGTGCTCCAGCCGATGGACTTCGAGAAGGAAGAAGTGTTCGGCGCGGCGAAGCTCGAAGATTTCACTTGGCCCCGGCTGTTGGACTCTTACGCCTGCATCATGTGTAATCGCTGCCAGGATGTTTGTCCGGCGACGAACACCGGAAAAGCCCTCAGTCCCGCGGCCATTCTTATTAACGAGCGCTACGAGCTCAACAAAATATTTCCGGCCTTTTCCGCGGGACAAGAAAGCCCGCGGCCGCTGCTCGACTTTGCCTTGAACGAAGAGGCGACATGGGCTTGCACGACCTGCAATGCTTGTATCGAAGTTTGCCCGGTGGGAAATGAGCAGATGCTCCATATCATCGACGTGCGGCGTGAACGCGTACTCGCTGCGGCGGAGTTTCCCAAGGGTCTGCAAAACACATTCAATCACATGGAGCGTGCCGGGAATCCCTGGGGCATGCCCGCCGGTGAACGACTGGCTTGGGCAAAAGGCTTGCCGTTTGCTGTTCCCACGCTAGAGGAACGGCCCGATTCCCAGGTGCTCTACTGGGTCGGCTGCGCGGTGGCGTTTGATCCGCGCGCACAAAAGATCGCGCGCAGCATGGCCGAGTTGCTCCATGCTGCCGGGATTGAGTGGGCGGTGCTGGGCAAGAATGAAAAATGCACCGGCGATACCGCGCGCCGCACCGGCAACGAGTATTTGTTTGCGCAGATGGCTCAGGAAAATATCGCGGTCCTGAACGAGATCAAGCCCAAGACCATCATCACCACTTGCCCCCATTGTTTTCACACGATTGCCAACGAGTACCCGCAATTCGGCGGCAACTACGTGGTCAAGCACCACACGGAATTCATTGACGAGCTGATCCGAGGCGGAAAGCTCAAGCTTTCTGCTGAAGCCAATGGTTCAGTGACTTTTCATGATCCGTGTTATCTCGGCCGGCACAACGGCATTTTCGACCAACCGCGCGCGTTGATCCAGTCCACTGGCGCAAAACTGACCGAGCCAAAGCGTCACCGCAGCAACAGTTTCTGCTGCGGCGCGGGCGGTGGCCAGTTTTGGAAAGAAGAAGAGAAGGGAACGGAACGAGTCGGTACGAATCGTTACCGTGAGCTAAAACAGACCGGTGCCAAGACCGTCGCCACCGGCTGCCCTTTCTGCATGCGCATGATCACCGAAGAGACAGCGAAAGAAGAGCCCGAGACCGCTATGGAAGTTTTGGATGTTGCTGAGATCGTCGTCAGAAGTCTCGCCAAGTGACATGCCGGCTCGGCGAACTCTTATTTTCGTGGTGGTTCTTGCTGCGCTGCTCAGCGTGACTGCGTGTCAAGCGCAACCAAAAGTTTCGATTTCCACTAAAGCCGGGCGTGAAATTGCGTTCTTCGTCGAGATCGCCGACACCGCCGGAAAAAGAGAAATGGGTCTACAATATCGCCGAGAGCTCGCCGACGACCATGGCATGATCTTTTTGTTTCCCGTTGAGTCCCAGCAGACCTTTTGGATGAAAAATACGCCAATTCCATTGGATATGATTTTCATCAACCGCGATCGCAAGATCGTTGGGATTGTCGAAAAGACCGAGCCATTTTCTCTCGATCCACGATCGGTGAGAGCTCCAAGTCAGTACGTATTAGAGATCAATGGCGGGCTGGGAAGCCGCTACGGTATTCAGACGGGCGATACCGTTCGCTTTGAAGGAATTGATACGCAAGGCGTCAGAGAATAAAAAAAAGATTCACGAGCGTGGCGCTCTCGACCCTCGTCAGAGAAATTTCCTGTGCTCTATATCTCATTGAAGAAATATGGCCTGACCGCCGAGAGCTTTTCCTCATAGGAATCGGGGTACATAAACCATAGCGTTGCGGCGATGCTGCTGAGAAGAGAGTTACCGTCCTGCGGCGTAAAGCAGGTGCCGATAATTTCTTTGTCACTCCTCATTGCCACGCTCTGAGTCACGATTACCGTTTGATTTAGAATCCTGCCAAACATGCCGTGGTCGCGGCCAAACGAGAATACCGAGGCCGACGACTTCTTGTTGGTCAGTGCCACGCGCCCGTTCGCCTTCAACCGCCGCATCGCTTCGTCTTTGCTAATACCCCGGCGGAGCTTCAAGTTGAAGTGGATCGTGTGCATGTATTGTGTATTTAGCTTGAGCGCCGACGAGTAGATGTTCAGATCCAGTCCGAGCGTCTTAAAGAGGTAGTGCGCGTCTCTACCTTGATGCGTGCCGAAACGCTCATCATCATGTTTGGCGGCTTCGGGCGCCGCAATGAACTCTCCCTCTTGGCTCAGATCATTTGCGCGGCGCATGCAGACGAAGCGGCCGTCTTCGAGGTTGTCTTCCTTTTCAGGACCCAGGGCGAGGGTATCGATAAGGACGGCCAGATTGTGGGTGTTGCAGCTGACGACCTGAATGAATTGATCCTTGCCTCTTTCCAAAGCTTTGTCATTGATGCCGCGAGCGTACATCTTGCCAAACCCGTATTCGCTGCCTTGGGCGATAAAGCCGCGGCCGTTGCCGGCATGCTTGCTATAGAGTTTTTCCTTGTTTTCGTTGCCCACAGGGGTGCAATCGATGATCACGTTGGCGCGCTCAATCGCCTCCTCGGCCTCGAAGCTGGGTTCCATCCCCATTTCGACGAATTTCTGCCAGCGCTCTTTGTCGACGGCAAGCTTCGCCCCTTCCCGGCAGGAGACCACAACTTTCGAGCGATCGGTCAGCAGCGGGGTACGCTTGTGAAACGTCACTTCATCGATACCAAACTGCTCCTTAAAGGTTGATAGGATACCCACGAGAGGTTCCCCGATTGTGCCGGTACCGACAATGTGGACAATTTTTTTCTGGGCCATAATCACCTCCCTTGCCACGCTTTGACGGGAATACTATCCGAATGCCTTCGATCGTTCAACAGATTATTATTAAAGAAGATTACGTTGTCATGAGCGACGAAACGCGATCAAATGGATTTGCGCCGGTTTAATCGGTTCGTACGAATGTGGTAAGAATTGAAACAGGAGGGGCCATGACACAAGAAAATCTGCCCGTCGCGTTTTTTAGCGACAATTTTGGTATTAGAGCCAGAGATTTGGATAAGGTGCTGGATGCGGCTCTTGGCAAGAAAGCCGATTACGCTGACCTGTATTTCGAGTACCGCAGGAACGAGGGCGTCAGTCTCGAGGAAGGACTGGTCAAGAACTGCTCACAATCGACGGCAAATGGCGTCGGCGTGCGCGTGCTCGCCGATACTAAAACCGGCTATGCCTACACCGATGATATCACGATCGAGAACTTGGAAATTGCCGCGCGCACGGCGCGCTACATCGCGCAGACCCGCCAGTCTCAAGTGCCGGTACCGGTCGGACAACCCCATGGTGAGATTCATGATCTGTATCCAGTCAAAACTCCGGTTAATGACGTCGCCCTGGAAAAAAAAGTCGAGCTACTCTACGAGATCGATAAATTTGCCCGTAGCCTCGATCCCCGCGTGAAGAACGTCTTTGTCTCCCTCGGCAGCGAAGCTAAAGTGATTTTGGTTGCGACCTCCCAAGGCCTGGTCGTAGGAGACATCCAGCCGCTCACGCGGCTCAACGTCACTTGTATTGTTGAGGAGGAGGGCAAGCGGCAGATCGGCAGTTTCGGCGGTGGCGGCAGAGTTGAGTTCGGCTTCTTTGTCGATAACCGCGACTATGAGCGCTATGCGCGCGAGGCGGTGCGCCAAGCCGTCCTCAATCTTAGCGCCATCGATGCCCCCGCTGGGTCGATGGACGTCGTGTTGGGAGCAGGCTGGCCGGGAATCCTGCTGCACGAAGCCATCGGCCACGGCCTGGAGGGTGACTTTAACCGGAAGAAGACATCCGCGTTCACCGATCGCATCGGCCAAAAGGTGGCATCGGAACTTTGCACCGTGGTTGACGACGGCACCATGCCATCGCGGCGCGGTTCGATCAATGTCGACGACGAGGGAACGCCAACCCATCGAACCGTGCTCATTGAGAACGGCACTCTCAAGGGCTACCTTCAGGACAAGCTCAATGCCGGTTTGATGAAGATGCCGCTCACCGGCAACGGGCGGCGGGAAAGCTACGCGCATATTCCGATGCCGCGCATGACCAACACTTTCATGCTCGCCGGAGAGTCCGAGCCGGAAGATATTATTCGCTCTGTAAAGAAGGGACTCTACGCCGTTTCCTTCGGCGGCGGCCAAGTGGACATCACCAGCGGCAAATTCGTCTTCTCAGCGAGCGAAGCCTACTTGATCGAAGACGGGAAAGTTACCAAACCGGTGAAAGGGGCGACACTGATCGGCAACGGTCCCGATGTGCTCACGCGCGTTTCCATGGTCGGCTGCGATCTTAAATTGGATGAAGGCGTCGGCACTTGCGGCAAAGATGGACAGTCAGTGCCGGTCGGCGTTGGGCTGCCGACGATTCGCATCGACGGGTTGACGGTGGGCGGAACGAGGGCTTAACAAATATCGTTCAAGTCGTTCAATTAGTTCAAAACGTTCAAACGGTTAATCGAATTGAAATCTTAAACGTTTTGAACGGCTTGAAGGATTTGAACCTTTTGAACGGTTAGTAGGACGCTTATGGAACGGTTCGAATTGAGCCAGGCACTAGGCCGAGAAATCTTGGACATGGCGAAAGCGAAGGGCGCGTCGCAAGGCGATGCGGTAATGGTGGAGAGCGACTCGTTCTTTGTCACTGTGCGGATGGGAGAAGTTGAAAAAATCAGCCAGGCGGGCGAGAAGCGCTTGGGCTTGCGCCTGTTTTTCGGCAACAGCTCGGCGTCGGCCTCGACCTCCGACATTTCAAAAAAATCCATTGAGAAACTGGTCGACGATACCGTAAGAATGGCCAAAGTAACGGCGCAGGACCCGCACAGCGGATTGCCGAACGTAGCCGATCTGGCGCGCGACCTACCGCAATTGGATCTGATTGACGACTCGGCGCGCGCCATTCTAGTCGATGACAAGATTCAAATGGCCTTGGAGACGGAGAAAAACGCCCTGACTTACGACTCGCGGATAACCAATTCCGAAGGGGCAGAGTTTTCCAATCACTTTGGCCGGGTGATTTACGTCACCAGCCACGGCTTCTCCGGCGAATATTCAGGTTCGACCTTCGGTCATTCGGTCGCCCCGGTCGCTTCCCAGAATGGTTCGATGCAGCGCGATTACTGGTATTCTTCGAATCGTAAGTTCTCCAAGCTCGAATCGCCCAAGAGCGTCGGTGAACGAGCGGCGCAGCGCGTGCTCAGGCGGCTCGGCGCCCGCAAGATCAAGACCTGCGAATGTCCCGTGGTGTTTGATCCCGAAATGGCTGCTTCTCTGCTACGCAACTTGTCTTCCGCTTTATCCGGTTATTCGCTATACAAGGGCGCGTCTTTTTTGCTCGGCAAGCTGGACACGAAGATCGGCTCGGAGCACTTGACGGTGATCGACGACGGCACGATCCCGGGCGCGCACGGCTCGCGTCCGTTCGACGGTGAAGGATTGCCGATTCGGAAGAAATTGATCGTCGACCAGGGAGAGCTTAAAAGTTACCTGCTCGATACTTATAGCGGCAAAAAATTAGGCATGGCTTCCACCGGTAATGCCTCCCGATCCGTCGCTGAACCGCCGGGAGTTTCGCCCGCTAACTTCTACTTGGCACCGGGTAAAGATACTCCAGAGGATATCATTGTTTCGGTCAAGGCCGGCCTCTACGTAACCGAGATGATCGGCTTCGGTGTCAACATGGTTACGGGCGACTATTCTCGCGGCGCGGCCGGTTTGTGGATAGAAAACGGCGAACTCGCCTATCCGGTAGAAGAGATTACGATTGCCGGCAATCTGAAGGACATGTTTCAAAACATCGAGATGGTCGGTAATGATCTGGAAATGCGCGGGCGGATTGCCTCTCCCACGGTCAAGATTGCACAGATGATGGTCGCCGGAGACTGAGTTTCAGTTTCAGTTCAAGGTTCCATGTTCAAGGTTCAAAGGGCCGAACATCTGACTTGACGTTGAACTTTGAACGCGGGACTTTGAACTTCTACAGTATCTGAAATCCTGCCTTCAACGCGGCGCGCAAAAAGTCGTCGATGTGCGATTGACTCGGATCGAATTCGAGCACAGCGACGCTGCGTTCTAAACTGAAATCGATTTTTTCCACGCCCGGCAGCGCTCGAAATACTTCGCGCAAGACCGGCAGGTCTTCGGCCTTGAGATCGGCGATGGAAAGAATGGCGGTCTTTGTGCGCATCATACCCTGTTTGTTTTTGAATTTGACAAAAATTTCTTCGAATCGCAATTGAAAATTGGTTTTTTGCGCGCGCGTTGACTGAGTTTGCCTCGTCAGATCCCCGCTTCCACGCGAAATTTTCTTGACGGCGAACGCTGAGATATGTGACATTAACCTTGTCGAATTTTCCGCTCGCGCCTTGTGCAGCGTGCAAAGCGACTTGATTGCAAAAAGCATAGACAAGCAGGGGAGGGACCTACGATGACTTACGATGTGGCGAAACTCTTAACCATGTCGCAATCTGAGCTCGACACTCTTTTTACCGACAGTCTCGTTGGTAGTATCCCGGACGGGGAAGCGGAAGGCACGGCGATCGTGGCGCCCGGGACGACATTCAGCCCAACCGTCGCTCAGTTCATCAACCTCTTCGCTTGGCAAGGAAAGGTATTCGACGCCAAGAAGGGCGTTCTCAAAAACAAGATTCTTCCTTTTGGGCTCAACGCTATTATCGCCAAGGTCTACAAGGGGTCGAGCTGGCTTGACGGCAAAGAATGCATCGTTCTGGATTACTCCGACACGTCTTTTGTTGCTCAGTGGATTCGCGATGAAATCCGCCAAATCGAACCTAAGCTGTATTTAGGAAAAGTCTACTGGGACAAAAAACGCCTGATAGATTTCGCGCTGAAATTCTAACGGCGATCGCGCGTGCGGGAAACCATCGATCCGAGGCAAATACCCGTGCGGTGCCGGCATCGGGGCGATGCCAGCTATCGCGACATAACGTTTGGCCGGAACTTTTCCGCGATATCCATAAGCTATCGCGCCAAATATTCTACTCGTTTATTTCTACGTGGAACGTCGCAATCTCATTGAAAGCGAATTGCGGAGCTCGAAACGATCGTTTCTTCGGCTGAAACCGGGACGACGTGAGTGCGTAAGCACGCCCGCGGCGCTCGAAGGCTAACACAGGAGAACAATGAGATGTCCTCGGGTCAACGCTTCTTATACCGTGTCGGTGTCGTTGCCGTAGCCGCGTTCGCAGTCATTCTATTGGCGGGCGCCGTGCTTCTCGGCCGCTTCGGCGCTGATTCACCGGTGCATTATCAAGACGATCTCGATCACTTCAAATATGGATCGCTCGGCAGCGAGCATGAGTTCGGCATCCCCTATTGGATCTGGCGGGCGCTCCCGGAGCTATTCAGCGATAAGCTGCCCGGGAATGGAACTGGCTGGCAGTCGGTCGGTTTCGTATTCGAAAAGGGCAAACAGCTCCCCGTCGGTATGTCACAGCGTCGCTATTTGGGTTTTGACGTAGTCTGGCTCAACTGCGCCTTTTGCCACGCTGGCACGGTGCGGGAAGCGCCACAGAGCGAGCCAAAAGTTTATGCCGCAATGCCGGCCAATACCTTCGATTTTCGCGCGTTCATGAGATTTCTCTTTGCGACCGGGGAAGACCGGCGTTTCACGCCGCAAGACATTTTGCTGCAAATCGATATCATCCGAAAACGCGAGGGCCTCAGAAAGCTGCCGCTCATCGACCGGGTGGTCTTGCGTTTCTACGGCATTTACTTCATGCGTGAGCGAATTCTAACGCTGCGTGACCGCTTGAGCTTCATCAAAGAACAGCCGGAGTGGGGACCGGGCCGCGTCGACACGTTCAATCCCCTGAAAGCCTATTTTAATTTTCCCGCCGATAAACTCGCTGAAAACGAACGGATCGGGACTACGGATTTCCCGTCGATTTGGAACCAAGGCCAGCGCGAAACGCTGAAAATGAATCTGCACTGGGATGGCAATAATGTCTCACTCGAAGAACGTAATCGCAGCGCGGCGATGGGCACTGGGATTACGCCGCCGACCGGGGACCGAAAAAGCTTGAAACGCGTCGCCGATTGGCTGCGGAATCTCGCCGCGCCGGTTTATCCATTTGCAATTAACAAGGATCTCGCTGCGCAGGGCGCGCCGATCTATAAGAAATATTGCACCGAATGCCATGGCGCCAACGGCAAAGATTTTCGCGGCGAATATGCCGGCAGGGTTGTGCCGATTGCGGATATCGGCACGGACCGCCGCCGCCTCGACTCCTATACCTACGATGTCGCCGTGAATCAGAATCTCATTTTTGCCGGCTATGGCGACGAGAGGTTCAGTCATTTTCGCAAGACTTTCGGTTACGCCAACAGTCCGCTCGACGGCGTGTGGCTTCGCGCGCCTTATCTCCACAACGGTTCGGTGCCGACGCTGCGCGATTTGCTTGAGCCCAGCCCCCAAAGGCCGAAAACATTTTATCGCGGCTATGACGTCTACGATCAGAAAAAAGTCGGTTTTGTTTTCGAGGTTGGCGAAGAAAGGGGCCGCAAATATTTTCAATACAATACCGAAGAGCCGGGTAATTCCAACAAAGGCCACGAAGGAAAACGCTACGGCACCGAGCTGTCGGCTGCGGAAAAAGACGCTCTGACCGAATATCTCAAAACTTTCTAGTGAGCCAGTTCGCGCTACCGAGTGATGGACGGAGGAACGATGGCTGACCCGAAGAAAAAAAACTGGTTGAAAATTGGGTTGCTGCTTTTAGTCGCGCTGGTTGCGGTCGGGGGCGCCATCGGTTGGTACAAATTTTTTCGTGAGGAGCCGCAGCCGGATTGGGCGACGGCGACTCCCGACATGCGATTCAAATACGGTTCCATTGGCGCGGAGCACGACGCCGGCATTCCGTACTGGATTTTTTTCGTGCTCCCGCGCATGTTTCCGGAAAAATTACCCGGCGCCGGCGGCTATGCGTCATTAGGAGTCGCGTGGGAGCAAGGACAGGAGCTACCGATCGGCTTTACCAAGAAAGTCATCGGCTTCCCCCGGGTCGCAAACAATTGTGCCTCGTGCCACACCGCCAGCTATCGCAAGAGCGCGACTGAAAACCCGGTATTTGTCCCGACCGGGCCCAACCACACGCTCAACCTCCAGGCATTTTTTCGCTTCGTGGTGGATTGCGCCAAAGATCCGCGCTTCAATGCCGATGAGATCATGAGCGAGATCGCGTTGGTCTACAAGCTGCCTTTGCTCGATAAGCTCATCTACCGTTTTATCCTTATTCCGATCACGAAAAAGCGTTTGCTCGAACGCGAGGCGCAATTTAAGTGGGTCTATCACAAAGACTTCCCGTTGTGGGGCCGCGGGCGCGACGACGCGATGAACCTCACAAAATATTTTCTCCTCAAATGGCCGATGGACGATACCCTCGGCCCCACCGACATGCCATCGGTATGGAATCTTAAAAAGTACCAACCTGAAAAAGGCATGCTCATGAATCTCGCCGGCGACAGTCACGATGCGCGCTCCGTGATCATCGATTCGGCGCTCGGGCTTCTGAGCGCCGCCCCGCATAATCGGGGCGAGTTCATGGGTCAAATTGACTGGCTGGTGAAGTATCTCAGCGAGAAGCAGGCGCCCAAATACCCGTTTCCGATCAAGGAAGACCTGGCCAAAACTGGCAAAGCGATTTTCGACAGTAATTGTGCGGCCTGCCACGCGAGCGAGCGCACCGGTACGCGCGTGCCGGTGGACGAGGTCGGCACGGATCGCGAGCGGCTTAAAACCTGGAGCAAGCAGGCCGCCATCGAGTCGAACAAAGTGGTGCGCAGCTTCGGCATCGAGCGGCGCGGTCTGGTTGAAAACGAACCGAGCGGCTATATCGCGGCGTTTCTAGACGGTATTTGGCTGCGTGCGCCGTATTTGCATAATGGCTCGGTGCCGAGTCTGCGCGACCTACTCAAGCCGGTCGCTGAGCGTCCCCAAGTTTTCTATCGTGGCTACGACGTCTATGATCCGGTCAACGTCGGCTTTGTGACGCAAGGTTCCGAAGCGGAGCGCATCGGCACGAAATATGACGTGCGGCAACGCGCCAGCGGCAACCAAGGGCACGAACACGGCACAAATCTGACCGCTAAGGAGAAGGACGCGCTCGTCGAGTATCTGAAGACGCTGTAACGAATCTAGGTAACCGAAAAATCCGATTGCTGAAATTGAACGTCGCTTTGCTGGAGGGCCGTGATGAGGTTTTTTAGAGGAGCAAGAATGAGTAACTTACGATTGAACCTTGCGTTGCTTTTGCTCGTCGTCATCGCTGCGTGGGGGTGCGGAAAGAGATCGCCCGAGCCCGGCACTGTCAAAGACGAAGCGCTGACCGTCGGGCGCAATACGGAAAGTTTTCCGGCCGCCGACGAGGATTATTTCAAAGATATGGATGGCGCGGTGGAGCTCACGGCCAATGAGGTGAAAGGACGGAACAATTGGATCGTTTGGACAGGCGGCAACGATCGTTTCTGGGATCATCTCGTTGCTAAGAGCTTTGGCGTGGTCGATCTATTAAAAATTGTTTCGTCGCATCCGAGCGTCAAACATTTGAGCCGAGATACGCGCTGGCAGTACCTGGGCGTCGTCAACGAGCCCTGCTTCGAGAAACCCAAGGCGCCAAACAAAGATCGGTTTGGCCTTTGGTTGGACACGCGCAGCAAAGATTGCGCGCCTGACCCGTTCGAAAACGAGCAGAAATATCCCGGCGTCAAAATCGGGTCGCGCGGCAAAAACATGCCGGTTGGATCTTATTACGGCTATGCGTCGGGAATCGTCGGCCTGCGGCTTTTTCCAAACCCCGATTTCAACGAAGCGGCGCAGAAAAAATGGGACCCCGAAAAATTCTATACGGACGCAGAATATTACAACGACAAAAATCTCGTTCGCCCCTATCGCGTAGGCATGTCTTGCGGCTTCTGCCACGTCGGGCCGAGCCCGGTGAAGCCGCCGGCGGATCCGGAAAATCCCAAGTGGGAAAATCTCAATTCCAATCCCGGCGCGCAATATTTCTGGGTAGACCGAATTCTTTTCTGGAACAAAGATGAGTCGAATTTTATCTACCAGCTAATTCACACGTCATTGCCGGGGACTTTAGATACCTCGTTTATTTCGACCGACTACATCAATAACCCACGCACGATGAACGCCGTCTATAATGTCGTGTCCCGGCTGAAAGCGTCCGAGCGTTGGGGCCAGGAAAAACTCGGCGGCGGGGGCGTTAAGAACAAGCAATTTCAGGACTACAAGCAAACTGCCGCTTTGGCGCAGTACTATAAAGCTCCGGATACGGTCTGGACGCCGCGGGTTCTCAAAGACGGGGCGGACTCCGTCGGAGTGCTCGGCGCGCTCAACCGGGTCTTCATCAATATTGGGTTATTCAGCGAGGAGTGGTTGCTGCATTTCAATGCCCTGGTGGGCGGGAAGAAGATTACGCCGATCAAAATAGAAGATGCCGAGAAAAACTCGAGCTACTGGAACGCAACGGCGGCGCAGACAGCTGACGTGGCCTTGTTCTTTCTCAAGACAGCGAAACCCGACATGCTCAAGGATGCGCCCGGCGGCGCTCAATATCTAACGAAGGATACAGCGACGCTGAACCGCGGCAAGATTGCGTTTGGGGCCTACTGCGCGCGCTGCCACTCGAGCAAGATACCCGAACCACCGGCCGGTGTAGACGAACAGAACTGGGATCAATATTGGCAGTGGACCAAAACCGACGACTTCAAGACGAAAATGACCGAGATGGTCATGGCCGACGATTTTCTTACCGATAATTATTTATCGACGGATCGCCGCATCCCGGTGACACTGCTCCAGACCAACGCCTGCAGCCCGCTCGCGACCAACGCGCTCGAAGGCAATATCTGGGATAATTTCTCCTCGAAAACTTATAAAGAGTTGCCATCGGTCGGAAAGATTGCGGTGCACAACCCCATCGATGGCAGCCCGCAGGAATACGAAATGCCCGGTAACGGGCGCGGTTACACGCGCGTGCCTTCGCTGATCAGCTTATGGTCCACGGCGCCGTTTCTGCTTAACAACTCGGTGGGCAAGTTCAACCCGTCGCCTTCCGTCGGAGCGCGCATGGATTCGTTTAAGGATTCGATCGAAAAAATGCTCTGGCCGGAAAAGCGCGATAAAGACTCGATTCTCGGCGACAAGGTCCCTGGCTTCATCTACCGTACGACGGCGACTAGCTATATTAAACTAGCACCCGGCTTCTTGCCGGAATCACTGAACAAGCTTCTCAGTTGGAACGATTGGCTTGCGCGCTTGTTTCCCTCGCTCTTTAGCGAAGAGGGAGTGAGAATCGGTCCGATTCCGAAAGGCACGCCGGTGAGCCTGCTTACCAATATCGATCTGGAAAGCAGCAAAATCGATTTGGCGAAGTTGCTGTTAAAGATGAAAGCGGATCTCAAGGCAGTCGAAGGCAAGAGCGAGCAGGAAGCCGCCGCAGTGTTTAAAAATCTCGTCCCGGATCTCTTGCAAGTGAGCAAGTGTCCGGATTTCGTGGTCAACCGAGGCCACTACTTCGGCACGAGCATGCTCAAAGAAGAGCCGCCGCTGAGCGACGATGACAAGCGCGCCCTGATCGAGTTTTTGAAGACTTTCTAGAAACTCCGGTCGGAATATTTGTTCGAATGTCTGAAGTCAGTGCCCGCCCGCTTGAATACGAATTCATCGTCGTCGGTTCGGGGGCGGGCGGCGGCACGCTCGCGGCGCGGCTCGTCGAAGCGGGCCGTTCGGTATTGCTTCTTGAAGCTGGCGGCGATTCACTTCAATCAAGCGATCCTCGTCTTCCCGAGGATTATGAAGTCCCCGCCTTTCACGCTTTCGCTTCCGAAAATCCTGCGATGAAGTGGGATTTCTTTGTGCGCCACTATGAGGACGAGGGGCGGCAAAAAAAAGATTACAAGTACACTGCCGAACGAAACGGTGTGCTTTATCCGCGCGCCGGCACACTCGGCGGCTGCACCGCGCATAACGCGATGATCTTGGTCTGCCCCCATAATGCCGACTGGGATTCCATCGCAGAGTTAACCGGAGATTCGAGCTGGCGAGCAGCAAACATGAGGCAGTACTTCGAACGCCTTGAAAACTGCCGCCATAGGCTGCCGTTTCGCTGGTTGAAAAAACTGTTCGGTATCAACCCGAGCCGACATGGGTTCGGCGGCTGGTTGCCGACAGAGCGACCGCGCCCTCCGAGAGAAGCGCTCAGGGATCGGGAGATGATGGATGTGATCGAGCGGTCGGCGTTCGGCGCGATCGCGGAGTTGGAACATCCGCTGAAACGGCTATTTTGGTTCTTTCGTTCGAAGGGAGATCCGAACGACTGGAGGGTCGTGCGGCGCAATGCCTTCGGCATCCGCTATGTGCCGATGACGACGTTGAATGCAGCTCGTGTTGGCACGCGGGAGCGAATCTTGGAGGTGGCGCGCCGTTTTCCCGACCGTCTGCGTGTCGAGATCGATGCGTTGGCGACTCGAGTGATGTTCGATGCCGACAACCGCGCCGTCGGCGTCGAATATCTGAAGGGCGAGAGTTTGTATCGAGCGCACCCCAACCCGCGACAACAGGCGGGCGAAGCAAGGCGAGCCAGGGCGTTGACCGAGGTGATCCTCTGCGGCGGCGCGTTCAACACGCCGCAGTTGTTGATGCTTTCCGGCATCGGTCCGCAGTCAGGGTTGGAGCGTCACAGAATCGAGGTGCGGGTGGATCTGCCGGGGGTCGGCACGAATTTGCAGGACCGCTACGAGGTGAGCGTCCTCCATCGTATGAAAGACGATTGGGAATGTATGCGCGACGCGGAATTTAGCAAAGGCGATCCACAATTCAAGGAATGGGATGCGACTCGATCGGGAGTCTATGCCAGCAACGGCGGCATGTTTGCGGTGCTCAAGAGATCTCGGAAAGATATCGATTTGCCGGATCTGTTTTGCATGAGCTTATTGGCGCGATTTGAGGGCTATTTTCCCGGTTACTCGAAGCTGATTTCGGGTCATCATGACTATCTGAGTTGGATCGTATTGAAGGCGCACACGCGCAACACCGCCGGCACAGTGGCGCTGCGGTCATCGGATCCCTGCGAACCGCCGCTGATAAACTTTCGTTATTTCGACGAGGGCAACGACAAAGCCGAGGAGGATTTGAACTCCGTTGTCGACGGCATTAAGTTCGTGCGCCAAATAAGCGCGGATCTCAAGAGAGACAAGCTCATTGCCGAAGAGCGACTGCCGGGCGATCACGTGCAATCGGACGCTGAATTGCGCGACTTCGTGCGCCAGAACGCTTGGGGACATCACGCATCGTGCAGTTGCCCTATTGGTCCGAGGGAGAAAGGCGGTGTTTTGAGCAGCGACTTTCGCGTCCATGGCACCAAAGCTCTGCGCGTTGTCGATGCGTCGGTTTTTCCCCGCATACCGGGCTTCTTCATCGCAAGCGCGGTCTACATGATCGGCGAAAAAGCGGCGGATGTGATTCTCGCCGATATCAGCAAGCGCATTTGAACCGGTGACTTCAGGAATGAGTTATTTTGGCTTGAATGCCGCGTCGGTTTCTGCGCCAGGACGTGGTTTCCATTGCAATGAATAGTACTCGCCGCGGTCTCTTGCCCACGGATCGAACACGTTGACCACGGGGTCGATTTCAGATTTTAATTCGGGAATCGTTCTCAGCAAAACCCGCTTCAAGGGCGAAACCTCAACCTCGTGTTGGTTGGGTTTACCTTTCTCCATGATTTTTCCTTCAGGACCGTTTTCGTTTACCCACTTTACGCCAAGGTCGGAATAGAATTCGGGGCGAAAGCCCGACGTTAGGAAGCGATCGCTAAAGAGCCGACGTGACGCATTCAAAATGAAAATTTGCAGCTGAGTTTCCGAAATCGCGAAGCCGTGGGGTCGCACCGGCTCGGCGAGCCAGCCGACCATCGCATCCACGTCTTCGATGTTATCGACCATGGCACCGTCCGGATGGCCAAGACAATCGTTGATTCGAGTGCCATCCGGGTTCTTTTGCGCGTCGGTGATGACTATAGATGCATCGCATTTATGCTGCCCGTAGACCTCGCGCAATAGGCCTGCCCATTTTTGTTGTTCAGCGCGCTCAGCTGAAGTCGTTGGATCGATAAAATCGGCGAAGCTTGTCAGTTGCTTGAGACCATACTGGCGACGAAACTCATTGTAACGCGGTATGCCACGTTCCCTATCGCGGATGAGGTCCAAAGCGAGCACGTCGATTTTTCCGGTGGGGCTCTTGAGGCGTGGCATCTCCAGGTTTTGCATAAAAGCCGGATGGTTTTGCAGAGTCAACTTGCCGACTCGCTGGCGACCCATGGAAAGCGCCCAGTTGCCAATCCCATATTGACGCAGCGCCTGAGTGGCTTTGCCGCGGACAGTTTCCAGCACGGGAATCTTCGACTGGATGACATTCGGGTCACCGTTGAGATCGCGGAACTCGATCAGATCAGGGAGCATCGGATGGAGGCGATACGCGTTGACGAACTCCTCGGGAAAATTAAAGGGAGAGCCGAAATGATTGACACCTCCGTTTATGTCCGACTTGTTGTTTCCAAGACCGAAAATGCCGGGACCGGCGGCGAAGGCGGAGTACCACTCCGTTGATCGTTTTCCGCTCTCCGAGCTTGCGAACCATTGAATCACCTTCGCAAGAGCCGCGCTGACAATCGGGTGGTTTTGCAGCAAGCCGGACCAGTTGGCGTTCATCGCCAAATAAAGCGGCTCATTATAGAGCATTTGCGGCGTCCATTCGATGGTGTGGATTTTTGCGATTTCGGCGGAGACAACCAGGCGCGCGACTTCGAACAATTCGTCATCGCTGACCTCTTTGAATTGGATCGCATGGCTTGGCTGCGCGGGATGGCGCAAACCGCAATCTGCTTCCGGAGTGGCCGCGCCTCGGCGACGAAATTCTTCTACGAACAGATTATGCTCGCGGGCGAAGACGTTGTGAAAGAAGCTGAGACCGATGTTCCAATTGTCGGGAAAGGCCACGGCTTCCTGGCCCGTCCACTGAGGGTTCTGCGGATCCGATGGCTGAAGTACCGGCAGGTAACCGGCTTTTCCCGGCGTGCCTGCGCTGTTTGGTTCGAGCAGAAGTCTTGCCGGATCGCGCGGATCGCGCTTGACCCGCCGGCGTGAGGTGTCGTCGTAGCCGTAAATTTGCGATGCGTCCCACCACGCGGTGACTTTGTTCAACGTCGTTTTCGGAGCGCGCGACATACGGGATTGATCGTCGATGGTGAATGTCGCAGGCGGTGTGTCGGCAGCGATAAGACTCTTGTCAACGCGATCCTCCGGGCGGCAACCGAGGCGTTTAATTTCCTCTGGCGTCAATCGCCTGTCGCCATTATGCGCCCGCTGTACCTTACAACCGGTTTCGATCAATTCCCGCTGGTTGTGGCCCTCGTCGAGATGAGAGAACCAATCATGAGTCATGAACTGGATCCAAAAGGCCGCCAGGATATTGATATGCGGAGCCATTTGGTAGTCGCATTGAGCCAGCGCCGAGTCGTCCGGCAGTCCGTGACCGTCGTTGCATTTCTCAGGGAATGACTGGCGACGGGTAAAGAGTTTTCGGCTGATGACCTGCGGGTCAGGGCTCAACAGTCCGAGACGGTGACCGTGGCGGTTTTTCGTAAGCTCGCTTGATGCCGATTCCGGAAATGTCGAGTCGAAGGTGACATTGCGGGCGAACGGTTGGTCGGTCGAGCCCATCAACGGGTTCACAATGTCGTTGCAAATGCCCGTGAGAGTTCGGAACCGGACCAACTCGCCGTTACATCGCTGAGGTCCGTGGCCACCAACCGCCGTATGAAGCGGATGATTTTTGGGAAGCCGGAACTGTGGCCAGATTTTCGCGAGGGCTCCCGTTGGCTTGTTTTGGTTGCGGGCGTATTCTGCGTATGTCCCGCTGTTGTCGAAAAGATTAAATTTGAGAAGCTCGATGCGCTGATATTCGAGGTCGAGAAGCGCGCCATTTATTCCCCGTTGGTTCGGGCTTAGAACCCCTAGCTTGCCGGCGATTCCAGCGACGAGGCTTTCCGGGCCCGCCGCGCCCCGGTAGCGCTGCCAAACGATCCACGGAGCCGACTGCATCGCGGCGGCGGCGTCGCCACCGCGGCAGCGTTCCGTATCTTCATCCACCTTACCGAGAAATCTGTCGGCTCGGTCCAGCGCGACGTCACGAAATCCGCCGAAAGCGTAAGCGAGGCAGCTTTTAAACTCGATGGTTTTCAGGATCGGGTAAGCGCCAAGAACCGCCAGCGCGACGGCTGCAAAGCAACAGAGAAGCTTTTTTTTCATTCGATGTACGGAGCGGATTCACTAACGAAAAGATTTAAAGATTAGAAACGAGGTTAATCGATGGCCGGCTGGCGTGTCAAATTTGGTCGAGCCCGGTCGTGAGCGTAATTGCCCTTTCACAACAAAGCCGTTATAGCTCGAATCGAGAGAACGCAGCCACGGTTTGACTCGACTCATACTCGCCTATAATTCGTTTGCTCAAAAATGACCTCGATTCCGGCGGAATTCTACGCTCTCGCCAACGCATTCCTGTTCGCGTTGCACAACCTGTTCGCGAAAAAAGCATTGCGCTACTCCAATCCGGCCACTGCGGTGATCAGCAGTCTGCTGATCAACATTATTTTTCTCTGGAGCGTGTCGATCCTGTTCGTGCCATTGTCGTCGTTAAATAGCACTTCGATCCTGATATTCGTTGTTGTTGGGTTTTTCCAGCCGGGACTGACCCGACTGCTCAGTTACAAAGGAATTGACGCGCTCGGCGTGGCGATCACCGATCCAATCCGCGCTACCACACCTTTGTTTAGCGCCGCGATGGCGATCATTTTCCTCGGCGAGAAGATCACTTTACCGATCATCATTGCCACTTTGATGATCATCGCCGGCATTATCCTCTTATCCTGGCGCAGTGGCTCGGTGAAACTCGCCGGTTCGGCGGTTTTCCTTTGGTACCCGATCGCTGCCTCGGCGCTAGCAGGCGCGACTCAAGTCGTACGAAAGTTCGGCCTTGCCGCAGTTCCCCACCCGTTTCTCGCCGCAGCGGTGACGGCGAGCTCTTCCTTCGTCGTGTCGATGTTGACGCTTTGGTATGTCGAGAGGAGCCAGGAAACTTGGAAAATGAACCGGCAGTGTTGCTGGTGGTTCCTCGCTGCTGGCGTGACCATTAGCCTCGGTATGACCTGTATCTACTACGCTTTAGATCTTGGAAAAGTATCCGTCGTCATTCCGATCAGCAGTACCGGCCCATTCTTCTCGCTAATTCTGGCGGCACTTTTCCTGCGCGATGTCGAACGCGTAACGTCTCGAATTGTGGTGAGTGCTGCTATGATCGTTGGCGGAGTAATGTTGCTGACCTTGTGGAAATAATTTTCGTGGCCAACGATAACACGACGCGAGCCTCCCCCCTAGAGCGCGCCTAACTGGCGTAGAAACGTCGCCATGTCGTAGTAGTCGGTTACCTTAAAAATCTTGGCGTCTCGGAATGCGAGGATTGAAGCGCCGCGCAGGCGAAAGCTATTGCCGCTCGCCGGCAGGTTCCTATCGGCCCGGTTTGGATGCCTTCGCTCACCCATTCGGTTGCAGCGGTATCCGTACCTACGGTCAGAGACAACATGGTTATCCGGAAGTCTGGCGCCCACTCGAAGGCGGCGCGCAGGAGTTGTTTGATCTCTTGTTTTCCTTGCTGGTTCTTGCCGCCGGCAATGTCGCTGTAAATGGCGTCGTCGGTGAAAATCGCATCGATTCTATGCGGCTCGTGGAGAGACCAAGCCGCATAGAGCTCATTTACCAGCCAGCGTATCTCCTCAGGCGAAGTTGGCGAGCTCATCAGCTAACCGATTAGGACATTTGAATGCCGATGTCGAACTTGGCCGTGTAGCCCTGTGAATCCTTGGTCAGAGTCGGGATCAGCTGCTTGCCGCCGCGGCGAAAGATGAAGTCGGCATCGTTCGCCGTCGTGCGACGGCCTTTAGAATTGTATGGAGCCTGCTTGTGGACCTGCTCGGTGATCGCTTCATCGAAGTAAAGCTGCGACGTGAACTCGCGAGCGCGCGACGCGGCGGGATCGATACGAATCTTGAAGTGGATGTGAACCGCGCGCCCTTCGTACCAACCCGGGTAGATCGTGAGAAATTCCGCCACACCTCTTCCATTGGTCAGTTGATATCCGCGTAAAAACTTTCTTCCGCGGGTGTCAAAGCCCGCATCGCGGACATCCGAATAGACACCGAGAGCATCGCAATGCCAAATATCCACCATGGCGCCGCTGAGAGTCGCGCACGAGCCAGCCGTGACGTGCGACACGTGAAATTCCAAACGGAGCGGCACGCCGGCCTTGGTCCCGTTGTCCGATGTGTCTATGCGGATATCGGAGCGGTTGAGCTTCTCATCGACGAAATATGGCCCTTCAGTTTGTTCTGGCCGTACGACGCAAGCGGGCAATCCTGCAGCCAAGGCCGTGGCATCCAATGTTGACGCGCGCCGCAATTTCTCGGCTGCTGACGGGTCACGCCCGCAGCCAAGAAGGGTTTCGGCGGCCGCCGATCCGAAAAGGAGCAACAACTGTCTTCGGCTGAGATTTGGAAGCGACGAATCCATCTTTGCCGTGCGATGATCCATAGCGTCATTAGAATTTATACCACCGCGCTTCGCGGTTCGAAACAATGGCTACGGATCACGTGGCACCGACGGCCAGACCTCCGACGACTGCTATATTAAGGGGAGACGGGTGGAGTCGTGCTTATTGCAGTCTCGGCATAATCTCTTTTTTGAAGAAATTGAGCGAGTTGACCACTTTGTCATGGGCGAGATTGCCGATGTGGAACATACCCATGAAATGTTCGGCGCCGACTTGTTTCATTTGACTTTGAATCTGATTCGCCACGCTGTCGGGATTTCCCGCGATCAGATAGCCGGTGCCGCGCAGGCCATCATAGTCGAGCTTGGAAAAATCACGTCGCTCGCGGTTGCCTTCGCGGAAGTAGTCGAAGGACCGCGCCGTCGTCAAGGCCGCCGACAGCCGCTGCCCTACCGCTTCCTTGTTGATCGCTTCGTTGAAACCGCGGTTAAAGACTGTGAAGAAATAAGCCATCGCCGGCTCGACGAACTGGCGTGCCTTCTGATCGGTCTCGTCAATGTAGATATGCCGGCAGAGGATGAACTTATTCGACGTCGCATCCCAGCCATCCTCTTTGGCTTTACTCCGATAATAGCCGAAGGTGTCTTCGATTTGCCCGGTCGTTTGGTAGACCTGCGCGCAGGGAAGGTGGCGCTTCACGCACCATTCGACCGACTCGGCGCTGCGCGCCGCGATCCAGATCGGCGGGTGAGGTTGCTGCAGTGGTCTTGGCCAGATCGCGCAGTCTCGGAGCTGGAAGAACTTACCTTCATGGCTCCAGACCGGTTCGGTCCACGCGGTCATGATCAGATCGTACGCTTCTTCAAAACGTCCGCGTGATTCTTCCGGGTTGACACCGTACCAGATATATTCCGGCGGGATCCCGCGAACGAAGCCGGCGATAAGTCGACCATTGCTGAGGCAGTCGATCATGGCGTACTCTTCAGCGACGCGGACCGGATGGTTGCGCAGTGGAAGAATATTGCCGAGAACGCCAATCTTTATTTTTTTCGTTTTCTGACTCAGTGCGGACGCGATCAGGTTAGGCGAGGGCATGGTCCCGTAGGCGCTGTAATGATGCTCATTGAAAACTACGCCGTCGAAGCCTAACTCTTCGCAGTAGGCCATTTCTTCCAAATGCTCCGCATAATTTGCCGCGCCCTTTGCTGGATCGAAAAAGCTACTCGGCACCGGCGTGCGCGGCGCTTCTCTCGGCACGTGGGGATAGGCGAGGAGATCAAAGTTATACAGCTTCACGAAATTTTTACTCCTTAGGTCAACCTTCGCGGGATGCTAACACCCGACTGCGGTCGGGTCAAACCTAGAGAGGTCGAATATCGAGGATGGAAGATCGAGGATCGCGATCCTCAATACTCTATCGTCGATCTTCAACGATCCTGAAGTTCGGGCTACTTGTAGTAGCCTTCTTTCACCAACTGGTCGACAATGCTCGTGTCGATGAACGAAGCGGGATTCGCCGTGGCCGCTTTGGGCGTGCTTTTCTTGATCGCCTCCAGCGTCGTGCGAATCGTGTCAACCTGCGGGCGCGGGACTCGGTCAGTCCATCTCTTGTATTGATTGTACGCGTACTCGGTTTCGTCGCGGGGGCGGCCGAGGTATTCCATCATGATATCGATAGTCTTCTCCTTTTGTTCGAAGTAGAACTTGGACGCTTCCGCCGTCGCCCTCATCAAGCGTACCACGTTGTCGCGATTGCTCTTCAAGTAGGACACCGGAACTATTTCGCCATTTTGTTGCCAGGGAATTCCCAGCCCGGGAAGGGCGAGCAGCATTTCGTAGCCTCTTCTTTCGGCAATCAGATCAAACGGCGGCGCGAGAATGCCGAATTGAACCTCACCTTTTTCCATCGCTGCGAGAATGCTCGCCGGATCCGCGTTGGAGTGCTGCACGAGTTTGACATCTTTTTCCGGGTCGATTTTCAGCCGGTTGAGAGCGAAGCGCAAAGCCGTGTCGGGGATCGTGCCGAAGGGCGCGCCGACGTGGCCGGTTTTGCCTTTGAGATCTTCGATTTTCTTGATGCCCTTATGCGCCATGATCTTGTAAGGAAACACGTTGACCCAGGAACCGACCAGGACAAACGGTTGGGGCGCCCCCTCGAGGGTCGCCGTGACGAACGCGGCGGCGCCGGCACCGGTAGCCATCTGCATTTTGCTCGCGAGCATCGCCTGAACGGCGGCGGTGGTATTGGTCTTGATGATTTCCACATCCAGCCCGTGCTTTTTGTAATAGCTCTGGTTGACGGCAATGCTGAAAAGTCCGGCGCCGGGATTTACGCCGGCCTGGCCAACGGTCATCTTGCGGGTCTGCGCATCAATAGCCGAGGGGCAAAGAAGTCCGGCCGTCGCAAAGAATAGCAAAGAAAACGAAACCATTTTCGCTGTGAAATTCATTCCTTCCTCCCTGAATCTATTTGCGCGAATTATTTCTGCGGCTTCCACTTTTCCAGGCGCCGCTCAAATGTTTTGAGCAATTCATTCAAACCGGCGCCCAGCCCGGCGATGATGACAATTGGCACAAACATCGCCGCCATCTGGAAGCGTTGCACGGCGAGCGAGCTCAAGTAGCCAAGTCCCATGGCCGCGCCATACTGCTCGGCGACGACGATGTAGACCAACGCTCGACCGAGCGCTACGCGCATGCCGGCGACGATGTAGGGAAGCGAGCCGGGAAGCGAAACCTTTAGAAAAATGTGACGGTCTTTTGCGCCAAAGGCGCGGGCCATGGTGATCAAACGATGGTCGGTATTGGCGATACCGATCATGGTATTTATCAAAATGGGAAAAACTGCGGCCAACACGGTCATGATGATCTTCGATATTGCTCCGAGGCCAAACATCATGATGATCAGCGGCAAAAGCGCGATCAAAGGAGTGGCGTAGATGCCGGATAGGAGCGGATCGAAGGTTTTGTTGACGCCTTTGTACCAGCCCATCGGGACGCCCAATATCACGCCCAGGACAACCGAGACGACAAACCCGATGGTGAAATTCGTCAAGCTGAACCACATATGCTCCCAGATGGAGCCGTTGGCGAATTGCTCGTAACCTTTGGCGATAATTTTGCTGAACGGCGGGAAATAAAAAGGACTGAGAATCTCGAAGCGGGTCGAAAGCTCCCAGGTAGCGAAGAACAAAACCACGCCGATGACGCCGAGCCAGTTCGATATCCCGGCACGCAATCGTTGCCACGGGCGATTGGTGGTCAGCGGCTTCGACGGATCAACGGAAACCAGGTCGAAGGCGTCTTGTTCTTGTTTCGCCGTGAGTGGCTCCTCCAAGCTAGTTGCGAGCGAATGTATTCACCGTGATTGCAACTGTCAAGCAGCACCCGGCGCTTCGCTCACTACTCCCAACGCTTCATTTTTGCGAAATCGTAATCCACGGCGCTGTCGGCTTCAAAACGCCAGATGGCGCGGTCTCTACGCCATTCTCCGGCGAAAGCGGATTTCAAAAACGATGTAATCTGATGCCATGCGCGTTCCGTCTGAGCAGGACGATAGCGGCCTGGCATCGTGTCATTCAAAAATCCATGGGGCGCATCGGAATAGACCCGGATATCGAAACTTTTTTTCGCCTGCGCCAGAACGGTGAACATGCGCACGATGTTGTCTCGATGGATTAGATTATCGAGCTCGCCAAAGACCGCTGTGAGCGGACACTGGATTTCTTGCATGAGCCTATCGATCGGTTCGGGCCGGATCGGGTGAGACTTCCAATCGGCATCGTAAACCGCGCCGTAAAGCACCACGGCCGCTTTGAGATAATCCCGTTTAGCGGCGGCCAGGATGGGTTGCCGGCCGGTCTGACATACGCCGGACATGGCGATCTTGTTCATGTCGGCTTGCGGTATTGTGCGCAAGTGCGCCACGACCGCATCCAGATCGAGCAAAACTTCGTCGTCGCCGAGCTCACAACGGTCATCGCCGCGCGCCAGCGCTTCGCGATCGCCGGTAAAGCGCGAAAAGAAGTCCGGCACGATCGTGAGGTAGCCGGCATCGACGAATTTTTGGCCGAGGTCCGTCGTATGCTGCACGATGCCGTAGCGCTCATGCAGATGAATCACCACGGGTTTTTTGCCGGAGCTGGGCGGGATGCCAAGGTGAGCATTGATTCGATTAGCGATTTTAATGGATGTGAGCATGATCAATTACCTTTCCAATCATTGGTAATGAAGATCGTGTGAGAGCACCGCATGCTACGGCAATTTGCTCAAGATGTGCCTCAGCACTGCCTTCGTCGTCTCCAGCGACGAATCCGGTTTCTTCCAGGCGCCGGCGCTGCCGCCAACTTTCCCTTTGTAGAAGACGATCAAAGCGGATTTGTAGCCGGTCTTCGGATCGGTGACGGCTTCGAGAACGAAGGCCTTGTCGCCGAAGCCGTCGATGGGCGTGATCGTGGCGTTTTTAAACGGCGCGTCGGGTGCCTGCGCCATCTGGCGATATTGGTCGATGGAGCCTTCGTAGATCGATTTCATTTCGTCTGCGGAGTTCAAAAAGTGCAAAGTTACGTCGAGCAATCGGGATGCGGCTACGGCATTCTCGAAGTTGCCGCCTTTGGCGATGTAAGTGCATATCGAATCGTAAGTGCCTGGACCATTGGCAGTGGGGATTTTGGCAAACTCCTTTACGTCAAGCGGGCCACCGACAAACTTCTGTGCGTCGGCGGCGGAAACGATTCCGCAAGCGGTGGGTTCAGGCGTGTTAGCGGCGATCATCGAGCTACCGCCGGCGACGTTTTGCACGACCAACGCAGGATTGCCGGGAATATCTTTCCCCATGTATTGAGGGTAGAGACGCGGCCACAAATCGATGATGCCGGCCGCAGTAAAGCCGACGACGATTTTGATCTGCTTGCCTTTGAAGAAGTCCGGTTGGGGATCCGCCGGTTGAGTGGGTAGAAATCCGGCGATCAGAAGCAAGCATAAACCTACTGGGTTTTTCATCGGCAGCGCACCGCAGCGTTATGAATCGAATCTAAGGCAACTTGCTGATGATGTACTTTAGCACGGTTTTCGTCATTTCCACTGATGAATGAGGTTTGTTCCATGCGGCGACGCTACCCGCGACTCTACCTTTGTAGAACACAATTAAAGCAGATCTATAACCGGTTTTCGTATCCGTGACCGCTTCGAGTAGGAATGCTTTCTCGCCGAAGCCGTTGATGGGGGTGATGGTTGCGTTTGTGAACGGCAGATCCGCCGAATTAACCCCCTGGCGGTACTGCTCGAAAGAGTTCTCGTATATTTGCGCTGTCGCGTCCGCCGTATCTAGGAAATGGAGGGTAATGTCGAGCAAGCGGGAGGCAGTCAACATATCTTGAAAGTTCTCGCCTCTGCCGAGGTAACTACAAATTGATGTATATGAGCTCGCGCCCTCGGCAGTGGGAACCCTTGCGGATTCCTTAACATCGAGCGGACCGCCGATGAATGTTTGGGCATCAGCTCCCGTGACGATACCGCAGGCGGTCGGTTCTGGCGCGTTAGCGGCTAGGCTGATTGAACTGCACAGCAAAGTAAGAATTGCGATGAGGATTGAATAATTTCTAAGCGGCATGCTGTCACTCTTTCGTGACGAAAATAGCAGGTTCGGTCTTGAACACGCAACGCCGTACATCGGAATAGTCTCAACGGTAATGTTGAGGAGATTAATATTAACGAAGGCGCAGAGCCATCCGTAGATCAGCCCAGTAAGTTGGTGAATTCGAGGCGGCAACGATGTTACTACTGATGCGGTTATAATGATCTTGGAGAAGATCACGATCTTTAAAAAAGCGTGCTTGAGTCGCTGAGCTCTTGATAAACGTGCCGGACCAATCTTGCATCTCACGAGCGTACTCGAGAAACCATGCTGACCGAACGTGATCATCGTGCTGGGAGGCAATAGACTGAATGAGTTCGTCGGCAAGTTCAGGAAAAGCAGGGAACGATTGGATGTCTTCTATTAACTGCATGACGCTCTGACTGTTCTGTACGATATCTTGGTGATCCAATTCCCAACCTCGTTCTCGGCAAGCGTCAGTACCATAGTGAATCACTACGAATTCACTCGTCCATACTTCAAAAATTTCGTGGATAGCTTCCGCGGTTTTCCGATGAAGTGAATCGGATTCCAAACTGCGAATGTTACTTTCGACAAAACAGAGCACGCCAGACATGAATTCCAGCGCGTCACGAGGATTGTTTTTTATGTGATGAAGCGCGCGAGGCAGAAAATATGCAATTTCCTGGTAAGTACCCGCTGGAGTCCCCCAATGAAAAATGATGTTAAAATGAGACCACGTTAGTCGATCGTCAGCGGTTTGGATGATCCCGCCAACCTCTTTCTGGGAAAAATGTCGATGTGGATTGGACAGTTTTGTGGGACGGCGATACGGTGTTCGGAACAGACTATTCATTATCCTGAACAGTGAACATGAAGGACTACTTTTTATATAACCGCGCAAAAAAACCGTCGTCGTCGAGCTTTTTCACGAAGCTCATATCGATGAACTCTTCCGGGCGGGCGCTTTTTGCCTTTGGATTTTTCTGCGCGAGCTCGTCGATAATCACCTGAATGCCGGGCAGCGTGGCGTAAGGTTTTTCCGGCAATGTCTTTAGAGCGACCTCTTGATAGGTTTCTTCCACTGCTTCATGGTCGTTGGTTTGAAGGTAGCGGCTAAGGATTTTGATCGACGGCTCTTTTTCGCGTTTATAAAAATGGACCGCTTCCGACAGCGCGGTGACGACCGCGGCGACCATTTCTCGCTGTGCTTTGATGAAGCTCCGGCGGGTTAAGAGTGCCGTTAGTTCAAACGGAATGTTCAACTGGGCCATATCGACCAGTGTGTTGTAGCCGTGCTTGCGAGCAGTCAAGGTGAACGGCGGCGTGATGATCGTCGCTTGAACTTGTTTCGATTGTAACGCCGCGAAGCGCGTGGTCTGTGTGCCGATTTGCAAGATGGTCACGTCTTTATCTGGATTTAAACCGACTTTCGCCAACGACATGCGGACGCTGACATCGGTGGCGCTGCCGAAACGGCTTATCGCGACTTTGCCGCCGACGAGCTGATCAACTTTCTTGATTTCGGGGATCGAGATCAAACTGTACGGAAAGGTATTCAAAAAACTTGCGATGATGACGACGTCGGCTCCGGCGAGATTACTTGTCACCGCTGCGGACCCATCCGCCATGACCATCGCTACGTCCCCGCCCATCATTGCTTGAAATCCCAGAGAGCCGCCGGGGGTGAGGATCAGCTGCGGGTCTAGTCCATGCTTCTTAAACACTCCCGCCTCTTTGGCGATGATCAGAACCGCCTGATAGGGACTCGTCGCAGTGTATGCGATGTTGAGCTTGCGCAACTGCGCGGCCGTAGGCGCGGCCAGCGTCAGCAGAACCAAACTCGCTAATAGCGTTCGAGTTCTAAGACACATATCTTGTCCCATTAAATTCCCGCCTCGATATTCATGGTGTCTCGTTATCGAGAAACGAGAAACTTTGAACAGCTATTTACCTTTTCGCTTCGTACTGCAAGTTGGCACGGGTTGAGTGCTGACAGGCTGTTCACGTTCGTCCTCGTGGCAGTCATCGAATGATTCTAATGTCGGAGTTTACCTCTCATAATTAGTTTCTTTTATCGAAAATTCCTCCAAAATATTTGCAGCAGCACAACATCAAAAGCGAGACATCTCGTCTTTTTGTCTTTGGCACGCTGTTTGGATCATTCCTATCTTAAAAACGAGATGGCGGCGAAATCACACGGTCATTTGCCGGTTTCGTTCGGAGGAGAATATGGACTCACAAACATTGATGATTGTCGCAATTACGGTTGTCATATGCGCTCTGATCGCCGTGGGTGCTTGGATTGCCCTTGACAGAGCGAGATCGCGGCGGTTGAGGGAACATTTCGGACCAGAATACGATCATGTCGTTCACCGCATGCAGAATCGGAACTTAGCCGAAGCGGAGCTGCAAAGCCGCGAACAAAGAGTGAAGAAGTTTCGTATCGTTCCGTTGTCATCGCAGGATCGAGCGCATTATCGGGAAACATGGGCGGCGGTTCAGAACCGATTTGTCGACGACCCTCAAGGCGCAGTGAAAGAAGGCCATGGGCAAATCTTCGAGGTGATGGAGAAACGCGGCTATCCCGTGACCAACTTTGAGCAGGCCGCGGCAGACCTGTCAGTAGACTATCCGGATGTAGTGGAGAATTACCGGGCGGCGAGCGCTATCGCGGGGCGCAATCGCAAGGGAGAGGCGGGTACGGAGGAGCTTCGACAAGCTCTGGTCCATTATCGCGCGCTTTTCAACGAATTGCTGGAAGGCTCGCAGCCGAGCATTGAAAAAGCGAAACCACTGCAGAGCCGGAGCAGGGCCAGATTTCATTTTCGAGGATTCAGAAAAGGCAGTCGAGGAGGTTTACGGTCATGACGATTTCCGAGGATAGAAATGTGATCGCAGTAGGCGACGATGCGGCAGCCGAACAGAAAAAGAAGCTTCACACGGACGATATCGCCGGCACGGCGAAGCCGGATTCTGAAGAATTTAGCGAAGTGGAACACCGCGAAGACAGTGGTGCCGATGCCGATCTGCAAGCGCTTTTCGCCGCTGACGTGGAGCGGGATTTTCGAACTCGATGGCGCGATATTCAGAGCGGCTTCGTTGACGAACCGCGTTCGGCCGTAGAGCGGGCCGATGCGTTGGTAGCACAATTGATGCAGCGACTGGCGCAAAGCTTTTCGGAACAGCGAAAAAACCTTGAGAAGCAGTGGGAGGAGTCGGAGAAAGTTTCCACTGAGGAGTTGCGGGTCGCGCTCACACGATATCGCTCTTTTTTTGAACGCCTACTATCGGTTTAGAGACGCCAAAATCGATTCGTTAGTTTGCCGGCGAGGGCGAGACGAAATAGGGGTAGGAGCAGGTTTGAAACCGCCCCTACATACGTCGCCATGAACACGGCAGAATCCTCGAAACTTGGAGTCCGGCATTAGCTGCCGGTACATGGTCCGCGGTTGTTTAGCGTTACTTCTCCGGCTCATACTGCAAATTATCCCGGATCAGATTCGAAATACCTCTCGCGATCGGCCTGCGGATTTCTTCTCCCACGTGCGCCAGACCGCCAAGCGCCCGACCCAAGATCGCGAAGCTCTTGGACATCTGCCAGTGAATCCCCATATCCAATGAAATGGCAGCGATGGCGCCGGTCACGTTTACGGGCAAGTGCTTGCCGACTTTTTCGTCAGCGACCTTGCCGATTTTTTTGAGGAGCTCGCAATAGCGGCCATAAACTTTCGTTTCTTGCGCAACCTCAAACAGTCGATCGGCCCGCGGGTCTCCCTGCGTGTGAATGCCATGGCCGATGCCAGGGATCAATTGCTTATTCGCCAGCCGTCTTTCCACCGTTTTGACGGCAATGCTATCGAGGTCGGTTTGTTTCGATTCGGCCGGCAATGCGTCGTGCAACATCTTTGCGCAGTGCTCCGATGAACCGAGATGCACGCTACCCGCGCCGAGAATAGCCGCGGCCACGGCGCCCTGTATCGCTTCAGGGGCGGAATGAAACGTCATGCGGGCTGCGGCAGCGCCGGTGGTCATGCCGTGGTCGACGAGCACGATCAGCATGGTGTCGACCATCCGGCCTTCTCCAGCCGTGGGCGTACGCCCGACAATCATCAAATAAACCATTTGGGCAAACGTAATCTTGCCGAGTAGCTCCCGGTTCAAATCATAACCGCGCACGAAGATCCGATCGAGCTCGGCTCTGCCCATCGATGAAACGAGTTTAGGAGTATCGGCCATATATACCTCCAGTCAATGGTTTAGAGGAGTGATGGACTGTTGGGAAAACAAAGCCATTACTCCACAGTGCTCCATCATCACGTCTGTCAATCGAGCCGCAGGAGCCGCGCGGCATTTTCGCCCATAATTTTTCTTTTTGTGTCGGTGCTCAAGTCGTTACGGTTGAGAATCATGTCCGTAACTCCCGGAAAGGTTGCATCCCAATGCGGATAGTCGGAAGCGAAGACCACCCGATCAGCGCCGATGGATTCGATGACCGCGCCCAAGCGAGTCTCGTCGGCTTCGAACGAGATGAAGCACTGGCGCCGGAAGTAATCGCTCGGTTTCATTTTCAGCCAGGGAACTTGGAACGGCAGGATTTCGTAGTGCTCGTCCATGCGCCAGAGCCAGTAGGGAAGCCAACCGGCTCCGGCTTCGAGAAACACAACTTGTAAGTCCGGATTGCGCTCCAAGGCTCCTCTGCATACTAGACCCAGGCTAGCGAGCATTTGCTCGACCGGATGGGAAATCGTATGGGTGAAAAACCACTGGCCCGCGAACCGATCAGCGCCGGCAGTGGGAAGAAATGCTCCAGAGCCCTCGTGAATCAAGAGTGGAACACCGAGTTCCTGAATCGTTTTGTAGAGCGGATCGTAATACGGATCATCAATGTTGCGGCCCTTGATCGGGTTGGGCCTAACGAAGATGCCCTTGAAGCCGAGTTCCTTGACTACGCGCCGGGTTTCCTCGATGGCCAATTTAACGTCCTGCACTGGGATTATGCCGACGGCCATGAGGCGTTTGCGATCCGCGGCGCAGTAATCATAGAGCCAATTATTATAGGCACGACACAGCGCGGCGCCGTAGGCTGCTTCTTGCACGGAAGGCAAATACAAACCGGCGGACGGAAAAAGTAGGCCACGTTCGATGCGGTCGCGGTCCATCGCGTTGAGGCGATCGTTCGGATCGGTGGCGAGATGGCGGTTTTCGTTGGCAGGAGAAGCGTCCTCTTTAACACGAAAAGGAGTTTCATCTGGCCGACGATGGTGACGATCGCCCTCGAGGCGAAACAGCAGTTGGCCATTGGCGACCTGCTCCACTTTCGGCGCGCGGGCACGAAACGGCGGCTCCAAATATTTTTCCCACAGATCATCGGCCTCTCGCACATGGCCGTCTATGTCGATGATCCGCACTGCGTTTTCTGACATGCTTACCTCCGTTCGCGCAAAACTTCTTCGACAAGGGTCGGATCCGCTAAAAGACACCATGCCTTGCTGAAAAAACCTCGCTTAACGTGCATCTTCGTTGCTGTGTATCCAGCCGATCGAAGGATTGCAAGCGATTGCAATTGATTCCTTTGCACTGTTGCAAGCGACAATTCGTCCAAGGTAAAGTTGATCCGTGATAATGGCTCGTGTCGGGCGACTCAACATAATGATCGAAGCGGCTTGATCTGAATTCAATTGCGGCGTATCGGAAAAGAAGGAAATCCTGTTTTCGTAGAGGAGGCAAGTCATGATTCAATATGCGCCGAAGCTCACTTTTGGTCCTGAAACGGCGGATTGGCAAGAACGGCTCAATCCCGACCGCATGCGTCGGCAGCGCGTCGAGCGCGCCCAATCGCTGATGCGCAAGCATGGGATCGCGGCGATTGTCGAAGCCAATCATCAAAACATCCGCTACCTGACAGCGCTCAAAGGCTTTGCTTATCCGATGTGTCGTTACGTGCTTTTCTTTGCCGAGCATGACCCCGTGATGTACGAGCATGATGGTTACTACCATCAGATGCCCGACCAGTGTCCGTGGGTCAAAGAATGGCGCCCGGCGCGTTCGTGGCTCACCGGCGCCCCCGGTCCTGAAGCTTGCGCTGCGGAAGCGAAGGCGTTTGCCGGGGAGATCAAGGAGGAGTTGGAAAAGCGTGGATTACTCGGCGAGAAGGTCGGTCTCGGCAGCTTCGACGGCTATGCCCGGGAGGCGCTTGTCAACGCGGGCGTGAAGAACATCGTCGACACGCGTCAGCTCATGCTCGAAACGCGCATGCTCAAAAATCAGGACGAAATTAATTGCCTTAAAACTTGCGCCGCGATGGTCGACGGGGTTTGGTTCCGCATCTGGGAGAATTTGAAACCCGGAATGAAAGATACCGATTTGATGACTCTCGGCTCGACGGCGGGCTACGAACTCGGCTTGGAGGCGGCGGTTCCAGGCGGCTGGCGCACCGGGCCAATGACATTTGATCGCGGCCCGCATGCGACCAGCCGTGTGGTCCAGTTCGGCGACCTCGTTTATGGATCGTATTGCGGCGCGACTTACATGGGCTACGGCAGTTGCACTTATCGAACTTTCATCGTCGGCCGGCAACCGACCCCTAGAGAAAAAGACTGGTACAAAGTCATGCGCGAGCGCATCGATGCGATCATCGGAGACATCAAACCGGGCAGGACGACGGCCGACGTAGCGAAGCATTTTCCGCCGGCTACCAAATGGGGATATCAGAGCGAAGTCGAAGTGCTCGCCAGCGAAATCGGTCATGGTATTGGACTCGGCACGAGCACGGGCTATGACATGCCGATCATTAACCGGCTATGGTCATTCGATCATCCGCAGGTGCTCGAAGAAGGCATGACGCTTGCCGTTGAATGCCGTGAAGGTGAGCACCGCGTCGGCGGGGTGCGCTTGGAAAACATGCTCGTCGTTACCAAGAACGGCGCGGAGATTATGGACTACTTCCCACGGGACGAGATCCTAGTCGCGCCACGCTGAGGCGAGCACCACGCCCGGAGCGGGAGAGGCAGCCGATCCCGAGGAACACGGTAGCGATATCTCCGTCAAGGGGTTCATGCGCGGCGAAACCAAACTCTCAAACCGCTTTGAACACCTCACTGGCCCGTCGGAGCGTCCACCAATGTACAAGGGATGATTCTGTATGCCAGTTCCGATTCTCCAGGGTCTCACCGTCATCGAGTGCGCGACGTTTGTCACCGGGCCCTATGCGGCGGCGCTCTTGGCCGACCTTGGCGCACGGGTGATCAAGATCGAGTCGCCGCCCGCAGGCGATTCCTATCGTTACTTCGCGCCCCCTGTGCACTATGAAAAATCTGGCCAGGGAAAAAGCTAACCCGCGGCCACTGCTGGGCGAGCATAGCGGTGAAATTCTTAGCGAGCTAGGATTTCGCGACGAGACGATTAGGGATCTTCCGTCGCGAGGAATTACTCGGGTGTCCTAAGCAGCGCTACCGCTAACAAGGCATTCCACGGCACGGATTTCGACCACGGTTTATCGATGAAACGAAACGTTGCCATTGCCGTACTGTTGTTCTGGTTGTCCACGGGAGCACTGCCAAGCCGGCTGTGGGCCCAGGCCATCAAAGCAACACCCGAGATCTTCAAGCAGTTTTCCGAACATGTGGTGAAGATAGAGGTCGTCGAAACCGGGTCTGCCGCGAAGGCTTCCGTCGGCACGGGATTTTTCGCCAGCGCGCGCGGCGATATCGTCACCAACTACCACGTCGTATCGAAGCTGATTCACTCTGCTGATCGGTATCGCGTCGAGGTTACCGAGCCGTCGGGACAATCGAGTCCGGCGAAAGTCTTGGGCGTTGACGTAGTCTACGACTTAGCCGTGCTTCGCACCGATCGCCATCCCAAAGGATTTTTGACGTTGGAAACGAAGCCGGTCGAGCAGGGGACGCGGCTTTACTCTCTCGGTCATCCGCGCGACCTTGGTTTGACCATTGTTGAGGGGACCTACAACGGTCTCTTACGCCATACGCTTTATCCCAAAGTTCATTTCACCGGCTCGCTCAATCCCGGCATGAGCGGCGGTCCGACGCTGACGCATGCCGGCACGGTGATCGGCGTCAACGTTGCGACGGAAGGCGAGCAGATCAGCTTTTTAGTTCCCGCCGAGCGGGCGCTGGCGTTGCTCGAAAAGACAGCTCGGGTCGAAAACCGACCGGGAAATGGATTTCTCGCCGAGGTCGGCGAGCAAATTCAAGCCAATCAGGCGCGCTATCTGTCCGGTATGTTTTCGTCGAAAACACCGAGCATAAGCTTCGGTCCCTATACGCTGCCCACCAAGCCGACGGATTTTTTCCATTGCTGGGCCGACGCGGTGCGACGCAAAGAACTTCCCTATGTTGCCGTGACCCACGACTGTTCGACGGACGATTACATCTTTGTTTCGAGCGAGCAGTCGTCGGGGATCGTCCGGTTTTATCACCAGTTGTTGTCAACGGCGGAGCTCTATCCGCCGCAGTTTTTCAACTTGTACTCGGCCCAAGTCCAGGCCGGCAATACGGCCGTGTTCGGCAATGAAGAAGAAGTGACGCCATTTCGGTGTCAGACGCGCAACGTGCAAACCCAAACCGGGAAAGTCAAAGCCGTGTTATGCGCGCGTCAATACGTGAAACTGCCCGGTCTCTATGATGCCGTGTTCAGGGTGGCGACCCTCGGCGCGACAAATGTCGGATTGGTTTCGACGTTAAATCTTTCCGGCGTGAGCTTCGAAAATATCGAGGCGCTCAGCCGGCGCTATATGGAGAGCATCAAATGGCGCCGCTAGGCTATGTCGAAATTCTCGACGCGAAAGGCAATGTTACGGAACGGGTTCGTATTGATTCTTTTCCCGTCCAAGTGGGCCGCGCCTATGGCAATCACGTGGTCGTCAACGATCCTTACGTTTGTCCGGTGCATCTCGCCATCGAATCTGATGAGAGTGGCAGATTATTCGCGCGCGACTTAGAGAGTGTCAACGGGCTGCGTGGTGGGGTCGATGGCGACCGTGTTTCAGTTCTGGAGCTGCATTCCGGCGCGCCATTTCGAATCGGTCGCACGCTGCTGCGCTTTTGTAGCGTCGACCAAACGTTGGCGCCGACACTGATCGATCGCCAGACTCAAGCATCATGGCTGGCGTCATCCTATGCGGCGCCCATCGCCGGTCTGATTATTTTGTTGCTGCTTTGCTTAGATTCCTTTCTTGGTAGCGTTGAGCGGGTGACCGTGGCCAAAGTCGTTAGCGAACCGTTGATGACTCTGTCCATGCTGCTTGGCTGGGCCGGTTTATGGGCGCTGGCGAGCCGGATCGTCGTGAGCCGCTTTCACTTCGCCGAGCATGTCGCGATCGCCTGCTCCGCCATCTTCGGATTTCTCGTCCTCAGTACCTTGTCCGAGTGGCTTGAATTTTTCTTTCCTGTTATTCCGGCGCTGTGGATGGCTGGATTTTTAGGTTCGGGGGTTATCCTCGCGGCGCTGGTGTACGGTCATCTCGGTAGGGCCTCGGCCATGCGACGGCGTTCGCGCCTATGGGCAGCACTCTTGGTCAGCGGGGCGGCGATTGGCCTGAGCCTCATTATTGACTTCGCTAATCGTAGCAAGTTCTCAAACGTCATGGAGTATACCGGCATTGTAAAACCAATCGATGCGGCCTGGCTGCCTTCGACCTCCGTCAATCAATTCATGGAGAACACTGAGAAACTCAAAAAGGAGTTGGACCTGCTGGCGCAAAAAGCAAGATCGACACAACCTTAAGCGTGTTGTGGGGATAGATTCCATTAGGCGTGTTTGACTTGGGCGGAGTCGCTGGCTAGTGTACCGAAGGTTTTCGCGGGTCAAAATTCCACGCTTCAATCATTCAAAGTCGAAGAAGAGGATAAATGATGATCTATGATGTTGAGATAAACTCGGCGGCGCACTATCCGGCGGCCGATGTGCCGGGCCTGATCGTGCTGGCCGAACAGGTGGGATTTGGCGCATTTTGGAAAGGCGAATCCAACAGCACGGACCCAATGGTCATGCTTTCGGCGGTTGCGAGCCGGACAAAAACCATCAAGCTCGGCACGGCGATCTACCATATCTACGGACGCAGCCCGGTGACGCTGGGAATTCAGTCCGCGACGCTGCAAGATCTTTCCGGCGGGCGCTTGCTGCTGGGACTTGGTGTGGCAAACAAGGCCATCGCCGGTTGGCATGGCGGCGTGTTCGATCGGCCATTGAAGCGCGCGCGCGAGTATATTGAGATTGTCCGCAAAGTCGCCGCCGGCGAGCGCGTCGAGTACGACGGCGAGATTTATCAAACCGGCAAGCGTTTTCAGCTCTCTTGGAAACCGAGCCATCCAAACCTGCCAGTTTATCTCGCGGGCTTGGGGCCGCAGATGACGAAACTCGTCGGCAAGATTTCCGACGGGGTGTTCATCAATATGGCCACGCCTGCAAAAGTAAAGGAGATCACCGCGCGGGTGCGCGAAGGCTCGATCGAGGCGGGTCGCGATCCCGGCAAGATCGAGATCATCGCCAAGTCGCGCGTCTCTTTAAACCCCGACAGGAATCTTGCCCGTGCCAAACTGCGTCAAGTGCTGACCTTCTACAATATCGCCGATCACTATAGTGACATGCTGCGCGGCATGGGCTTCGAGCAAGAAGTGAATGCCATCCACGAAGCGTTTCAAAAGGGCGGTTTCAAAGCGGCGATGGGCGCGCTTACCGACGAGTACATGGACAAACTGCCGGTCGTGCCCGCGAGTGATATTCGAGAGATCAAAGAAAAAATGAAAGCGTTCGAAGAAGCGGGCGTCACCCGGATGGTAATTCCCTACGTCCCGGTAACCGAGCCGGTTGTGGAAGACGCGCGTCGATTCCTGGAAGCGTGGGGACGCGCGTAGCACGCCTAGTTCAAGGTTAACGTCGAAGATTCCAAGTCAGACAACCAAGACGTTGAACATTGAAACGACCGTAGTGTTGGAGTGAATCCGAAACTAAACTTTGAACTTTGAACATGGACCTTTGAACTGAAAACGACCGAAGGGAGATCTTTTCATGTGTGATTTTGCCGCAGATGCGAAGGCCGCGGAGGAATTGATGGTCGGGCGAACCTTGAGCGTGGCGCGCGTACGCGAGCTCAACGCCAAGGATTATTTTTATCAAATGCTGAAGGACAACCCGGAGATGCTTAAGATCTATCCGGGAATCGAGAATGAGCTGCTCAAAGGAGCGATCGATTGTCATATCCACGCCTACCCGGATTTTGTGCACCGCTCGCAGGACATGATTCAGATCGCCATCGAGGCGTCGAGGTGCGGTATGCGGGCGATTGCGTTCAAAGACCATTGGAACCTGAGCGCGACCTCGGCGTACCTCGCGCAACGTCATATCGACGACATGATTGCGCGAGGCGAGCTGACCAACCGCGTCGAAGTCTATGGCGGCGCCGGCACCTGTCTCGGCATGAGGCCGGAATATATCCGCGTGGGGCTTCAGTACCCCAACTTCAAAATGATTTGGTTCCCGACGTTTACTTCTTACGGATTCTGGCGTGGCGCGGGTCATCCGGAACATGAAGGTGTGCGCCTTTGCGGCGAGGACGCGAAGGTACTGCCGGAAGTGAAAGCGATCATGGAAATGGCGGCGGAGAAGCAGGTCGGTATCGGCTTCGGCCACACGGATTTTCAGGAGTTGTTGCCTTTGGCAAGACTCGCCAAAGAAATCGGTGTCCGCGCGACGCTGGATCATCCACTCTTGGAGTTAAACAAGCTCTTGCTCGACGAGATGAAGCAGCTGCGGGATCTAGGCGTTTACGTCGGCACTTATTGCCAACCCATGATTCCAAGCTTGTATCAGCCGGTTGCCGATCCAATGGAAACCATTCGGACGATCAAAGAAATCGGTCCCGACCGCTGCATTATCGGCAGCGACTTTGGCCAAGTGCTGCACATGGACGCCGTCGACGGCATGCGCGTTTTCATCCGCGCGCTGTTGGGATTCGGCATCAAGCCGGAAGA